>NZ_CP022222.1:5487428-5788423 GCF_009930815.1 Bradyrhizobium sp. CCBAU 051011 | reverse complement strand
TCTCGACACCCTCGACCGCGCGTGCCAGCAGCTTGACGCCGCCCGCTTCGCGCACGCCGCCGGCCGCGCCCCCGCCATTGGTGGCGCCACCGCCCATCGCGAGTTTCTTGCGTGCATCCGACAGATCGCGCTCCAGCTTCTTGCGCTCTTCCATCAGCGCCGCGATGCGCGAGGGCATGTCGTCGACCGAGGTGCGCAGCTCCGCTGCAGCGTTCCTGGCGAGCGCCATCGTGTCGTTGGCGTGCTTGCGCGCGTGACGCCCGGTCAGCGCCTCGATGCGGCGCACGCCCGAGGACACCGCGCTTTCGCTGGTGACCGAGATCAGGCCGATATCGCCGGTACGGCGCACATGGGTGCCGCCGCACAGTTCGACCGACCAGCCGAGCGCGTTCTGGCCGTGCGCGCGATCCTGCTTGCCCATCGACACCACGCGGACCTCGTCGCCATATTTCTCGCCGAACAGGGCGCGCGCGCCGGCCTCGCGGGCATCATCCACCGCCATGATGCGGGTGGTGACCTCGTCATTCTCCAACACCACATCGTTGGCGATGTCCTCGACACGGGCGAGTTCTTCCGCCGTGATCGGCTTCGGATGTACGAAGTCGAAGCGCAGCCGATCCGGCGCCACCAGCGAGCCGCGCTGGGCGATGTGATCGCCGAGCACCTGGCGCAGCGCCTCGTGCAAGAGATGCGTCGCCGAGTGATGCGCGCGGATCGAAGACCGGCGCCCATGATCGACTTCGAGCTGCAGCGCGCTGCCGACCTTCAGCGTGCCCTGCTCCACCGTGCCCAGATGTACGAACAGATCGCCCGCCTTCTTCTGCGTGTCCGTGACGCGGAACTTGACGCCGTCGCCGGTCAGCAGGCCGATGTCGCCGACCTGGCCGCCGGACTCCGCATAGAACGGCGTCTGGTTCAGCACGATCGCGCCGCTCTCACCCGTCTTCAGGCTGTCGGCATCCGCGCCGTCCTTCACCAGTGCAGTCACAACGCCCTCGGCGCTCTCGGTGTCGTAGCCGAGGAATTCGGTGGCGCCGAGCTTTTCGCGCAACGGGAACCAGATGGCCTCGCTGGCGGTATCGCCCGAGCCGGCCCACGACGCGCGCGCCTTGACGCGCTGCCGCTCCATCGCGTCCGAAAACGCCGCTTGATCGACGCTGATACCGCGCGACTTCAGCGCGTCCTGCGTCAGGTCGAGCGGGAAGCCATAGGTGTCGTACAGCGTGAACGCGGTGTCGCCGTCGAACATGTCGCCTTTCTTCAGGCCGGCGCTCTTCTCGTCGAGGATCGACAGGCCACGCTCCAGCGTCTTGCGGAAGCGGGTCTCTTCCAGCCGCAGTGTCTCCTCGATCAATCTCTCGGCACGCACCAGATCCGGATAAGCCTGGCCCATCTCGCGGACCAGCGCCCAGACCAGGCGGTGCATCAGCGGCTCCTTCGCGCCAAGCAACTGCGCATGGCGCATGGCGCGTCGCATGATCCGGCGCAGCACATAGCCACGGCCCTCGTTCGACGGCAGCACGCCGTCGGCAATCAGGAACGACGACGCACGCAGATGGTCGGCAATGACGCGGAACGACGCGATGTTATCCTTCTTGGGACCATGCCCGAGCGCTGAACCCGTCGCGTCGATCAGGTTACGGAACAGATCTGTCTCAAACACGCTTTCGACGCCCTGCAGGATGCAGGCCATGCGCTCCAGCCCCATGCCGGTGTCGATCGAGGGACGCGGCAGCGGCACGCGCTCCTCCTTCGTCATCTGGTCGAACTGCATGAACACCAGATTCCAGAATTCGAGGAAGCGGTCGCCGTCCTCCTCCGGGCTGCCGGGAGGTCCGCCCCAGATGTGTTCGCCGCGATCGATGAAGATCTCGGAGCATGGACCGCACGGGCCGGTATCGCCCGCCGCCCAGAAATTGTCCGAGGTCGCGATGCGGATGATGCGATCGTCCGAGAAGCCGGCGATCTTCTTCCAGTAGGCCGCCGCCTCATCGTCGTCGTGGTAGATGGTGACGAGCAGCTTATCCTTCTTCAGCCCGAAATCCTTGGTGACCAGGTTCCAGGCGAGCTCGATCGCGCGCTCCTTGAAGTAGTCGCCGAAGGAGAAGTTGCCGAGCATCTCGAAGAAGGTGAGATGGCGCGCGGTGTAGCCGACATTGTCGAGGTCGTTGTGCTTGCCGCCGGCACGCACGCACTTCTGCGCGGTGGTGGCGCGCTGATAGGAACGCTTCTCGATCCCCGTGAAGACGTTCTTGAACTGCACCATGCCGGCCGCCGTGAACATCAACGTTGGGTCGTTGCGCGGCACCAGCGGCGACGACGGCACGATTTCGTGGCCGTTCTCCTTGAAGAAGTTCAGAAAGGTCGACCTGATGTCGTTGACGCTGCTCATGTTCATCCAATCGGGCAAAGGGCCGGATCAGGCGGCAACCAGCCCTTAACCCTCCGGCGGAACGCTTTTAGACAAGGCCGCCTGCGGTGTCCAGAAACTGTGCAGGCGGATCATAGGCTTGCCGCAGCACACAAGATGGGCACGCACATCCCGTTGATAATGCTGCGGCTGCGTTGACAGGCTTGGCAGGCCTGTGTTTCCCTCTTATCTGTAAGACGTCACGTCGGGAGAGATCGGCTTCAGCGCCGGCGCCGAAGGAGCAACCGCCCCGGAAACTCTCAGGCAAACGGACCGCGTGACGAAATAGCATCTGGAAAGTGACGCCGGGCGGCATGTGCCCAGGGCGTCCGCCGACGGGATAATACTCTCAGGCACAGCGACAGATGGGGCTTTCTTAGGGTTTTCGGAGGCTGGTCTCCGGAACCCATGAGGGCCTAACGGATGCTGGCACGCGACGAATCTCCCCTTAAACGCACCCCATTGCACGCGCTCCATGTGGCGCGCGGCGGCAAGATGGTTCCGTTCGCGGGCTATGAGATGCCAGTGCAATTCCCGGCCGGCGTGCTGAAGGAGCATCTGCACACGCGCAGCGCCGCCGGCCTGTTCGACGTCTCCCATATGGGCCAGCTCGCGCTGCGGGCGAAATCGGGCCGGATCGAGGACGCGGCGCTGGCGCTGGAGCGGCTGGTACCGCAGGACATCGTGGCGGTGCCGCCGGGACGGCAGCGCTACGCCCAGTTCACCAATAATGACGGCGGGATTCTCGACGACCTGATGGTGGCGAATTTCGGCGACCACCTGTTTCTGGTGGTCAACGCCGCCTGCAAGGCCGAGGACGAAGCGCGTTTGCGCGCGCATCTCTCCGAGAGCTGCATTATCGATTCTCTGAGCGATCGCGGCCTGATTGCACTGCAGGGACCAAAGGCGGAATCGGCACTGGCGAAACTTGGTGCCGACGTCACCGCCATGCGGTTCATGGATAGCGGCCCGCGCAAGGTCGCCGGCTTCGACTGCTTCGTCTCACGTTCCGGCTACACCGGCGAGGACGGCTTTGAGATTTCTGTGCCGGCCGCACAGGCCGAGGCACTGGTGACGATGCTTCTGCAAAACCCTGACGTGTTGCCGATCGGCCTTGGCGCACGTGACAGCTTGCGGCTCGAGGCCGGCCTGTGCCTCTACGGCCATGACCTTGACACCACGACGACGCCGGTTGAGGGCGCGTTGGAATGGTCGGTGCAGAAGAGCCGCCGCAGCGGCGGCGCCCGCGCCGGAGGATTTCCGGGCGCGGACAAGATTCTCGCCCAGTTCGAAACCGGCGCAACGCGCCGCCGCGTCGGCTTGCTCGCGCAAGGCCGCGCGCCGGTGCGCGAAGGCGCGCTGTTGTTCGCCGATAGCGCCGCTGCCGAGCCGATCGGCAAGGTTACCTCCGGCGGCTTCGGGCCGAGCCTCAATGCGCCGGTCGCGATGGGCTATCTGCCGACATCGCTCGCCAAGAACGGCACGCAGGTTTTTGCGGAAGTGCGCGGTCAACGCCTGCCGCTGCAGGTCGCTTCCATGCCCTTCGTTCCCAACACCTATAAACGCTGATTCAAACGCCAGAGGAAGTTTCATGACCACGCTGTTCACATCCGACCACGAATGGCTCCGCATCGAGGGCGATGTCGCCACCATCGGGGTCACCGACTATGCGCAGTCGCAGCTCGGCGACGTCGTGTTCGTCGAACTGCCCAAGGTCGGCCGCGCCCTGAAGAAGGCCGAAGCCGCCGCGGTGGTCGAATCCGTGAAAGCCGCCTCCGACGTCTACGCGCCGATCTCTGGCGAGGTGATCGAAGTCAACGAAGCGCTCGCCGCCGAGCCCGCGCTGGTGAATTCCGACGCCGGCGGCAAGGCCTGGTTCTTCAAGTTGAAGATCGCGGACAAAAGCGAACTCGGCGGCCTGATGGATGAGGCCGCTTACAAGGCCCATACGGCTTAAGGAAAGCACGCCATGAACGCGCCGCTCAAGACCACTGCCGCAGCCGCCACCGATTTTGTGCGCCGGCATATCGGCCCCTCGCCCCGCGACATCCAGTCCATGCTGGACAGCGTCGGCGCGAGCAGCCTTGCCGAGTTGATGGGCCAGACGCTGCCTGGCTCCATCAGGCAGGAGGCGCCGCTCGATCTGGGCTCGGCGTTGAGCGAAACCGAGGCGCTGTCGCATATGCGCGAGCTGGCCGCGCAGAACGAGGTGTTCACCTCGCTGATCGGCCAGGGCTATTCCGGCACCATCCTGCCCGCGGTGATCCAGCGCAACATTCTGGAGAACCCGGCCTGGTACACCGCCTATACCCCGTATCAGCCCGAGATCAGCCAGGGCCGGCTGGAAGCGCTGTTCAACTTCCAGACCATGATCTGCGATCTCACCGGGCTCGACGTCGCCAACGCCTCGCTGCTCGACGAGGGCACCGCCGCGGCGGAAGCGATGGCGCTCGCCGAGCGCGCCTCGCAGGTCAGGACAAAGTCATTCTTCGTCGATGCCGAAGTGCATCCGCAGACGCTCGCGGTGCTGCGCACCCGCGCCGAGCCGCTAGGCTGGAATCTCGTCGTCGGCGATCCCCTCACTGATCTCGATAAGGCCGACGTGTTCGGCGGCCTGCTGCAGTATCCGGGGACGTCAGGTACGGTGCGCAACCTGCAGCCGGCGATCGCCGCGCTGCGCGCCAAGGGCGCGCTCGCAGTGGTCGCCGCCGATCTTTTGGCGCTGACGCTGATCGCCTCGCCCGGCGAACTTGGCGCGGATATCGCCATCGGCTCGGCGCAGCGGTTCGGCGTGCCGATGGGCTATGGCGGACCGCATGCGGCCTATATGGCGGTGCGCGACGCGCTGAAGCGCTCGCTGCCCGGCCGCATCGTCGGCTTATCTGTGGATTCGCGGGGCGCGCCGGCCTACCGGCTGGCGCTGCAGACTCGCGAGCAGCACATCCGTCGCGAAAAGGCCACCTCCAACATCTGCACCGCGCAGGTGCTGCTGGCGGTGATCGCCTCGATGTATGCGGTCTATCACGGCCCCGAAGGGCTGACCCATATCGCGCGCAACGTGCACCGGCGCACAGCGGTGCTGGCGGCGGGCTTGCGCAAGCTTGGTTTTGCATTGAAGAGCGAAGCGTTCTTCGACACCGTGACGCTGGATGTCGGGGCCAAACAGGGCGAGATCGTCGTCCGGGCACACGCTGAGAAAATCAATCTGCGCCTGGGTGACGGCACGCTCGGCATCGCGCTGGATGAGGCCACTACGCCGGCGACCGTCGAGGCGGTATGGCGCGCGTTTGGCGGCAAGCTTTCCTATGCCGAATTCGAGATCACCGCGCGCGAGGCCCTGCCCGCCGCCCTGAAACGCGACAGTGCGTTTCTTACCCATCCCGTGTTCCACGCGCACCGTTCCGAGACCGAGCTGTTGCGCTACATGCGCAAGCTCAGCGATCGCGACCTCGCGCTCGACCGCGCCATGATCCCGCTCGGCTCCTGCACCATGAAGCTGAACGCGACCACGGAAATGATCCCGCTGACCTGGCCCGAGTTCGGCTCGCTTCATCCATTCGCGCCATCCGAGCAGGCCAGGGGCTATCACGTGCTGTTCAGACGGCTCGAGAAGGCGCTGTGCGACATCACCGGCTATGACGCGATCTCGCTGCAGCCGAATTCGGGCGCGCAGGGCGAATATGCCGGGCTGCTGGCGATCCGCGCCTATCACGCGGCGCGCGGCGAGCCGCACCGCAAGGTGTGCCTGATCCCCTCCTCCGCGCACGGCACCAATCCGGCGTCCGCCAGCATGGTCGGCATGGAGGTGGTGGTAACGGCCTGCGATGCGCGCGGCGACGTCGACGTCGACGACCTCCGCGCCAAGGCCGAGAAGCATTCGAAGAATCTCGCCGCGGTGATGATCACCTATCCCTCGACCCACGGCGTGTTCGAGGAGCACATCACGGAGATCTGCGACATCGTCCATAGCCATGGCGGCCAGGTCTATCTCGACGGCGCCAACATGAATGCGCAGGTCGGTCTGTCCCGGCCCGGCGATTACGGCGCGGACGTCAGCCATCTCAATCTGCACAAGACCTTCTGCATCCCGCATGGCGGCGGCGGCCCGGGCATGGGCCCGATCGGCGTCAAAGCGCATCTGGCGCCCTATCTGCCCGGCCATCCCGCCACCGACGGCACGGCGCCGGCTTCCGTCGGTCCGGTGTCGGCGGCGCCGTTCGGCTCGGCGTCCATCCTGACCATCTCCTACATCTACATTTTGATGATGTCGGGCGAAGGCCTGACGCGCGCCACCGAGATCGCGATTCTCAACGCCAACTACATCGCAAGCCGGCTCGATCCGCATTTCCCGGTGCTCTACAAGAATGCGAAGGGCCGCGTCGCGCATGAATGCATCGTCGATCCCCGCGCCCTCAAGACGACGAGCGGCGTCACCGTCGACGATATTGCCAAGCGGCTGATCGACTACGGCTTCCATGCCCCGACCATGAGTTTTCCGGTCGCAGGTACGCTGATGATCGAGCCTACCGAATCGGAATCGAAGGCTGAAATCGATCGCTTCTGCGATGCCATGATCGCGATCCGCAACGAGATATCAGAGGTCGAAAAGGGCCGCTGGAAGATCGAGGCCTCGCCGCTGCGCCATGCCCCGCACACCGTGCACGACATCGCCGACGACGGATGGCAGCGCGCCTATAGCCGCGCCGAGGGCTGCTTCCCGGCCGGCACCTCGCGGACGGACAAATACTGGTGCCCCGTCGGCCGCGTCGACAACGTCTATGGCGACCGCAATTTGGTGTGCTCGTGCCCGCCGGTGGCGGACTACGCGCAGGCGGCGGAGTGAGATCCTTGTAGGATGGGTTGAGCGAAAGCGAAACCCATCGCTGTTATCACCGCCGATGCGGCATGAGATCGGTTTCGCTGCGCTCTACGCATCCTACGGTCTAAGGTGAGGCGTTCGCTTTCGCTCGCCCCCTCCTGCGGGTCACGCTACGGCACGAGCAGGACGGGGTCCCAGCGCCACAGCCGGTCGTTGGTCAGCCGCGTGCCGCCCCACCAGCGATCGATCGGATTATGCCGGCTGAAATCTTCGGTGCCCGCTAAAATGGCCTTGCCGAGCGCGGTGAGCGAGAGCCGGCTTTCCTTATATCGCTTCAATCGGTCGCTTGAATTGTGCATTTCAAGCGTGAACGGCCACTCCGCGAGGCCCGACACAGCGGGCACCGGAGCAAGCGCAAGCCCTTCCAGGAGAACACCAGCCTCCCAGTAGCCGAACACGCGACGCTGAAAGCGCTGCCTGTAATGCGGAAACACCTCGAACGGACGCTCGTAGTCCGCCGCGATCAATTCCAGAATTCGCAGTTCGGACGCGCCGAGCCCGGTTGCGCGCGCTGGTAGCTCTTCGAGCATTTCCAGCACACATCGCCGAAGCTGCGGCAGGATGCTCAAATCCCTCCCGAGCAGATTGAACCAGGCATGCGGCGTCGGCGCCCGGTAGGCCTGCCACGCAAGGCTTGCGATCTCGAGGTGATGGTCGTTGATCGCGACGCCCGGGAACTTCCATTCGGCGAGACGCGCAGGTTCTGTCTCGCCGAAAGAGACATCCACGTGCTGCAAAATGATCCTTAAGGTTTTCGCCCGCGGGCCGAGATAATCCAGCAGCCAGATCAATACCAGTTGGGCATTCGGCTCGGTTTCCATCCAGAGCTCGACCGTTTCAAAATGCTCGCTAGCCTCGATCAACCCGAGATCCTTGATGCCGAATTTCTGGCGGCGTCGCGGCGGCACGGAATCGAGCCAATTGCGAGTCCGGCCTTTGCGTTGTCCTTGCCGCCAAAAACGCTGCAAGCTCCGCATCGGAACGCGGTGGCCCCCAAACCATCCGAAGCTCGATGGCGGCAGCCAGATCGGCGTGGCCGGCCGATACAACGCCGCCCGCGCTGGAGGAATCTGCCGTCAGGATCAAACGCGTCACGGTACGCCTCGCTCAGACTGTACGCATCAGGGCTTGATCAGCGCCGGATTCCAGCGCCAGAGCCGATCGTTGGTCAGATGCGTGCCGCCCCACCAACGGTCGATTGGATTGTGCCGGCTGAAGTCTTCCTTGTGGGCGAGAACAGCCTTGCCGAATTCGGTGATCGACAGCTCGCTTCGCAGGTAAGCGGCGTGCCGGTCCCGGTAATTTTCCCGCGAGAGCGTGCGCAGTTCCTCCTCGAGGCCTGCCACGGCAGGGCGCGGGCCAAACGCAAGCCCATCCAGCAAATAGCCGTATTCCCACTCGCCGAAGATGCGCGTTTGCCGCAGTTGGTAGAGATGGAAGAGCGCATTTGTGAGCGAGTACCCTCGCGCGATCAACTCGAGCATCCGCATTTCCGAGGCGCCAAGCCCTGTCGAACCTGACGGCAGTTCTTCGAGCAGATCGATCAGGACAGGTTTGAGCAGCGGCAACGCGCTCAAATCCCTTCTGAGCAAATCGAAGCAGGCAACCGGCGTGGGCGATCGCCAAGCCTGCCAGGCCGCGCTCGCCGTCGCCAACTCCCTTTCCGTGACGTCAACAGCCGGCGGGTCCCACCGGCCGAACGTCTCAAGCTCCCTCATATCCAGATCGACGAGACGCAGCTTCAACCTGCCAACGATTTCCGGATAGGAACGGAAGTAATCAAGCAGCCAGATCAGTTTCAGCTGCGCGCTCGGTCGCACGTCGAACCACAATTCGACGGCTTCGTATTGCTCGCAGAATTCGGCCAGGCTCGCATCAGGGTGCGTCCTGTTTTCGCTCTGTTTCCGGTGGACGCCCCAGTCCGACCAGTGTGTGCCTTCGTCGTGGCTTGCGAGACGCGGACCAAGATGGGCTGCGAGTTCATCCGATGAGGGCTGCGGTCCCCAGACAAAGTCGAAAAAGGCTAGATCCAGCAGGAGGTCCGCGAAGTCATTCTTTATAAAGTCCGGCGTCAACCAGCCGGTCAGGACCAGAGGCTTCATTGCACTCTCCGATGATACCTACCCACCAAACAAAACGGGCGCTGAAGACGTCGGCAACTCAACGTCTACAGCACCCGTCTGTCACGTTAGGCCTTAACCCCTGAAGCGTTTCTGAAGCTTATTCGTCGTCCGCCGGCTCCTCGCCATCGGCGTCGCGCTCGGCCGGGCCGGCCAGAATCTGCTCGGCGATCAGGCCGGAGTTCTGGCGGATCGCCAGCTCGATCTTGGCGACCATGTCGGGATTGGCCTTGAGGAACGCCTTGGCGTTCTCGCGCCCCTGCCCGAGCCTTTGGCTGTCATAGGAGAACCAGGCGCCGGATTTCTCGACGATGCCGGCCTTGACGCCGAGATCGAGGATCTCGCCCATCTTGGAGACGCCCTCGCCATACATGATGTCGAATTCGACCTGCTTGAAGGGCGGCGCCAGCTTGTTCTTCACCACCTTGACGCGGGTGGTGTTACCAACGACTTCGTCGCGCTCCTTGATCGCGCCGATGCGGCGGATGTCGAGGCGGACGGAGGCGTAAAATTTCAAGGCGTTGCCGCCGGTGGTGGTTTCCGGCGAGCCATACATCACACCGATCTTCATGCGGATCTGGTTGATGAAGATCACCATGGTGTTGGACTTGTTGATCGAGGCGGTGAGCTTGCGCAGCGCCTGGCTCATCAGCCGCGCCTGCAGGCCGGGCAGCGCATCGCCCATCTCGCCCTCGAGCTCGGCCTTCGGCACCAGCGCCGCCACCGAATCGACCACCAGCACGTCGATCGCGCCCGAGCGCACCAGCGTGTCGCAGATTTCCAGCGCCTGCTCGCCAGTGTCGGGCTGCGAGATCAGGAGTTCGTCGATGTTGACGCCGAGCTTGCGGGCATAGACCGGATCGAGCGCGTGCTCGGCGTCGATGAAGGCGCAGATGCCGCCCTTCTTCTGCCCTTCCGCCACCGTGTGCAGCGCCAGCGTGGTCTTGCCTGACGATTCCGGCCCGTAGATTTCGACCACCCGCCCCTTCGGCAGGCCGCCGACGCCGAGCGCGATGTCCAGCCCGAGCGAGCCCGAGGACACCGTCTCGACGTCCATCGAACGGTCGTTCTTGCCCAGCTTCATTACCGAGCCCTTGCCGAACTGGCGCTCGATCTGGGAGAGCGCGGCGGACAGGGCCTTGGTCTTATCCATGGAGGATCCTTCAACGATACGCAGGGCAGTGGCGGACATAATACGTGCTCCTTATGGCGGGGATTCGCGAGCGGGACAAACGGCGGCGAGAGGCTTTTTGGATTCGATTTCGTCTAGGGATTTTTGTACCACGTTTGTTCTATGTTCGCAATATGTTCTTTTTCTTGTTGGGGCACTGGCCTGTTTCGACCCCTGGTGGCCTAAGTTGAAAATCACAGCGCCTAATTTGAGTTGTTAACGATTTCGCGATGTGAGCTGTATTGATCAGTATATCGGCTGCCGAACATGCCAGGTTGCCCCGATCACCGCCCAGCCCTCGGCTTCTATCGGTGATGAGAACGCCCGATTGCGCTCCCGCCTTCCTCTATGGAACGGAGCACAGCCCTATGCAGCAGCGACGCCGCTACACACGACCTGAAACCACCCTAGAGCAACGTCTTGCCGACGAGGCCTGCCGCCTGCGCGAGCAAGCCAGATTGCTCCCGCCCGGCGAGGTTCGGGAGGCCACAATCCGCAAGGCGCGACAAGCCGAAACCGGATCGCACCTGAGCGAGTGGCTGCGATCTCCCGGCCTGAAGGCTCCGAGCTAAATGCACACATTCAGCGATAGCTACACCTTGGGCAAGTTCAACCCTCCCTCATACGCGAGCTGGCTCGCCGAACTTCGCACCCTGTTTCCTGTGCCGGATGAATTCCTTCTAGCGAATGCGATCTTCAGTTTCCCGAACGCATTCAAGGAGGGAAAGACGCCGCAACAGGCTTACGAGGCGTTCGATATTTTCGTCAGCGCGGAGGCTTGAACTTGAACGACAACGGCCGTAGGCCGCCTTAGGACAGCACCATAAGGCACTAGCCTGTTTCCGACCCCAGTCGCCTAGTTTGAAATTCACCGTGGCCTGATCTGGATTGTTCAATTCGGAACCGACGGCCGGGCATCTGCATGTTAGGATCGGAACTTGCAAAACCCTACGGTTAGAGATGGTGTCATGCAGCGTCGCCGATCTCTTCCCCACACGTTCGAGGAAAATATCGCAGCCGAGAAGGCGAAGCTGGAAGCCCAAATTGCCCAGCTCAAACCTGGTCCTCAGAGGGACGGGCTGCTCCAGAAGATCAGACAGCTAGAAACTGCCTCCCACATCAACGAATGGCTTTCCTCGCCGGGACTTCAACCGCCAGAACCAGCCTAGAAGAGTAAGGCCGCCTCAGTTGGCGGCCTCTTTCGTTTAGGGCAGCACGGCAATTGCGGCTGCCGTCCGTATTCCGAGGCCCTGTCCTAGTCTAAAGTTGGCGGTGTCCCAACTCGCGTTGTGCATACAAGTGGACAGAAAGGGCCGCCTCAGCACCGGCGTGATGACCTGCTCCGGCCAGCAAAGAAATAGCTGCCTGGGCCGCATTGGCCGGCGACCTCTCTTGAGCAAACCCTGGTCCGGCCTGCGCGCAAAATGAAAGGGCCGCCTCGCAGGCGGCCCCCAGCCGGTACAAATTGGTTCGGGATGAAAAGCAGCCCCCGGCGACAGCCACCATAGGGCTTTCGACGCGCCTTGGGGATTCCGTAACACCACGGTGTTTTCGTACCCGAACCCTAGGAGCGCCGTGGTTGCGTTTCGCGGCATACTCACCCAAGCGAACGCTGCATCTTTCCGGCCGCCCGGCCCCCAACTACGCAAACATACGGAAGTGACCCGGCGCGGGAGGACCGGCATATTTCCCGCCCATGGGCCGACATATCCTGTTCAAATGTCCACGGCTGGGCACGAACGTTCAGCATTGGCTTCCGGCGACCGCCCCGGAGGACGGGCCCAATTCGTATGTTTCCGTCCTCTGTCTGGCCTGCACCCGGCTTCATTTCATCCACAAGGAAACCGGCAAGCTTCTGGGCGAGGACTGATCGGCTGTTGCCGGCCGGACCGGCCCTCGGTTCCATTGGCACCATGGGCTCGGAAAAGGGCCGAGCGCACGATCGTGCCAAGCTTGGCCCGCCTTAAGTTCACTTTTGTACTTTTTCTCCGGAACGGATTCGACCGCAGTGCGTAATCGGATCGGGTGCAGCGCGAAGGCTAGTAACGGGTAGTAAAGGGGAACCAGGATTGTGCCGGGAAAAAAATATCTGACGGAACAAGCGGCAACCTTTCTCAAGTTTGCAATGGCCACCACGGATCCGGATGTCGCCGCGGGCTTTCTCGACAAGGCCGCCGACCTTTCGGCCAGGAGTGAAAAGGCGCCGGACGCCAGCCCCCGGCCGCCTGATGTAGAGCAGCCGAAAGGCTAGCTCTCCGATGAGGCCGCCACCGGGGCGGCCTCATCGTTATTGGCTGGCCTGCACGGTAGACGCCGAACGAGATCACTTACAATTTTAGATGTGCTTGCGGCTTTACCTGCACCGTCCGTCAAGGCGCGTGCGCTATGCATCACCGTATGCAGATACAAATGACCGCCCCCGCCTACGAGCCCATCCTGCCAATGCTTCAACGCCATGGCGCCGATCTCTTCACCCGGCTCCTGAGCCTCAGCCGCTCACCGGAGCCCGCGCGAGTGCCGCCGCCCGTCCGGCCCGGGGACGCGCCGTCGCGAACCCACATTCCGTCGCGGCAACCTTATCCATCGCGTCAGGATTGAGAGCAGCGGCCGTCGGCGGCCTTCTCCCTTCAACGCGTCGCCTGCCCAACTGCATCCTGCCCATGGTTCGGCCGGGCCAGCCAAATCCTCGCACATTGCCGAAATGAATGAACGGCAAGTGCTGCCAGTCGTCCGATGGCGGCCGCTTGGCCGCTTACGTCAGGCAAATGAACCGGCGCGCGATCGCGCACACCTGCAGCGCCTACGCAGCTTCCTGCATTCGCGATTCCGCCGACCAATCCGACAGCGTTCAGATGTGCACGGCCAAGACGGAGTGCATGAAGACCGGCGTTCACGTCGGCCCCTACAGCGGCAGACACTACGCCGGCATGACCAGGATCTAGCGCACGATCCGTAAAAGCCGGCACCGGTTTTTCCTGCGCAAGCAAGGCTGACCGCCCGCGCCAGCCCAACGACCCCGCCGCATGGGGCTATGCAGCGAGGTCGCCGACGGCGGGGAAAATCTGGAGGACCACCCCGCCCTCGCGAGCAGATACGTCCGCCCCACGCCGCCCGTTTCAGCGGGCAAATCGCCCGGCAAATTCGCTCGAATGGCGTTGAACCTTTTTCGTTGCGCGCAGACAAAATTCTTGCCTGGGCAATTGCATACTCGGGGAATAGGCCTGCGCCGCCAAGCGACGATATTCCGCTTGCGCGGCGCAGTGCTTTTTTGCGGGCATGAAAGCGGCCCGGGAATTTGGGCGCGTCCGCGGGGTTGAACGCTTGCAGCGGAGGAGGATTTTCCCGGCGCGCGCTCCCGCGCGGCAACCGTTATTTATCGAACGGGCGATCTATGGTACTTTGCATTCCGCTCGCGCTATTGCAGGAGTGCGGGCGATTTCCATGAATCACAAAGCGCAGAATATGCGCTGACGACGATGGGAAGCCTTGGGATTCTGGAAGCGGCGGGTCCTGGAAGTGGCGCATTCTGGAAGTGGCAATTTCGGATCGACGACCTGGTGGGGTCGGGAAAGATCGAGGCAACGCTTTCGCTATTTGCCGTGCGTCGCATCCAGTTGAAGATTGTCGCGAGCTGGCGCAACGGCGCGCCAGGCTAACGCCCTGAATTGGGGCCGCGCAGGTAATTCCAAGCCTCTCCCGCTCCATTCGCCGGTTCAAACCGGCATGTGACAGACTCTCTCTGTCTAGCTGTACTGAATAACAATTGCAATTTTAAGTATGAGGATTGAATTTTGAAGCGGTGGGGACCCGCAACGGGATTTTTATATGATTCACAAGGGCGTCGAATACAGCGTGACCGCGGTCGCTCCGGGCATCTGGAAATGGCAATTCCGTATCGGCGAGCGGGTAGTCGTGGGAAAGACCGAGGCCAAGCTCAATCTGCTTGCTATCCGGCGGGTCCAGCTTCGGATCGATCGGGAGCTAAAAAAAGCCGAACGGAAATAACTCGCTGGCTGGAGGCTTCCACAGGTCTTCCATAGAAGAGATTTCAGCAATTACATCAGGTTAAGGCTGAGGGATCACCCGCTTTATATGCCCGGCAACGTGCTTGGGCCCGTAAAAACCCGGAGTTGATCTTTCGATACGCCAGGAATCCACTCCCGGCGCTTGGGGATCACGGGGCCGGCGGCGGCCCAATTTGCATTTGGTCAGCTTGCCATGCCGGTCTTTTTCTTCCGCGTTCGACATGGCGAAGATGGATGCGTCAGCAATGACGGCGCGGAATTTGTCGACCATAACGCCGCCTGGAAGGAAATGACCGGGGTATGCGGCGACATGATCGCGGACATTTCCCGGAAACTCTCCGAAAACGCCGAGTGGCAGATGGAATTGCTGGATGAATCCAGAAAGCCGGTGTTCCGGATTCGCCTGGTTGCGGAGACGCTGCAGGACACCGACGAACGCTAGTTGGCGGGCGCCTTCCGGGAAGCGGGCTCGTGTTCGCCTGGCGGCGCCACCTCACCCCGAAGCTCCTTGGCCGATACAAATCGGACGCCGACCAGTTCGCCCCTGCGCCAGATCAACGTGCAGACCCGCCGCACCTCGCCGCCTGCGGTCAGCGAAAGGCCGAACATCTTCGGCACCGCGAGGTCGCCGACATCAAGACAGGCGCCATTGTCTGATATGTCGAGGATGTAGCACTGGATCCATGGCGCATCCGGCGCCGGGATCAGGAATCCCTGCTTGTGCAGGTCGACCCGAACGAACTTGCGGGCCCCCAGGTCTTTGCGGTCTCTCGCCATGATTTCTCCAGTACGTAGAAATACTAGGCGGAACACCTGAATACCGAGTTATCGGAATTCGGCAAAAATCGGGGAGTCGATATTAATTCCGGCACAACCCAAGCCTAATCGGCGCTGGCAAGCCTGCGCATCGTGAATTCGATCTCGCCGCCGGGCAGTTCGCGCCAGCTTTCGACCGAGCTCATATAGGCGGCCTTGGGATAGCGGGTGAGGAAGTCGCGCGCCCTCGCCCGCGCTTCGTCGCGCGGCAGCGTAAACGTCTCGCGCAGATAGCCGTCGCCCGGCTTGCGCCGGCCGGCCATCCGACTCGCGAGATCACGCGGACGAAAGACCATGTCGCAACTCCAGACACGATGACGACAGGTCAAATATAGGGGGCGCGGCGAGCGAATCCTACTCGCCGTTATCGTAAGGCATTACTGGCTGGTGCTGCCGGTCTTGCTCTTCGACTGCTTGGCGGGCGCGGCGGCCTTGGGCGCGTCCGTGCTCCGCACCGTACCCCAGGGATCGGAAGAGACCTTGGCATCAGGGATCTTCCTCAAGGAATCCTTATAGGCCCTGTCCTTGATCGCATCCTGCTCCTTTTCCTCCGGCGATTTGGACTGGAATTCTGGCATCAGGTTGATGTTTGGGGTCTGCGCGTAGGCCGGCGTCGTCAACAACACCACCACCACGGCCGCGCTCAGCATTCTCATGACGCTCTCCTTTGGGACGCTTTCGGCGTTTCGGGGAAGATACCACCGGCCTGACCGCCCCGCCAAGCGCGCGGGCTCCCCGCCTATGGTTCGATGCCGGAATCGCACTGTTTGCGGCGATGGCACTGAATCGCTGCAAAATGACACCGCATCTGCCGCCTGCCGCCGCTGTTCCCTTCGCCGCAATGACCACTACAATGCGCCGACATCAAGATCGGACGAGGAAGCGCACGTTCATGCAACAACAGCCACAAGCGGCGGAATTCGGCATCGCGGAAGCCAGGCGGGTGCTCGGCGAGGTCTTTGCGCCATGGGTGATGGATCTCAATCTGTCGATCGAGCGCTTCGACGTTGTCCCGCCCGACGATGCCGCCGACTGGCAGCCGGGCGCGGTGCTGCGCCTGCCGTTCTCGGAGCGGCTGTGCCGCAATGGCGGCACCGTGTCGGGCCAGGCGCTGATGGCCTTCGCCGACACTGCGATGGTGATCGCCAACCTCGCCGCCAATCGCGGCTACCGGCCGATGACGACGGTCGACCAGACGACGCATTTCATGCGCGCAGTCTCCACCTCCGACGTGCTGGCGGACGCGCGCGTCGTCCGTCTCGGCCGCACCATGAGTTTTGGCCGCGTCACGCTGCTTTCCGCCACCGACAACAAGCCGGTGGCGATGGTCTCGAGCGCGTTCGCAATGCTGTAGGGACTTGCAAGGCAGGCAAAGACGCGTCAGCTCACGCCCTCACCCTGCTCCGGCGCCAGCGCCACACGAGTCCCACCATCAGCAGCACCACCAACCCGGCCGCGATCGCGCCGCTGATGAAGCGCCCGCCGGGGCGGTCGATGGTGCGCGACCACAGCGAAGGCGACTCGCCCCGCCGTGCCAGGCGAAACGCGACCACGCTGTCGCCAATGGTCGTGCCCGACTCGGAATGACCGCCGGCGCCGATCGCGACATATTGCTCGCCCTTCCATAGATAGGTCATCGGATTGGCAACGCCCGGCACCGGCAACCTTCCCTGCCACAGTTCCTGTCCCGATCGCGCGTCGAAGGCGCGCAGGTACGCATCCATCGCGCCGCTGAAGACAAGGCCGCCGGCGGTGATCGCGACGCCGCTGACGAGCGGCGTGCCGAACGGAAGAGCGATGCCGAGCGGCGCGCGATCCTCCGTGGTGCCCACACGCGAGCGCCAGACAATCTTCCCCGCCTTGAGATCGACCGCAACCATCTCGCCCCAGGACGGCTTGTTGCACAATAACCCCAGCGGCGACAACGCGACCGCGCGCGTCATAGCAAACGGCGTGCCCTGCTGCCGTCCGAAGTCGTGACCCGGCGGCGGGTTGAATCCATCGGCGATCGTCGCGCGCGGCAACAGCTTGATGATGTGGATCGCCCGCGTCGTGTTGACGTAAAGGATCTGGTTGACCGGATCGAATGCCGCCCCACCCCAGTTCACGCCGCCGCCGGTCATCGGATACACCACGGAGCCCTGCGTTGATGGCGGCGTGTAGATTCCGTCGTTACGCGCCGATGCGACCTGCGCGCGGCAGGCCTCGCCGTCCCAGAGCGGAATAAGGCCGAACACGTCATCGGCCGAAATTTGCTGCGGCACCAGCGCCGGCACATGGGTCGGAAACGGCTGTGTCGGCGAGAGCTGCTCGCCTTCGGCGCCGCCTTGCGGCACCGCGCGCTCCTCCACCGGCCAGATCGGCTTGCCGGTGTCGCGATCGAGCACGAACACAAAACCCTGCTTGGTCGGCTGGATCACGACGTCGCGCTGGCCGTCGCCGGTATCGATGCGTGCAAGCGTGGGCTGCGCCGGCAGGTCGTAGTCCCAGACGTCGTGATGCACGATCTGATACGACCAGACCCGTTCGCCGGTCTTGGCGCGCAGCGCCACGACCGAATTGGCATAGTCGTTGTTGCCGGGCCGCTTGCCGCCCCAGAAGTCCGGACTCGGCGAGGATGTCGGCAGGAACACCAGGCCGCGCTCCTCGTCCACCGACATCGGCGCCCAGACATTGGCGTGGCCGGCGGTGACGCCATCATGCAGCAGCGGGTCAAAACTCCAGCGCGACCGTCCCGTCCGTGCATCGAACGCGCGCACCGTTCCGGCCGGCGCCTCGGCGCGGCGGTTGTCGGCGATTGCGGAGCCGACGATGACGGTGTCGCTGATAATGACGGGCGCCGATGTGATCTGGAATTCGCCGGGCCATTCCAGCGGCATGCCGGTCTCGAGCCTGATCTCGCCATTGGCGCCGAAATCGGCGCAGGGAATGCCGGTCCTCGCGTCGAGCGCGATCACGCGCGCGTCGTTGGTGCCCATGAAGATGCGCGCGCGGCAGGCGGCGGTCTCGGACGCGTTGCCATCAACCCAATAGGCGACGCCCCGGCAGTTGTAGCGGTTGGCAGGGCGCTGCGCGGTCGAGATCTTGGGATCGTATCGCCACTTCTGCACCCCGCTGCCGGGATCGAGCGCGATGACTTCGTTGAAGGGCGAGCAGAAGATCAGGCTGTCCTCGACAAGCAGCGGGGTAGCCTGAAACTTGGTCCGCCTCATCACTTCGGGCGCGCGGGCGTTCAGATCGCCGGTGCGAAACTCCCAGGCGCGAACGAGATTGCCGACATTGTCTGATGTGATCTGGTTGAGCGGCGAAAACCGCGATCCCCCGCGATCGCCGCCCCAATGCTCCCAGGCGGAAGCAGGAAGCAAGTTACCCGCGCCAAAAATAGCCATGACGAAAGCGAACAGACAAACCGGATTTCGCATCCTGCCCCCGCAAGCGCAATGCAACGCTTGCGGGATCGATTACCCTATTGGCACGTCAGTATCTACCCCGGCCGCCATGATCGCCGTAGTTGCCGCCGCGGCCGCCGCCAAATCCGCCGAGGCCAATTCCGATGCCGATGCTGACCGGCGGTCTCGATGGTTCGTACACTTCGCGCGGCGGCGGGTCGTACACCACGCGCGGGGGCGGACGGCGAACGACCACGACGTCGTCATCCGGCTCGCTCCGGCGCGGCGGCTTGCGATCGACCCGCTTCTTCGGCGGATCCGGCTCGACGCGCCGGACCGGCGCATTGACCTTGATTGGTTGCTGCTGCGGCGGCTGCACGTTGCAGGGACACATCGGCGCGGCGAGCGCAACGTTCTGCGGCAGCGCGGCGTTGGCGGCCGCAACGGCCGGGGTGAACTCGGGACGGTTGCGCAGCCGCTCCTCCAGCTTGCGCGCGGTCGCGCTGAGATCGCTGTCGGGGAATCGCGTCAGGAACGAGCGATAGCCGGACGCGGTGTTGATCAGCACGGCGTTATTCCACGCCACCATGCGCCGGTGCCGGACCAGCCAGTCGCGCGCTAGCCGTCCGAGCGACGTCTGCGGATAGAGGCCGGCAAAGGCCTCATAGGCTTCGTCGGTGCCGTCGGCCACGATCAAATCGTTCGCCGCCTCGACCGGCTTGCCGTTCAGGTCGCGCGTCCATTCGGCGACACTCTTCTTGGGCTGCGCGGCAGGCTTGGGACCTGCGATGGAGGCGCCGGAAAAGCGGAAATCCTCGGTCAGCGAAGAGCTGTCCCACGGCGTCTGCCGGCCTTCGGTGACCTTGTTCACCGCCAGCCGGACACGCTTGAAGGTCTCTTCGATCGGAATCCCCTGCTCCTTGCCAGCCGCGAGCAGCGCGGTCGTATAGGGGCTGTTGTTGCCGGAGCCATCTTCCGCGACCGCGCCGGGCGAGGTCGAGAACGACAGGAAGGTGCCGGGGGCGCCAACCTTGGCATCGACCAGCGCCAGCCCGCTGCCGGCGGTCTTCAGCTCGGGGAACGGATTGTTGCGGCAGGCATCGAGCATCAGGATGCGCATCCTGCTCGGCACCGAGGTAAGCGTATTGAGGATGTCGTTGAGGCGCACCGCCTGGATCGGAATGTCGGCTTCGCGCTTCGCATCGATGTCGACCGGAATCAGAAAATTCTCGCCGTCGATCTGCAGGCCATGGCCGGCGTAAAACACCAGGGCCACCGTGTCGGGACCCTTGGCCGCCACCTTGCCGGCGAATTCGCTGACCTTATCCCGCATCTGGCCTTGCGAAAGGTCGGAGGCCGTCGAAACCTCGAAGCCGGAATCGGTCAGCAACTGGGTGACCGCCTTGGCGTCATTGGCCGGATTGGGCAGCGCCGGCACCGAGCGATAGGCGGATTGGCCGATCACCAGCGCGAGCCGGTTTTCGGCGAAAGCAGACGGTGCGCCCAAAAGCAACGCGGCGGGAACCATCAACCCAAACAACGTGTGACGGAACATGATGTCACCTCCCGACAATGCAGGCTTCGGATTGGTCACGTCCCCGAAGCCAAAGGTTCAAGCCGGCCGCGCCACGTGAGGCGACGGCGACCCGATTGAAAGCGGATGTTGTCGCAGGCCCGGAATCCCGTGCAGTGATCCAAATCACAGTCGCGAGATCGTTTTGTGTGCGGCAATCCCCTGTCCGGAATGGCGCCGCCGGGGTAAAACAACCTCCGATGCGGCGGATCGTGGTTCATATAGCGCTGGTGGTGGGCGCGGCGCTGACGGTCGCGGGTTGCGGCTTCGCCGACGTCCGCGCGCCGGTGCCCGACTTCATGCGCGGCAAGGCGCCCGACCCGCCCACGCTGGGAACGCCGCCCGACGTCAAGATGCTGCTGCGGCAGAAACTGGACTCGGTGTTCGTGGCGGCCTCGCAACCGACCCACGTTCGCGTCTCCGAGCCACGCCCCAACCTCCGTGGCCCGGGCTGGACCGCCTGCGTCAAGGCCGAAGTCGTTTCGGTGACCGGCAAGCCATTGGGCACGCAGACCTACCGGATCGAGATTGCCGACGGGGTGATTGCCGACCGGCAGAAGGTCGAGGCTGAGGATACCTGTAACAACGAAAGCTACGAGCCGGTCTAGCGCTACAAACACCTTGTCGTCGCGCGCACCGGACAGAGCTTCAGCGCGCTCGTCAGCGAGAACAGCACGCGTGCGCCGCGGGTGGGATTATCGGGGGCGCGATAGCTGAGAGGCGCGGCGGCGCCGATGTCGGCTTGCAGGCCGTCGGCGAGGAAGAAGCGGACGCCGCCGCCGGCCGAGGACAGCGACAGGCCGTCGCTGAGGCGGTAGCCGTCATTCCAGGCGACGCCGCTGTCGACAAAGGCGTAGAGCTGGTAGCCGCTGAGATATGACAGGTTTGTTTTCTGGTCGAAGCGCAGTTCGCCGGTGCCGGCAAGACCGTTGTCGCCGCTGATCTCGGCGCTGCCATAGCCGCGGCCGAACGCGATGCCGCCGAGATAGAATTGCTGCGAAGTAAAGAGAGGACCGGACGCGGTCTGGCCGGCCGCGGCCAGTTTCAGCGACCACGCGTCCGTAAGCGTCTGATAGCGCGTGAACCAGAAATTCAGCGCGGAGAATCTGCCTGACGCGCCGAAGCGCGACAGGTCGTCGTCGCCGCGATGCGAGGCGCCGAGGATGTCGAGGCCCTGGCGATAGTTCGCCGTCAGATAGTTGGTACCGCCGAAATCGTCCTGCAGGCGGTAGTCGGCCGTGAAGCTAGCGGTGCGGATGCGATCGGCGTAGATCGGGCCGAACACGTCTTTCTCGGACGCATTGGTGAAGCCGGCTGCCGCGGTCAACGTCAGGCCCGACTTCTGCGATTGCAAGGGAACGATGCTGCCGCGAATTTCGAACGACTCTGTCTTGATGGTGTCGCCATAGAGACGGCGGTAATCGCCGGGCCGGACCTCGCTGTAGTAGCCCGACGCGCCGACGCGGGCGCCATCGGTGCCGACGGGCACCTCATAGGACATGCGGCCGAATGCGAGCTGCCTGACATCGCCGGGCGTCGTCGAAAGATTCACCACGAAGGAATCGCCGGGCGCGAGATAGGAGTTGAACGCCGCCGTCCCGTAGCTCTGCCACGGTCCGACGGAGGACGATCCGAGATTGTCGACGCCGAACGAGGTGAAGACGTGCCAGGTTTTCAACGAGAGAATCAGGCGGAAATGGCCGGTCGCGATGCCGATCTCCTCGATCGCAGTGTCCTCGATCCGCACGCCGGGCCGGCCGTTGATCAGCAGCAAGGCGCGTTCGAGCATTGCAAGCCGCGACGGCCGTTCCGCCAGCACCGCAGCAAGCATCGGCTGGACGCCGAATTGCTCGGCGCCGTCGCCCTTCAGCGTCAGTTCCGTGATGCTACCTTCGATGACTTGAATGCGAAGCACACCGCTCTGGACGTCCTGCGGCGGGACGATCGCCCGGCTGAGATGAAAGCCGGCGGCGCGATAGATATCGCCGACCGCAGCAGACATCGCAGCCAGGTCGGCTTGGGATACTTTTTTTCCGATGTAGGGTTGATAGGCCATCACCAGCCGGTCCTGCGGGATCGCGACCGCGCCGGTAATCGAAACTCGCCGAAGCACGAATAGCGGCATCGCGTTTCCCTGCCGCTCCGCGCCGGCGAAATGCGGCGACGGCAGCTTCGGGCGCCCGTTCGCGCCCTGCCCCGATTGCTGGTCCTCCAAACGTTTCTCGGTCTGCTTCGGATCGTACGCGGGCTGGTTCGCGTGCTGCGCGTTCGCCGCGAAACAGCCGGCCGAAGCACACAACCCGAGGCCAATCACCACCGCGCGGGATAAAGCTGAAGAGGTCAACTTCCGTAATTGTACGGACAACGAACCGCGAACTTTAGTGAAACCGCTAGCCATCTGATTTTTAATAGAAAATTATGGTCAACGAATGGTTAATGCGCACGGCGCAGAACACGATTCCTGCTCACTCAATGTTGAAACATTCCCGATAGCATTCGGGATAAAGCGGCAATCGAAGAGAGTTTCATGCGTGCGATTCCTCACGTCTCAAAAGCCCTCGCGGCAGCGTTCTTCCTCGCGGCGGCGTCCAGCGTGTTCGCCGCCGATGGTGGCGACTGGATAGTCAGCAAATCCTCCGGCGAAGTCTGGCTCGCCGGCAGTGGCGTGCAGCAGGCATCGCTGCAGCAGGAAGACGTCTTGAAGCCGGGCGACACCGTTCGCACCGGCCGTAACGGCCGCGCGCTGTTGACGCGCGGCGACGAAGCGATCCTGATCGCGCCGAATTCCGTGGTCGGCGTCCCCATCGAGAAGAAGGAAGGGCTGTCGACGACGATCGTGCAGAAGGCGGGCTCGATCCTGCTCGACGTCGAAAAGCGCAACGTCAAGCATTTCGAAGTCGAGACGCCTTACCTCGCCGCCGTGGTGAAGGGCACGCAATTCCGCGTCACCATCAATGCGGGGAAGACCAGCGTCGACGTGATCCGCGGCCAGGTTGAAGTTTCGGACTTTAAGACCGGCCAGATCGCGCAAGTGATGGCCGGCCAGCATGCGACGGCCTTCGCGAGCGGCAAGACCGGGTTGTCACTGGGCGGAGCCGGCGTCCTCGCGCCAATCGAGCAGGGCAGGCCCCGTGCGCCTTCGGTCGATCGCACGCCAGTGCCGCGCGGAGGCTTTACGGCGATGCGCAGCGCCGCCAATGGACAGGTCGTCCAACCGTCCCGTCAATCGGGCGTGCATCTCGTCAGGCCAGGTGTGACCCGCATTTCGTCTTCGATCGGCGAGGTCCGCCTCAACGTCAATCGCGTCACCCACGGCCTCGCCCGCGAGAAGTCTGCGGTGCATGGCGGATCGCGTAACGCCGCCAGGGACAACACGGTCTGGGACGCGTCCGACACCGCGAACAACAGCCAGGGCAACGGCGCCACCAACACAGCGGGCGCAAGCAGCGCTTCCAGCGTCAGCGCCGCAATAGCTGCCTCCAGCGGCTCGGAAGGCGGCGGAAGCGGCAATGGCAAAAACAACAATGGGAACGGCAACGGAAACGGCAATGGGAACGGGGCCAATGGCAACGGCAGGGGCAACGGCAACGCGAATGGGCATGGGAACGGCAACGGCAATGGCAACGGCCGGGGCAGAAGCTGAACCGGTGAGCCACGCGCGTAGCACGAGCTAAAAGCCACAAGCCCAACGACGCCGCATTCGACCACCAGAATGGTGACCACGTGAAACAGTATCGGTCGCATCTTTTCGTGATGATCGCGTTGGCGATCGTCCTGGCGGGCGACTGGCATAGCTCGCTTCGCAATGTACTGGCCGACCTGCGATTCGCGTGGCAGTCGCGCCAGGCCAGCGGCGACATCGTGGTGATCGCGATCGACGCATCGTCGATTGAAAGGATCGGCGTCTGGCCGTGGCCGCGCCTGTTCCACGCCGAACTGATCCGGCAGCTTCAGAAGGCGGACGTCCAGGACATCGCGCTCGATGTCGATTTCTCCACGCCTTCCGACGCCGCGTCGGACCGAAACTTTGCCGAAGCCCTGCAGGCTGCTGGCGGATCGATCGTGCTGCCCTCCTTCCAGCAGCCGCGCACCGACAGGACGACGCTTCACATCAATCGCCCGTTGCAGCAGTTCGCCGAGCATTCCTGGCCCGCGCTCGTCAATGTCGAGGTCGGCCCCGACGGCCTCGTCCGCCGCTATCCGTTCGGCGAGAAGCTGGATGGCAAATTCGTGCCCTCGATGGCTTCCGTCCTCTCCGGCCAATACGGCGAAAAGCGAACGCCATTCCTGATCGACTACAGCATCCGAACGGCCGGCATTCCCAAAGTATCCTTTGTCGACGTCCTGCGCGGCGACCCGGCGACCTTGCAAAAGCTTCAGGGCAAGAAGGTCATCGTCGGCGGCACGGCACTCGAACTTGGTGATCGCTTCAGTGTCCCGAATGGCGTGATCCTGTCCGGCCCCGTGCTGCAGACCCTGGCGGCGGAATCGCTGCTGCAGAACCGCGCGCTGCAATGGACTTCGCACGTCGTCACGCTGACCGGCCTCGCTGTCCTTGCCTTGATCATGCTGTTCTCATGGCGCCGCCTTTCCGCCCGCAAGCGCGTAGCGATGCTCGGCGCAACGGCGGTCGCCCTCGAGGCCGGGGCCTTTGCCCTGCAGGCGGCCTTCCCGCTCATTTTCGACACGTCGCTGTTTCATATCGCCATCGTCGTCTATGTCGCGGCCATCGCGCTCGACGAAATCGACATCCGCGATCTGCTCGGCAGGGTCGCGGAGAGCCGCTTCCAGCGCGTGGCGATGTCGCTTGGCGACGGCCTGATCTGCACGGATTCCCGTTACATGATTACGGTCTGGAATCCGGGCGCGACGGCGATCTTCGGCTACAGGCCGGAGGAAATGATCGGCCGCCCCTTCGACGAAATCTGCGCCCGCGACGAAGCCCTCCCCACTTCTTCCTTTTCGATCGAGGACGCAGCCCATCTGGCTGCCGGATCGGTGGTCGAGTTCGACGGGCGCCGCAGCAATGGCGAGGTGTTTCCGGTGGAGGCCTCCTTCTCCGGCTGGCAAGGCGCCGACGGGTTTCAATTCGGGGCTATCCTGCGCGACATCTCGGTACGCAAGCGCGAAGCCGAGAGGATCAAGTATCTGGCGGAGCACGACACGCTGACAGGGCTCATCAACCGAAACACCCTTCACGCCCAACTCGACGCGAAAATTTCCGCGACCGAGGCAAACGGCGGCAAGGTGGCCCTGCTGGTGATCGGCATCGACGGCTTCCAGCAGATCAACAACATGCTCGGCACCACCTGTGGCGATCTCGTGCTTCGCGCCATTTCGCAGCGACTGACCGCGGCTGTTCCGTCGGCGGGTCAGGTCGCTCGTTTGAGCGGGGACGAATTCGCCATCGCAGTTCCGACGAGCGACATCGCAGAAAACCTCAACCGCTTTGCGGAACAGATCGGCGACAGCTTCGACGCGCCGCTGCTGGCCGGAAACCGCCACCTCCGCGTCAAGGTCAGCATCGGCGCCGCCGTTTGCCCGGCCGATGGACGAACGGCGGACGAGCTCCTCAGCAACGCGCATCTGGCGCTGAGTCGCGCCAAGGCCACCAACCGCGGCGGCTATGTGCTGTTCGAAGATTCGATCCGCCGCGAACTGGAGAAGCGCCTGACGCTGGAGGCGGAGCTGGCGCTGGCCGCGGAACGCAATGAGTTCGAGTTGTTCTACCAACCGCAACTGCATCTGGCCGACGGCCGCCTGATCGGCGCCGAAGCCCTGATCCGCTGGCGCCATCCTGAGCGGGGCCTGGTTTCTCCGGCGGAATTCATGCCGGTCGTCAATACCTCGCCGATTTCCGAGCGGATCGCCGACTGGGTTCTTCAAACCGCCTGCGCCAAGGGCGCCGCCTGGGAACGCGCGGGACACAAGCTCCGCATCGGCGTCAATCTTTCACCGTCCCAACTGGAGTCTGGCGGCCTCGCCATCTCGGTCGCGCAGGTGCTTGCCAGCACCGGCTTAAGTCCGACCAGCCTGGAGCTCGAGGTCACCGAAGACATCCTGCTCCACGACGAGCAGGAGGCGCTGAATACGTTCCTCGAGATTCAGGAGCTTGGCGTTCGCCTCGTCTTCGACGATTTCGGCACCGGCTTTGCCAGCTTGAGCTATCTGAAAAAATTCCCTCTCGACGGGCTGAAGATCGACCGCTCCTTCGTCTTGGGCTTGCTGACCAATCCCGACGACGCGGCGATCGTCAGCTCGACGATCGGGCTGAGCAAGCAGCTCGGCCTGTCCATCATCGCCGAAGGCATCGAGGACCGCGGCACGGCCGACTTCTTGGTCAAGATGGGCTGCGAAGAAGGACAGGGCTATTGCTTTGGCAAGCCGATGCCGGCCCGCGATTTTGAAGCCAAATTCCTCACCGCTCCCGCCGCCGAGGTGGCGTAGCGGCTGAGCGGCCTGCTCAGGCTGAACGATCCGTTAACGCGACCGCTCAAATCCGACCCTCGCCACAACGCGATTTTCCACCTCTTTCCACTAGCCTTGCCTCGTGAACGCGATGACCACGCGGTGTCCTCCGGACGTCGCTGGCCGCATAAGTCGCGAACGGGGATTCGGGGAAAGTGGCCGATATTGCCGATACATCGACGGTGCGCCGCGCATCGGGCAAGGACGCAGACACCCGCACGCCGGTCTCCGGCGGGGTGCTGACGCCGCTTGCGGGTATTTCCGCGCGCCAGTGGCACGCGCTCTCGACGCGCGCCGCGGAGCCGAACGGCTATTACCTGCCCGATTGGGAATTGGCGGTGAACGCTTCTGCACAGGGACGTGGCAATGCCACCGCGCTCGGCGCGTGGCGCGATGCATCCACCCTGATCGGCCTCGTGCCCGTGATTTCGATGTGGCGCGCCTACAGAATTCCTTTGCCCGCTTTGGTCAGCGCCGATCCCTACGGCACGCTTTCCACGCCGCTGCTCGACGCTGATATGGCGGAGGAAGCGGTAGCGGGCATCTTGCGGCGGGCTCGGCGTGCCGGCGCGCGTGCGTTGATCCTCCGCGCCACCTCGCTCGATGGCGCAGCCATGAAGGCCTTTGCCGACGTCCTGCATCGCGGCGGCATGCAGCCGCTGGTGCTGCAATCACATGTCCGCGCCTGCCTCGACGCCACCGGTGATGTCGATGCGCTGCTGCGCGAGGCGCTTGGCGCGAAGAAGTTGAAAGAACTGCGCCGCCAGCGCAACCGCCTCGCTGAACACGGTGCCATCCAATTCGACGTGGCGCGGACGCCAACCGAGGTCACCGCCGCCATCGAAACATTTTTGGTGCTGGAGGCGAGCGGCTGGAAAGGCCAGCGCGGCACCGCGCTCAGCCAGGACGACGGCGACGCCACCTTCATCCGCCGCGCCACGTCGGCGCTGGCCGAGACCGGCCAATGCGAGATCGTCACCCTGCGCGCCGGCGAAACGCCGGTGGCGGCCGCGATCGTGCTGCGCCACCAGGACCGTGCCTTCTACTTCAAGCTCGGCGTTGACGAGCGCTTTGCGAAGTTTTCGCCGGGCGTGCAATTGACGCTGGAACTGACGCAGCATCTCTGCGCCGATCCGGCCATTGCCACGGTGGATTCCACCGCCAGTCCCGATCATCCCATGATCAACCCGATCTGGCGCGGACGCCTTGCGATCGGCGACGTCCTGATCCCGCTGCGGCGGAACGATCCCGTAGTCGCGCTGATCCGCGCCGCCCTGGCATTGCGCGACGCGATCCGCAAGCCGGCGCGCCGGATGGTTCATTTGATCAGAAAACGGCAGGAGCGATCCGCATGAATACCCTCACCGCCATCGCGCCTGTCATTACGGCCGATCACGACGCGCTCCGCCGCGACTTTCCGCTGAAACCGTTTGCGATCCGTCACAAGCTCGCCGGCCATCCGCTGCTGACGCTGCCGCGCATCGCGCAACTGGCCTCCGAACTGCCGCGCGACCTGATCGAATATAATTCCGGCAAGGTCGCGATCAGCCAGGATCCGGATGCGATCCCCGCCGTCGACCTCGACCCCGTCGAAGTCGTGAAAAGCATCGAGACCGCCGGCGCCTGGATGGTGCTCAAGCGCGTGGAGAACTCGCCGGAATATCGGGCGTTGCTGGAGGACACGCTGCTGTCGGTCGCCCGCGCCCGCGGCTTCAACAGCTTAGGCGACGCCGGTTTCGAACAGGTCGAGGGTTTCCTGTTCGTGTCCTCGCCGAACTCGACCACGCCGTTCCATCTCGACAGCGAAGACAATTTCTTCGTGCACATCCACGGCGAAAAATTCTTCACGATCTTCGACAATAGCGACCGCTCGATCGTCTCCGACGACGAGATTGAGCGCTCGATGACCAAGCATCGCAACCTGAAATACGACGAGAGCATTGCGTTGCGGGGCACGGAGTTCCACCTGTTCGCCGGCGACGGCTGCTATGTGCCCTATCAATGGCCGCACTGGGTACGCACGGCCGGTTCGTTTTCGATCTCGATGGCGATCACCTGGAAGACGCGCGAGGTGCGGCGGATGAACGATCTGCACTTCTTCAATTCAATGCTGCGCGGCATCGGCCTGCCGCAGCAGCCACCCGGCAAGCAGCCCGCGCTCGATGCGCTGAAGCTCGCGTTCTATCGCACGGTGACGACGGCGATCAAGCCGCTGCGCGCCTCGATGGCGATGCGCCGCGTGCTGCGGCGGATCGCGCTCGGGAAACGGGCGAATTATTATTTGAAGGGCGCGTAAGCCGTAGCCTAGGTGAAGCGAAGCGTAAGCCGTAGCCCGGGTGAAGCGAAGCGTAACCCGGGGCCGGTGCAGCAAGATGCGAGAATCCCGGATTGCGCGGAGCCTGTCATCGGGCGCGCATTCGCGCGACCCGTTGGCTTCATCCGGGCTACGGGAAACCTCACTGCAACGGCGAATGCGGCGCCGGCAGCATGATGGTCGAGTGCATTTCCTCGAGGAAGCCCGGCCCCTTGCCCAGGAATTCCTGCCACGCCGGATCCTTCATCGCATTGCCACGCGCCTCTGCGCGGGCGTTGAGGCTGGGATAGGCCCAGATATGGCAGGCCTCGTTCGGTTGACCCGCTTCGGTCGTCCAGAGGCCAACGATCTTTGAGTATTTCTCGCGCTCCGGCAGCACGCCGGTGAACGCATCCAGCCATTGCTTGAGCCCGCCCGCCGCCTTGGCGCGGTAATTACGCAGTTCGTAGACATTGCCCGTCGAGGCCGGCGCTACCGGCGGCCTCACCGCGTTCATCAGGCGGACCTCCTGACGTACGAGCAAGGGGCGGATCAGCGGCACATACTCGCCGGTCCAGCGCGAATTCTTTGCAAGTTCGGCCCGCATCCGCGCGCGCTCGTCAAAACTGTTGTAGCTCCACATGTGCAGGACCTGATTGAGCGGCCCGATCTCGGTCGACCAGTAGCCTTCGAGCTTGCCGTAATCGTCCTTGCGGATCTCGCGCGATATCGTGCTCGCGGCCTTGATCATGTCACCGAGCGTGCCGGGCTTTACGGTGTAGGTGCGCAGTTCGTAGATCATGGTGTCTCCCCAAGTCTTGTTGTTGCTAGTTCCATGGGGCAACGCACGTCGTCAACCGCTACACTGCGTTTGCGGAGAGAAGCCCCTCACCCCGCCCCTCTCCCCGCAAGAGCGGGGCGAGGGAGAAGAAAGTCACTCCGCCGCCTGCGCGTTGACCTCGGCGGACACCTGACGGATCGCGCGGGCGAGCTGGTCGGCGGGCTGTGCGCCTGACACCGCGTATTTCTGCGCGAAGACGAAGGTGGGAACACCCGAAATACCCTTGTCGGACGCTTCCTGCGCCTGGCCGGAAATCAGCGCGACGTCCTCGTCGGTAGCAAGGCGCTTGCGGACATTGTCGGCATCGAGGCCGATATCGGCGGCCGCCTGCACCAATACGTTCACGTCGGTGAGATCGCCGCCGTCGCGGAAATACAATTCCATCAGGCGCTGCTTCATCTCGGCGGATTTGCCTTCCGCTTCCGCCCAATGGATCAGCCGGTGGCAATCGATGGTGTTGGGCTGGCGCTTCACGAGCTCCGGCCTATAGGTCAGCCCCTCCTCGCCCGCGGCCGCCACGACGCGGCCGGCGATGCCCTTGTAGGCTTCGACCGAGCCGAATTTGGCGGTGAGATATTCGTCACGGCTGATGCCCTCGCGCGGCACCCAGGAATTGAGGAAGAACGGCCGCCAGCGCACTTCGACCGGAACATCCGGCACCAGCGCCAGCGCGTTCTCGATCCGGCGCTTGCCGATGTAGCACCAGGGGCAGACCACGTCGGAGACGATGTCGATCTTCAGGGGCTTTAAGGTGCTCATCGGGGCGTCCTCGCAAAATGATGCCCGGAAGGTAATGAGATCGGACAGCGAGACAAGGGCGATATCAGCATGTCTCGTATCACTTCACCTCCGCGGTTATTGTGGCAGCCGGCCGGCCTTTCTAGAACTCCGCGGATCGATTTGGACCGGAGCCCTGCAATGACTGCCATTTTCAAGCCGGAAGGCCCCCTGTTTCGCGCCACCGAACATGCCGGCGGGCCGTGGTCGCCGGATATGCTGCAGGGCAGCGCGACCACCGCGCTGATGACCCGCGAGGTCGAGCGGCTGGCGAAAGCCTCCGGCTTTGCGGTGCGCCGCCTCACCTTCGATCTGTGGCGGCCGGCCGGACTGCGCGCCTTCGGCCTTGAGACCGAGATGCTGCGCGACGGCCGCAAGGCCAAGACCATGCAGGTGCGCCTACTGGACGGCGACGTCGAGATCGGCCGCTGCACGGCGCTATTGACGGTGCAAGGCGGCGAGTCGCCGGCCGATCCATTCTCGAAGGACGCGGGTGACGCCGCGCCGGAGACCGGAAAGCAGCCGCCGTCCTTTGCGCAGAAATGGAGCCGCTATTTCCAGAACGTCTCGGTGCGGTTGATCGAGGGGGCGCTGGAAAAGCCCGGCCCTGCAGCCGCCTGGATGCGGCTCGACGTGCCCATGGTCGAAGGCGAGACCAACACGCCGCTGTTGCAGGCGGTGCAGGCCGCGGATTTTGCCAGCGGCGTCGGCCAGATCGTCGACATGCGCGAATGGACCTTCATCAATCCCGAGATCAGCCTGTATTTCTTCCGCCCGCCGGAGGGCGAGTGGATCCTGATTCGCTCGCGCACCCGTGCGGGCGCCGACGGTGCGGGGCTGACCATGGCGAGCTTAAGCGATCGCAAGGGCCCATTTGCCGAAGTGCTGCAGGCCATGACCTTCGAGCGGCGTGCCGCGCAGGCTCAGGCATCCTGAGCGGCGAACGCGGTGAGCGCCGCTTCGGAGGCGGCGTCGGCCGGCATGAACATCTCCACACGCAATTCCTGCAGCGTGACGTCCTGAGGCGTGCCTAGCGTCAGCACTGCGCCGATCAGCCCGATGCTGACGTCGTCCTTCTTCAGGCGCACTTCGCAGAGCGGCCCCGGCGCATCGGTTTCGTTGAGCTGCGGCGTCGGCAAATCAGGCAGCTTCAATAGTTCGCGCCAGGTCGACTGCAGTGCCAGATCGAGCGGCGCGGCCATCGCCTCATGACGGGCGCGCGCCAAGAGGGCCGCTGCGACATCCGGCCAATCCACCACAAACGGACGCAGCTCATCGGGCGCCAGAAACATCCGCATGTGGTTGAGCGGCCGTGTCATCCGCTCTTCTCCCAGCAGCATCATCATCAGCCGTGACGCCGCGCGGTTGGCCTGCATCACGTTCCAGCGTCGGTCGGTGACGATGGCCGGAAATGGCTCGTGCCGCCGCAGCAGCAAATCGATGGCGCGTTTCGCGTCCGCGACTTCAGGCGCGGAAAGATCGCGCTCGCCATATTGCCGCGCAAAGCCGCCGGCCTCGAGCAGCGCGTTGCGATCGCGCAAGGAGAGACCGAGCGCCGCCGCCAGTTGCAGCAGGATATCGCGGCTGCCGGCGGCCTTGCCGGTTTCGACATAGCTCAGATGCTTGATCGAGATGCCGGCCTCGAACGCGAGATCGGCCTGGCTCATGGCGCGGCGGTTGCGCCAGCCGCGCAGGAGATCGCCGACCGGATTGATCGGCAGCGGTGCATGTTGGCGAGAGTCCATGTGCCGATTATGCGAAGCGGACGCAGCGGTGTAAACGGTTCGTGACGCCGCGCCTAACCGAGACCCGCCGCCACCTGCCGCATCCGCTCGGCGGTCAGATCATCCGCCGGGAAGAAGGTTTCCAGCGCGAGCTCCTGCAGCGTGATGTCGACGGGCGTGCCGAACACCATGGTGGTGGAGATGAAGCTTAACACCTCGTTCCCAAGCCGCAGCTTGAACGGAATCGCGACATTGTCAGCCGAGATCGGGCCGGACCGCGCCGGCATCTTATAGGCCTTCAGCTCCTGATACAGCTTGAGCAGCTCGGGATCGGCCGTCGCCTCGCACTGGCGGTGCAGCCGCTCCAAAAGATGCGCACTCCATTCGGCGAGATTGACCGTGCGCGGCGCAAGTCCTTCGGGATGGAAGGCAAGCCGCAGAATATTGAAGGGCTGCTGCCCGAGCAGATGCGGCGGAATGCCTTCGAGCAGCGGGGCCACCATGCGGTTGGCCGTCACCAGATTCCAGTGTCGGTCATAGGCCAGCGCCGGATTGGGCTCATGCGCCTTCAGTACGAGGTCGATCGCCTGGCGGGCGGATTTGAGCGCGGGATCGTCGAGCGAGCGCTGCGGAAAGGCCGGCGCAAAACCGGCCGCGACCAGGAGTACGTTGCGTTCACGCAAGGGAACCTCCAATCGTTCGGCGAGCTTCAGCACCATCTCGCGCGACGGCGCCGCGCGGCCGGTCTCGACAAAACTGAGGTGACGCGCCGATATCTCTGCATCTCCCGCCAGATCAAGCTGGCTCAAATGTCGGCGTTGCCGCCATTCGCGCAGATGGTCGCCGATATGGACGGGTTGGGTTCGTTCGGCTCGCGCCGTGGCAGCATGTGCGTTCATGGTGGAAAATCTACCATGCGAATTTCAGCCATTCCATTACGTCCGAGGTAATGGATTTTGCCGCCTAACCACTTGAACTCGCAAGAATTTCTTTTTCTGTCTCCTAACTGATACCAACACAAATACCAACATCCCGAACTCAAACAAAAATGCTGGCGAGCCGATTATTGGCGAGCCTTGCCCCAAGTTCGTCCAGTGATCCAGCACGTGCGCGAGAAGTTCGTCTGCGTAACCTGCCAAGCTATCACCGAACACGCCGGGCCTCGCACCCGATTGCACGTGGACTTGCGGGCCGAAGCTGTTCGCCCATTTGAGTGCTGAGGCCGGCGCGCAGGCGGTGCGGAGTAAGTCGCCGCCGACCAGGTAAAATGCCTTGCCGAAGCCTATCCTTCGCTTCGGACTTCCCAGACAACGATGGAATGTGGCTCCTTGCCAGAAGTTCGATCATTCCCGGCTTGGCGCGGTAGCCACGCTTCTCGCGCTTCCGCACAGATTAGGAGTGGGCCCGCGCGTATGGGCTTCTGCGCTGCAGCTGTCATCTACGTGGATCGGACCGCGGCACACCATCACGCATCCCTAAGTCCCGCCTGGGAACGGGATACCATGGAAACCCAGACCTATGGCAGTTCGGAAGACCTGTCTGTGTTAGGAGCGCGGAATGCGGGACACGCATAGGATTCGTCCTGAGCAGGAGTCATGTGGATGCTGATATTTGAGCGGCTGCCGCCCGGCGATCCGAACGCTGCAGGGCTGGGCGATCTCGGTGCTGCAAGAAGCCGGCGCAATCCGCGGCAGCGGCGCACGAACGGGAGGGCAAAAAAATCGACTCCCGCTCAACGGGCTCAATCAGACAGACGGTGCCGTGCTAATCCATGCAGGTTGGCTCACCACACTAGGACTGGCACAAGCTGTCATGTCTGCTGGTTGCTTCTCCGCCTCAGATTGTGCCGCAGCCGCGGCTGACCTAGTCAGTTCCGAATTTGCAACCCTCCGTACTCGCGCGCCGGCAAGGCTATCTTTTGACCGCCGCATCCGCGCTGGTCGGACTCTGAATACCTTCCTTCAAGACGCAGCTTCTTCCATCCGCTCACCTATCCTCACAGACGATTACCTCAAACTGGTTCAGTATGTCTGACATCCTAAACGTTCTTATGTATGGGAGGGCTGATAAGGGTGGGCAAGTGTAGCTTAAGCCTTGAAGCAGCGTAGGAATTGGTTGCCGATCCTGCTCCCCGTTCTAGGCCGCCTCACCCGCCATGCCGGACTGTACAACCGCGACATTCCTGTTTCCAGCTGTTGGCCGCAAGAAGATCACCGCCGCTTTCGACCCGGGCGCTTGTCGTCCGACTGCGGCATCATGCTCCTCGCCCAAGCTGAGCGCCGCGCTTGGCATGCCGAGCGCCTGGCGCGCTTCATTCCGGACCAGCGCGATGCGACCCGCGTCAAGCATGCCGTCGCCATGATCCGCGCCCGAACGGCATGGCGCCGCCGTCGGCGCAGCACGTCGATGCTGCGGCCCGATTTGTTCACACTGGCGATCGGCTATTCGGTTCAATCCCGGCGAGACTCCCATCTCACCCCGTTGATTGACGTTCAAATGATGCGTGGCAGCGACGCCAGCCGAGTGAGTCAGGAGGCGATCATTGCCGGCGCATCAAAATATTCCGTCAGCCATTTCATTGACTGCGCGCCGATTGCTCGGAGGATGTGCATCGCTGATTGCCTCACGCAGCGGTTATGGGTAATTGAAAGCTACCTTGCAGCAGGAGCAATTGTTGGTCATGACAGGCCCGCCGTCCGTCTAGGCTCGCACAGCAGGGAATGGCGGTCGAAAGGCGACAGCGGTCCGCTCTTGTCCTTCATGACCTGGCTGAAGGCGATGCGGTACATCGTAGCGGCCCCTGGCCATGCCCCCCGCAGATTGCTCGGGCCAGTCCGATAGCTAGTAATGCGATGACCAACGCGATTGAATTTGCCGAGGTTTGTTGGTGTCGATGTGGATCAATTCGCCCGGATGTTACCGCTCGCAGCGACGGCTCGGTTCGGCCGGATCCAGAGCGGCGAGCCTGTTCTAGTAAAACCGGTGCAGGATGCGGCTAACGGTTCCCGCTGACATTCCGACTCCGGCAGCGATCTGCTTGCCGGTGTGAGCTGCCGGCTTAACGCCTCGACTCCGGCGCACGTCAGGCGGAGTTTGGCTTGGCAATTGAACGGGCTTGAGGAGCGATCGCGCGATACATGCACTATTGCGGAACCCTACGATCCATTTGGCGACCGCCTTCGCTGTAGTAATCGAACTGCGGCCGCCTCCTTCGTCAGGCCACCTTGACCTCTCGACCTTTCCGCGCCTGTCGGCGTGATGATGCACAGCAGAGGCCACGAGAGAGCGGCATGTCAACTTGTCCATGCGCAGGCAGCGACATCGTTGCCTCAGAGGCCGATCGAATTCACCCCGATCGTTCGTAGACCGATAGTTAGCAGGTAGGTCTTATTCAGCACGGGCGGCGTGGTGCCGGCGGAGTAGCTATAGGAAATTACATAGTTGGCCGCCAGCACGAAGCAATCGTCCACATAACCGGCGCCGACCATATATTGGTTGATCTTGTTGGCCTCGAGATCCCAGCGCGCGGAACCCGTAACCACCCAGTTGGACGCGACCTTCAGCGAGCCGGTGGTCAAGATGCCCTCGCGCCGTGTCAGATAGCCGAGCTTGGGCTGGGCGGCATAGTTGCCATACAGCATGCTGACCGACCAGCGATCGAAATTGGCGCGCCCTTCAGCCTCGAAGCGCTGGACGTTCCAGGTCTGCTCGTCCATCCGGCTGCGGACGCTAAACATATAGGTCCGGTTCGGGGAGTAGCTGCCGCTCGCGACATAGTCGGAGCGCGGCTTGTCGAGGCCGGAATCGAGACCGGAATTGATGGAATCCTGGACCGCGAAGGAGTTCATGCCGAACAGCTGGTAGGATTGGCCAAATAGCACATTGACGCTGCCGCCGTGATCGAACTGCGTGGTCGCCTGCACGCCGACATTGGCGCGGCCGCCGCCCTCGACGCGGTCGTGGCCGGAAAACTTGTCGACGCTGAACAGATTCGAGGTGTCGAAAACAAAACTCTGCGCGTCTTCGTTCGGCAGCCGGCCGGCATAGGTCTCGTTCGGACGAGCGATGACCTGCGCGATCGGCTCGATCGTGGTCGTGCCCCACGGCTGAACGTTGATGAAGGGGTAGCGATATTCGAGGCCGATCGCCGGCATCAGGCGGACCGCCTGGGTGTCGCCGACGGGCAGGAAGTTCGATACGCCGGGCTGGTTCGAGATCGAGGCGTCGATGGCGTCGGCGCGCAGGATCGCAAATGGCGTCCAGATTTGGCCGATCGGATCGGTGTACGAGCGCCGCCACTGTGCTTCAGCCGTCAGCCGCGTATACGTGCCGGGCATGCCGCGCAACAGGCACTGCGAGGGGATACGGGCGAGCGGGTCGGCCGATGCGTTCAGGCACAGGCCGGTGGTATTGGCCAGCGTCGTGATCGGGTCGAAGGCCGCCGTGGTACGCGACAGGCCGGTGAAGTTGGTCTTGTAGCTGACCTCACCGCCGAGGATCGGGTGGTTGATGACGTTGGAATAGTCGATCACCGGATGGATCACCGGCACCTTGTCCTGGCTGCCGGAGTAGGAGAGGTAATAGATCGTGCGCGCATCGAAGAAGCTGCGATTGCCGACGCCGGTCAGATAGAGCTGCGAGATGGCTTCCGTCGGCAGGCTCAGGAACGAGCCCAGCGGATCCTTGTACTGGGCCAGCCGGTAGTCCGAGAAGAAGTAGTAGTCGGACAGCAGGACGCCGTCCCAACCCCACACCCATTTGTCATTGAGCGCGAACTGGCCCTTGGTGTCGAGGCCGCCGCGGAACTGGCGGTCGCCGGGCTGGCCGGTGAACGCAATCTGGTCGAGCTGGTCGATGCCGTAGGCGCGGATCTGATACGAGCCGTTGATCAGGCGCTGGCGGAATTCGCCCTGGAACAGCACGCCTTGCCGCGTCGTGAAGCGCGGGTTGAAGGTCGCGTCATAATCCGGCGCGATCGCCCAGTAGAACGGGGTTTCGACCGCGTAGCCGTGCGTCGAGTTGGTGCTGTAGGCCGGCATCACAAAGCCGGTCTTGCGCTTCACCGTCGGATCGGGCGTCGAGAAATACGGCAGATACGCCATCGGCACGCCGAAGAACTCGAGCTGCGCGTTTTCGAAGTACAGCATCTTGTCGGTCTGGTCGTGGATGATGCGCGCACCCTTGACCTGCCACAGCGGCGGCTTCTTCGGATTGTCCTTGCACGGCGCGCAGGCGGTATAGACGCCGTTTTCCAACACGGTGTAATTGCCGGCCGAGCGGTCGGCGCGCGTCGCCACCATCCGCGTCGCGTCTGCGGTATCGACGCGCAGCGAATCGACGAAACCGTCACGGTAGTCGTCGCTCAGGTCCATGATGTTGGCGTAGGCGACTTTGCCTTCCGCATCCGTCAGGCGGATGTTGCCTTCCGCATGCAGCCGCTTGGTCTTCTGGTCATAGATGACCTTGTCGGCCTCCACGCTGGTGCCGTTGTAGAACATCTGCACGTTGCCGACCGCCGACACGCGCTGATTGTTGTAGTCGTAATCCACCTCGATCGCTTGCACGAGCATCTGGTTGTCGTTAGCCACTTTCGGCCGCGTAGGTCGCGGTTGGCGCGGATTGTGGGTGAAGCTTTGCGCCGATACCTTCACCGAGACGATCAAGTCGCACGCAGGCGCGATAACAACGGCGATAGCAAGCAATATGCCGCGGCGACGACCGACCACAGTCAATACCCCTCCCACGGAGGCAACGAGGTCTACAATCTGATACCGCCGCCAACCAACGGCCACGTCACAGCAATCGGACCGAACAGCCGCGCACGACGTACGCGGCAGCATCAGCATGGCACTGATTTGAATCAACTCAGCAAGGTTCATCTGAACTCTGTGACAAGGCGTGCGAGACCCGTTATGGGGACGTAACAAAAACGCCCCATATCAAGCAACCGACGTGCCAATGTCGTTCTGCCTGCTTTCCTCACTGAACATCGTGTCTCTCGCCGCGCTGGCGGAAAACTGCCGTCGTACTGTCGGGCCTGGAACATCGACGTCTTGGACCGGACATGGCCCGCGCAACAACCGGGGCGGTCTATGGCGACGATTCCAGAAACAGCAACTGCGCGAAATCAGCCTTGCTTGGCTCGCATGCTCCCGCCGCTGTTATAGGGTCTCGCCCGCGGCCAAGATGACTCCCTGCAGATGCGCCGGAGCAGCAGGTCACTCGTTTTCCTGAGCGGACCAAGAGTAAAGGAAGCAATCACAGGTTTTCGCTGATGCTGGGTCTACTCGGAGGCAGCTGTTGCTTTAATCTGAGTGTTAGAAATGCTGGGCTCAGATCAAAGGCAGCCATTATCCATCTAGCCTGCAAAATCTCCGCTGGAGTTAGTTGCTCCCCATGGGCACCCGAGCCAATGAACGTCGGACCTTCTCGTGCGGATTGGTGGAGTCGATCTGTACTATGTTGTCGGATCGCGTTCATCATTGTTCACAAGGAGACAACGGCCCATAATGCCACTCGTTGCGCTGATGGCCCAATTGGCGGCAACCGATCGGTCGACATTTATGCTCGGCAGTCCTCTGCCGGGATCGGCAGCCTCTTGAACGAAGGCGTCAGCTAACGAGTTCCGGAATGCGGAGATTGTTTCAGTGTCCATGGGCGAAACCGCGCACACCGCCGCTTTATTGTTTTCGTCCATATACACCTGAGGACCAAAGGCAGTGCCGCTGGCGTTTGGGGCCATGATTAGCGTGTATGTAATTGTGGTGCCCCCCGACGATGTAAAAGTACGGAATTTCGCAGAAACCGGCTCAAATATCAGGCCCAAATCGGATGGCCCATCCACATGGAGCTCCGGACGACCCTGTCTGAAAGCTGGCTCAGCAAACGCGGCAACTCGTTCTGCCCTGTTGTCTGCTCTCTTTCGCAAAATGTCTTGGTTAATGCAATTTGGCTGCTCTTTGCTACTCCGCGCCCCCACGCGATACTGGAGACCCGAGAGAGCCAGAAACGTCGTCGCGGCCAGCTGAGCATTGGCCATTGCATCAGCGCCGGCCCGATTAACACAGAACAGATCCGCAACCGCGGTCAGCACAGGACCACGTTTCGACTGTTCGGCACTCAAAATGTATCGCGCATAGAACTTCAAAAAAACATCGGCACGAAAGTTATGAGAAGCAGTTAACATCCCGAAGTAATCAGGTGGATCGATCGTGTCGTCTGCCGTGGCTCCAGGGATGCTGACCACTGACACAAACAAGGTCGCGAGCAACATGAATCCTGCGGGATACAGGTGCCCCAAACATTCGGCTAGTGAACTCGATCGATGTGTCACCATGGAAATGGGCTCCACCACCCAAATGGGGAGAGGGATCGCCGACTAACTGATCACGCAGCTCGCTCTACCCCAGCATCACCGCCCCCTGAAAGCGTTCGATGATGATGCCGCGAACAAAGCAAGCGGCGTGCCGCATCAAGAATTCAGGTTGCAGGTGCGTTGTAGTATGTGCGAGACGATCAACAGGTCGATACTTGTCTCAAAACCGACAATGGCCCTGCCAGTGTGGCGCAGCCGAGATCGGGCTGTTGTGCCTGATCGAGTAAGTTCTCGTGACATCAAAGCGCTGCAGATGCTGCAGAGTGGGACCCACCGCAAGGCTTGCGAATCCGGTTTGATGAAACCACAATTCGGCTTGGAGGACCCGGTCCTCACTCGACGCCGAACAGCCGGAATTGCGCCGGCGCGCCGAAAAATACCATCGTAGAGCGACTCGGAAGCCCCGCTGCGTCTCAGTTTCGTAGTCGTCGATTAAGACGAGGCGCCGCGTCGCGCGTAATGGCCATCGTCCACCAGGATGTCCCAGACAAAGCCAGAAATGCCGGCATTGAGCGTTGGCGGAGGTTAAGCGACTCACACGAAGACGCTCCGCGTCGATTTGCCAATCGAGCTGGATGATGCGTATCTTCACTTACTCCTTGTCAACATTACGTTCGGCCAAACGTTGATCGAGCTCACCAATACGTTGGCTTGAGAAGCGCGCCTCAATTGTAAGACTCGCCAACAGATACGTCGGCGCGCGGGCCGGCGCCAGCTCCGTCGCTACATAATTGACTCGCTGCTGCGTACTCTCCAGTTCGTGCTGGGCCACGTCGTATGGGGCACGAGCTCGATCCAGGTTACGGCCTAAGCACACAGCGCGTACTTACTCTGTTTGCGCGCTGAATTCTGCGTCCGCCTGCCGCAAGCGCGCGGTCGCAGTGTCTTGAGTCGCCTTCGTTTCGGCAATCCGCTCGCTCCTCGATCTGCACAATTCTTCCACGCTAAAAATTAATTGATTGCGCGCCGAAGCGAACCCTCCGACGCCGACAAGCCCCCGCTGGCCAGCAAATGCGATTGAGCTCGATCTGCTGACTTTAGCGATCGCGCTTGAGCTCAAGCAGGCGAGTGTCGAATCGCTCGTCTTTGATCTCAGCGATAAGTTCGACAAGTTAACACGCGCGCCGATACTCTTGAGGCAAGGGCTATTCTATCTCGATCGGAACGCGAATGATGATAGCATGACCGTCGCATCCGCCGATGTTCCAGGGAAGTGCTCGCCGACCATAAGTTACAATCCCCGGCTAATAGCCAAACCGACGACTATAGTAAAAGCGCATAGGCAGCTTCCAAGCACATCTCAAAAGGAAAGGTGACGCCACTCAATGCAGAATTCATTGAATCGGTGAATATGCAGCATAACTCCTCCTTTTGCTTAAAAGTCATATGGCTGCTTGGCGCGTTTCTCGACAAGCGTCGATGTTGCCCGGCCGCCAAATGGTGCGGGCCTGCGACCACCTGATGTAGCCATTCCATTTGAAGCTAGCATAGCGTCCTGACCATTTGCGCGCCCGATCCTGCCCTGGGCACGCTTTAACATCGCACCAACGGTTCGGCCGCGCATGCAGTACAACAAACCTCCCGCTGGTTCGCGCTTCTGGTTTCATCAATCGACCTCGGATGAATGACTCACCCTTTCTCGTCTCATCTCGGCAGCTACCTCCTAAAGCGCAACAGCCAACGCGCCCACAACTCTGCAGCACGTGATCCACCTTGCGTCGGACCGCGCGTGCCTCGACTGCGAATGGAGCGACGTTTATCGTTTCGATTTTTTCGCAAAGTGATGCCGGACGTCCGCACGAGAACGCCCCGCTTCTTTGACCACAGGATGGTTCAGATCCCAGTGCGCCGTAGCGATCTCGACAGCGCTTGTAGCAAGCCAAGCGCGCTCACCTGTGAGTTCGCAGCGCAGCTGCACACGGTCACCAGCCCGCATGTCTAGCCAGACCCAGCGACGCCCTTCGGCGATGACACTCATGCCCGGCTTAAGTGTCGCAAATGCATCTCGACGGAAAATTTCAATCATGGTCTGCGCCCGACGTAGAAAGACGAACCAATTCGAATGCAAGTTGATGCGCTGATCAACTACCCCATCTGAGAGGAGGCCGTCACAAACCGGAGATCCCGGTTTGGTCCTGACACACACGGGTCGAGCACGCTGTGAGCTCGCTGCTGTTCTCGAAAATCGAATCGGCCATCGGAGGCTCCCCAGCGTCACCACCATAACGGATGGGAACTGCAGGACTTGTCCTCTTATTTACTCGCCACTTTTGTTCTCAATGCCTTTCCTGGGCGACACGCACTATCAAAGAGAGAGAGAGAGAGAGAGAGAGAGAGAGAGAGAGAGCATCGAGCCCCGGCGCCGCACTACAGAACTCGTTGCCATTGGGCCAGCTCTTTGGGGATGTTCATCTCCGTTGGGTCTCCAGCGGAGGGCCAGTGGCATGTGCCGTTCGATAGTTCTTCTGCGGCCTTCGCAGCGGTAGCGTATTTCCCTAAAACCTGACCGTCAAACACGAGGGCGCATCCATCCGGGAGGAGAATAATCTCAGCCGTTCCGGCGGGCGCCTCATACCTCCACTTCATGCGTCTCTGCTCACGCCGTAGATCTTTTTCAGGCGTTCATCGGAGGTGACCCTCTTCGCCTGACACGCTCCGCTTCCCGTGTTGGGATAGAGCAAGTGGTGAAAATCCTCATAGACATCGAGCACTTCCAGCGGCGACCAGGGCGTGCCTGACGACACATAACAAGCGCTGCCGTCAGCGGTGCAACGGTGCGCCTGTGCAGTTCTGATGATGACGGGATCAGCACTAGACATTTGATATCCTCCCTGCTTTGCACCAGCTGCTCGCCCTTGGCTCGGCTTGTTTTGGAGAGCGGGGAACGCTGCAGAAAATTAAGCCCTCTCCTTGCTTTCGGTATCACGCGCCGCCAACTTCCATTCATGAAGCGCCCCTCCTTCCGTGGCAGCCAAGGTGCACCGCATGCTATCCTCGAAAACCCCGTCAGGACAGCTACCTAAATTGGTTGAACGCCAAAGGCGCGCACCCACCGTGCTCATCGTACCTCGGCCACTGGAAGCAGCGCGAGCGCGCATCGGAGTTGTCCGCAACCGCCAAGTTATACTGCCGTGAAGACCCGCAAGGCACCTACTAGGCTGGTTCGCTGTGCTCCGTCGAGCAAATCGCGATGCTAACGCCCGAGTCTTCCGCTTCAGGTCGCGCGCGAATTTTACCGTTACTACTGTTGCCCAGTCGATTCCCTAAGCGAGACGCGCGGCGTGGAAAGCGTCCGCAATGCGCTGAATGAGCCGCTGCGGGACGGGACGGAATAGATGCCCATCCTGTGCCTGAGTTTCTCCATGTATGGTAACCGGGAAGTCTGCTCCAGCGCGTCCATCTCTGCGCAAACCGACTCAAGCCCCAGTGAACCTCCTCCGAATGAGTGGACACCTGTAGTAGGCTCAGAGAGCCCGGACGTGTTGAAAGTCAGAACATCCACGTCGATCGTTCACGGAGGACTCAAGCGCCAGGCTGTAAACTGGCGATATCGACTAGTTGATCGATTGGGTCGGCCAAGGGGTTCGGGCTGCGCGATTCGGTGCTGCGACACTGGGTGGATGTCCGGCAGGAGCAGGCATCGGCGGCGCGGCGCCGATGTCGGCGGACCAGCCTTCAGAGATCGCTAAGCTGCGCCAGGAGAACGAGCGGCTGCGCATGGAGCGCGACATTTTGAAAAGTCGATCGCGATCTTTGCCGGAAACCCGCTTCATTGAGGACCACCGCGACAGCTATCCGGTACGGCTGATGTGTGCCGTACTCGAGGATTCGACAGCCAGTTATTACGCCTGGCGCGAGCCTCGAGCAACTTCCAATGCCGTGCTGCTGGCCGAGATCCGGCAGGTCATCGCGAGAGTTGACAGCCGTATGGCTGTCCTCGGGTCCATCCTGTCCTACGGGCGCGGGGACGCGGCGCCAGCCATGGCGGGGTCGAACGGCTGATACGAAGGAATGGCACTCGCTCGATCATGGCGCCGCCACGTCGGGTCCGCACCACGGACAATTGCCACGATCTGCCGATCGCAAACGTGATCGCGCTTGACTTCACCACTGCAGACTCGAACCGGGTCTGGCTTGCCAATATCACGTACATCCCGACGACGGAAGGCTCTGTATCTGGCAGGCATCATGGACCTCTTCAGCCGAAAGATCGACGGTTGGGCAGTGCAAGTGCCAACTGCCAATTGATCGGGTGTTGGATGCGGCGCGGATAAATCACGTCTAAATGAACGCATGGATTACGCATGAGATCTGATTTTCATTCATCCCACACAACGTCCTGAGCCAACACCCTTACGCGGGCAATCACGCGCAGCTCTTGTCCGATCTGAAATGCCTGAAATTTGACGCCTGTTGCCGGGGAGGTTCAAATCTGAACCGGCCGCAGCGGTGACCTAGATCGGCTACCGGCAGGTAGTAGGCGCTAGCCCGGCTGATGTTCAGAGCTTCCGCTGCCGGCTGATCGGCAGCTCGTGTGCACGGTCGATCATCGTTCTGCGCTCAGCAGGCCCGCTTTGCTGAGCCTTCCTTCTAAGAAATCGTTCTCCAGTATCAGCCCGCCGATCTGGCATGCAGCGACTTCACTTCAACGACGCGTGGCCCTGCCCCATGGCCTCAACGAGGGCCGAACAATCGGCGCCGCCACCTTCGAGCTTTCCACGACGTGATCTGATTGGGGTGGACGCTCAAATGCTCCGGCAGTTGAGCTAACGTCCGATCGCCAATGGTGGCGGCAAATGCAACCTTGACCTTTGAAGGCCGCTGAGTGGTTCCAACGAGCTCGCCTGCTCATTCTCTCTCCTGTTTCATGACGCACACCCTGCCCGCTGTCAGGAAGAAACTCCAGCTATCGCCTCGTTCAGATTCTCGAGACTGGCTCTTTTCAAGAAATCGCGTTCGAAGTAAGGAGCCGTGGAGGCTAATCGATCTACTGTCGCAGATCCTTTCTCGCATACGAGGGACGGGGTCTCGCCTGGTTTTGTCGACAGTAACTTGCGCCATGCGCCGTTAAGCGGCGTGCCGTGTTGCGCGCGCGGACCCTCATCAGCTCACTTGCGTGGGCTCTCTCATCTGGAGAATTGCCTGAAGACAGATTGATGCATGTAGAAGGGCCGCGAATCACAGGCGCTGAGAGGCGCACGAGCCCACTCGCACCATCTTGCCGAGTTGCTCGTGTGGAACCATCGCCTCCTCTTCACGGTATTTCCAGCGTCACGCTGTGCGCCGACAGCGTGACTAGACACATGAGTGCCGCCAATATCGCAAATGCGCTCGGCAATCCAGCGAACTTGGCGAGGAAGCCAATGCCAGCAGGTCCGAGGAGGACGCCAGCATAGCCAGCCGTGTTGATCGCACCGATCGCAAGGCTGGCGGGCATCGCTTTCTGCGTGCCAGCCCGGCGGAACAGGACTGGCACCAGGTTCGACGCCCCGAGGCCGATGAGCAGCAAGCCCGCCATGGCGAAGGCTGCGCCCACGGCGGTCAGCAGGACCGCGAAGCCCGCTACCGCCAGTAGACTGCCAAACACCAGCGTGGCGCGGTCGCCGACGCGCGCCACGATGGCATCGCCACGGAGACGACCGACCGTCATGGCAATAGAGAACAACATGTAGCCGAGACCACCCTGCGCCTCCGGGACGAGACCTCTGCCCACGAGCAGCAAAGCACTCCAATCGAGCATCGCGCCTTCCACGAGAAAAGTGATTGCCGCAAGCATTGCGAGCAGCAGCACCGTGTTGTGTGGCATGACCAACAAGGGCACCTGCTGGGCCTGCGCGGTTCGGAGCAATCGCGGGCAGGCCAGCAGCATAGCTATCGCCATAAGGGCCGAGCAGATCAAAGTTGATGCGAAGGCGCCAGCGCCGAGCGAGAGCAAAGCGGTCATCCCCCCAGAACCGGCAACGCCGCCAATGCTGAATTGTGCATGAAAGCCGGACATCAGCGGCCGCTTCGCTGCACGTTCCACTTCGACCGCATGGATATTCACGGCCAGATCGAAAGAGCCAAGCAAGGCGCCGAAGGCAAACAACGCAGCCCCAAGCGCCAGAGGTGTACCAGCAAGCGCGAGCCACGGCAGGATGAGGGCAAGGCCGAACCCGCCAATCAGGATGATCGGCCTACTGCCGTAGCGCGCGCTCAACACACCGGTCACGATCATCGCGACGACGGAGCCGACTCCGAGGCAGAGCAGCAAAAAGCCGAGGACTCCCTCATCGACCGCCATCCGGTCTTTCGCGAACGGCACCAGGGGCGCCCAGCCCGCGATGCCAAAGCCGGCGACGAAAAATGCAAGGCGCGTCGCGAGCCGGGCGGCCGGGCGATCCACCGACATCATCGGGGAAAGCCGGAGAAAGATCTGCGCGAGCGCAGCGCGTAGGTGCGTTGCACTTCACAGAAACTATGAACATCGCAACTCCTGATGGCGCGTTGACGCAAAGAGCGCGATTGGGTCGCTTTTACTGCCATTTCAAACTCTGTCTGCCGTGATCAATCTGTAATGTAGAACGCCGGGGAATTTAAGTCGACCTGCCAAAACTGAGAGGAACAATAGTTAGTGCCAATTGTCAGTCAAACGTCCACAGATTCGCGAGTACACCCAAGTACGAAGCGACTGGAGATCTCCGATTTCCAAGCGGCACCCTCTTTCGCGGCCCCAATCGATGCCAAGTCTAAGGTGCTCAGTTTTGGACGGAAAGCGCAGCGGAATGGTTGATGCAATTGGAAGGTCTTTTTTGGGGAGATGGCGATGGGTGCAGCCAATGCGGCGGACCTTGAGGCAGGAGTGAAGCTGCGATCCGCGGTGTGGAGCTGGTCCGTCCGTTGATCTCTTCTTTACCGGAACTCGAAGGCCGGCCATAGGCGGTAGCCGTCATCCTCGCAGCGGAGCTGCGAAGCGACTATGTTGCCGAAGCCTGCTGTGAAGCGGCGCCTCGAACCTCAACGCCCTAGCCAATGCTTTATCTGCCTTGACACTTCCGGGGTCGAAATTCCGTATCTGTCATGAAGGGTCGGCAATGCACCGGCGGCGAGAAATTCGTCCGGCAATGCAATCTGACGGAACACCGGATGAACACCGGAACGCATCAATAAGCCGGCAACGGCTTCTCCGAGGCCCCCGATCACGGTATGGTTCTCAGCAACCACGACCAGTCGCCCGGGTTTGCGGGCTTCGCGCAGAATCGTCTCGGCATCGAGCGGCTTGATGGTGGGAACGTGCAGCACCGCTGCATCCACGCGGTCACCAGCCAACTCCTTCGCGGCCTCGAGCGCGCGCATCGTCATGATGCCGGTCGAGATGATCAGGACATCCCCGCCCTCCCGGATCAGGGCCGCCTTGCCAAGCTCGAACTTGTAGCCGTACTCGTCAAGCACCACCGGCACCTGGCCGCGCAGCAGCCGCACATAGGCCGGGCCTTGATGGGAGGCGATAGCAGGCACCAGTTGCTCGATCTCATGCGCGTCGCAGGGATCGATCACGGTCATGTTCGGCATCGCGCGGAATAGCGCGAGATCCTCGGCCGCCTGGTGGCTCGGGCCATAACCGGAGGTCAGACCGGGCAGCGCGCAGACGATCTTCACGTTGCGGTCCTCCTCCGCAATCGTCTGGTGGATGAAATCGTAGGCGCGACGAGAGGCAAACACCGCATATGTCGTGGCGAAGGGGGTAAAGCCTTCGGCAGCCAGCCCCGAGGCGACCCCGAACAGCAGCTGCTCGGCCATGCCCATCTGGTAGTACCGATCCGGGAATGCCTTGGCGAAGATGTGCAGGTCAGTGTACTTGCCGAGATCGGCGGTCATGCCAATCACGTCGGTGCGGTTTCGCGCGAGTTCGACGAGCGCGTGCCCGAAGGGCGCAGACTTCGTCCTTTGTCCTTCGGCCGCGATCGAGGCGATCATGGCCGAGGTGGTCAGGCGCGGCTTGCCGGGCGGCGTTGCTGATACAGTGGTATTCATGACTGCGTCCCCGCTTCAAGCGCGCCAAGCGCGAGTTGCCATTCGTGCAGCTCGACACGAATGAAGTGGTTCTTCTCCCGCTGCTCCAGGAACGGAACGCCTTTGCCCATCAGCGTGTCGGCAACGAGGATACGGGGCCTCGCCTCGGCGTGGGACTTGGCGGCATCGAATGCCGCCACCACTGCATCGAGGTCGTTACCATCCACGCGCTGCACGAACCAACCGAATGCGTTGAGCTTGTCCACCAGCGGCTCGAACGCCATCATTTCCGTCGAAGGACCGTCGGCCTGCTGGTTGTTGACGTCGACGATGGCGATCAGGTTGTCAAGCTTGTGGTGAGCTGCGGACATGATCCCTTCCCAGACGGAGCCTTCGTCGAGCTCGCCGTCGGAGAACACCGTGTAGACCCGCGCGCTGGAGCTCTTGCGCTTCAGCCCGAGTGCCATGCCGACGGCGATGCTTATACCCAGCCCGAGCGATCCGCCCGACATCTCCATGCCGGGCGTGTAGGAGGCCATGCCGGACATCGGCAGACGGCTTTCGTCGCTGCCATAGGTATCGAGCTCTGCTTCCGGGATGACGCCGGCCTCGATCAAGGCTGCATAGAGCGCGATGGCATAGTGACCGTTCGAGAGCAGGAAGCGATCCCGTCCCTCCCAGGACGGCTCCTCCGGCCGGTAATGCATGGCGTGGAAGTAAGCGACGGCAAGCACGTCGGCGATGTCAAGCGCCTGCGCTATATAACCTTGGCCCTGGATTTCGCCCATCCTCAGCGCGTTGCGGCGGATGTTGTGGGCACGCTTCGCCAGCGTCGGCGCGTTTGCAATCGCCGGAGCCGTTTCCATGGCGATCTCCTCCTATCGTGCTCAGTGGATGAGCATGCCGCCGTTGACGTCGATCACCGCCCCCGTGACGTAGGCGGAGAGGTCGGAAGCAAGGAACGTGTAGATTCCCGCAACGTCCTTTGCTTGGCCGAGGCGGCCGAGCGGAATGCCCTCGAGTATCTTCGCCTTCATCTCGTCGGTGAGCTTGCCAGCCGTGATGTCGGTTCCGATCAGGCCGGGCGTGACGCAGTTGACGCGAATGCCGTCGAGTCCGAACTCGCGCGCCATCGCCTTGGCGAGGCCGAGCACGCCAGCCTTGGCCGCGGAATAATGCGGCCCGCCGAAAATGCCGCCGCCGCGCTGCGCCGAGACCGACGACATGCAGGCAATCGAGCCGGACCTGCGCCGGCGCATGTGCGGGATCACCGCCTGGGACAGAAAGAGCACGCCCTTGAGATTGACATCCTGGATGCGCGCCCAGTCCGCGGGCGTGATTTCGAGCAGCTTCGCCGGCTGCGTAATGCCGGCGTTATTGATCAGGATATCGATCTGGCCGAAAGCGCCGATCACAGCGTCGATCGCATTCATACAGGATTTCTGGTCGGCGACGTCGCAGCCGAGGCCGAGGTGGGATCCGCCCGAAACGACGTCCAGGCTCTTCGCGGCGGCTTCGGCCGCGGCGCCATCGATGTCGAGGATCGCGACCCGGGCACCTTCTGCCGCGAACCGCCGGGCGGTCGCCAAGCCTATGCCGCGCGGCGAGGCCGCGCCCGAGATAACCGCCGTCTTCCCGCGTAGCAGCATGTCTCCTCCCTGGCATTGATCCGAGACGCCGTCGACCCGCGCCTGTTTCTTTGACCGTACCTACTATTCCGGGGCCGCAACGGCGACAAACGCACAGTTGTCGCCCATAGATGAATCTGGTTCACTTATGGGATGTTGCTGTCCAGCATCCCGATTTCCGCAATCCGCGCCTTCGAGGCAGCCGCGCGCACCGGCTCCTTTCGCGACGCTGCAAGCGAACTTCATTTGACGCCGAGCGCCGTCAGTCACGCGATCCGCAAACTGGAAAGCACGATGAGCACCACGCTGTTCGAGCGCAGCGCCCGATCGACCCGATTGACACCGGCCGGACAAAACCTGATGCGTCACGTCGGCTCCGCATTCGACAATCTGCGGCACGGAATCGAGGAAGTGGCCGGCCGCGGGCCGCAACTGCTTCGGGTGCATTGCGCGCCGAGCTTCGCAGCGCAGTGGCTGGCGCCGCGTCTCGACCAGTTCATTGCCGCCGAACCCAAGCTGGAAGTGCGGCTCGCCGCCAGCACCGAGTATGCCCGCTTTGGCAATGACGATTTCGATCTCGATATCGTCTATGGGCAGCCGAGGAGCGAGTCTCTGGAAATCATTCCGCTCGGCGAGGAGACCGTTGCGCCCCTGTGTACGCCGGCGCTTGCAAAGAAGATCCGCAAACCGAAGGATTTGTTCGGCCAGGTGCTTATTCGTTCAGAGGTCAAGAAGGTTCAATGGCACCAATGGTTTGCCGCGAATGGGCTTGAGGCGCCCGCCATTCATGGGATGCGTTTCGACCGCAGCTTCCTGGCGATTGCTATGGCTTCAAGCGGTCTCGGCGTCACCCTGGAATCCACGCGACTTGCCGAGCGCGAGATCGAGACGGGCAGATTGGTCGCCCCGCTCGCCGGCCGGTCCGTCGATATCCGCTATGTCGGCCACCATCTCGTCTTCCCTCGCGCCAACCGGCAGCGCCGCGCAGTGCGGGCATTCGCCGATTGGATCATGTCAGAGCTTGATCGGACTACCACGCGGCTGTAGTGGACCACACGCAGCCCGAGCCCTTCCGGCGAGATCATCTTTTTGCCAGCGAGATCCGCCTTCTTGCGTTTGCTAATGATTGACTGCGTGGTAGCATGTGCTGAAGCATAGCAATTTGGATGACCGGCCCTAGCGGGTCTTTTGATTAAAGGCAAACGACTGCTAGAGACGAAGGGGGCCGATAATGAAGACATCGATCGCTCATTTCCAATGACTCCGCAACTCCTCGGTCGGCTCGGTGCCGCCATTAGCGTGACGTAGGGGTAAATGCCCTGGCCCTTGATATCGTGGGGATAGCCAACGACAGCGACCTCGGACACCTCGGCATGCGTGACTAGCGAGTTTCGAGCTCGGCAGTGCCCTTGTGGTGACCCGAGACGTTGATTCACGTCGTCAACACGGCCGGTGATCAGTAATAGCCGTCGGCATCGCGGCGGCAGCCGTCAGTCTGGAATGTCGCCCACTGCTCACTCCGATACACGGCTTCAGCGTGTGAGGCCGGCCGCCGAGACCGCTATGGCAACAGCGGCAACAATGGCATTTTCATTTTGCAAGTACGGCTTGGAAACCAGCGCGCTCAGGTTGAAACAAGAATGATCGCTAAGTCGTTACGGACAATACGCTCGTTCCCCTATACTATCATCCGCGAGGGCTTCTCACTGAGCGTATCGGTTGGCTCGGCACTGCGCCCGCCTCACGATGCCCCCAAGCCCCGGGCGGGCCGTGCTCAGCACGCAGACGCTGCCGAAGGAATGCTTGAGACGTTCAATAAAAGCCAAGGGTAATAAGCAGCAGTCCAGTCCCGACCTAAGATTTGTTAGTTCAATTTGATGTCGAGCCGTGTCACTTCCTTCGTTGGAAAATGGAGGCACGCGGGGGGATGATGAAGGATTCAAGCCCATTTGGAGAAGCTGCACAAAGACGCGGCCGAATGTGCGCTCGTCCGAGACTTAGCTACTGACTAAGCGAAGCGCGAAATGCTCGATCGTTTTGCGCAACATCTGGATGAACTAGCCATGAGGTCGAGCGGGCCATGAATGCTCGAAAGACCGGCTAATGGTGGCGGCGCGAGTATGCGGGCAAGAACGCTACTCTTTATGCTGAGCGTCACGGCGTTAGGGGCTTACACTATAAGCCGCCACAGCAGTCCGGTGAACAACGCGCCAGTCGCGGCGGTCGCGCAGTCGCAGGCTTCCGTGGCCAACCCCGTTGCCTCACGTACCCTGTATCACCTCCTATTGTAGCGGCAGCAACCTCTAACAATTCGGCACCCGCCATCAAAAGCCACTCCGAGAAGTCCGCGACCACCCATGCCCCAGAGAAACCTGCACCGCCTGAGATCAAGCGCAAGGCTGAGGTCGCACTGACGGCCACGGCTATTGCTGCGATCCTATCAAAGCAAGTCGGGACCAATATCACGCAACCGGCGGACCGTGCGCCTGCCCGGATGACACCATGCTCAACGGCAGGGCGTGCCCTCGCAGCGCATATTCTCGACCAGCCGGTGCCTCGCCGCTTTACTATCCTACCGACGTGACGCCTGCGATGATCGAGGGTTGTAGAAGGCAGGCGTCGCGATGATTAGGCGTCGTTGCAACAGATGCCGATAACCTTACTCGGTCAGCTATCTGGCACGCGAGAGGCAGCTTTCGTATGCGAGCCGCGCGCGGTTGGTCTAAATGTCTGGTCGATGCGCAGCACGATGCGAGAGAGATCGCGCCAGTCGGCGTCTCGTTGATCAGCATCAAGCACGCGCATATCGGTTCAATGCAATATGATGTTGCTCGTCTGATCCAACCAAAATATCGGGAACAACCCCATGCAAAGTAGCACGCCAGTTGGGATCGGCGCCTAGCTCATTTTTCCACCTGCATCGATCCACGGAACCCTCTAAGTCATTGGCGCATGCGACGCCCAATCCCAGCACCCGTTCGCACTTGCTCCTGTCCCGCGGTACCCGCACGGCACCTGGAATGGACCAGCGTACGCAAGAAAACCGCAAGGCGGCTGCGTACGAGGATATTGTGGGACCCATCCTTCAATGTTGTTGGCTTTGATCGTCAGAAACGGGGCACATAAGCCGTGGCATTGGCCGGCGCATCCTTTTGCTTGCCTGCGCGGCATCGTATTCCGCCTGCATGTCGAGAAGCTCTTTGCGGGTGAATTTCTTGAATGCTTTCTCCAGCCGCGCTGCCATGTCAGCGGACAGCGCGGCGTTGCCGTTGGGCAGGTGCGATAAAGGTAGCGATTGCGCGCGCCTATGGCTCTCATTCGCTGCGACGTGCACGGCGTCTTTTGATCTACATCGAGGAGCAGGGCTTCATCGTTTGCCCGCTTGACAGTGCCGGTCGGCGGATCGTGATGCTAGTCGAACTGGCCTGGGCGACTGCGCCGGGCGACTCCAATGCCGAGGAACTGCCGGTGGTGCAAGACTGCAGCAGTTCGGCTACCTGATGCAGCGGTCGAGCGCGCATTTCATCGGACACTTCACTCGGTGCGACTGAGGTCATGTATGACCGGTCGAAGGCCGCTTGAAGGTTATCTCCAAAGTAGCAAGTGTGACGGGCAGCTTGAAACGACGTGGCCCTGCACTTCCAGGATTCAGATACAGCACATCATCAATCGTTGGATCCGCGGTCGATGCGCATCAATCCGCAAACTGCTGGATCAATCTGCAATTCCTGAGGGTGCAAGACATAGAACGATCGCTCTCCGAGCTGTACCGCCTGAGTGTCAGGATAATGTTTCGCCCACTCGGCGGTATCGGTGTTCCCTCTAATCGCTGTGAGGCGCAAATCCGACGGAGTCTGACAAGAATTTCCGCACGACCATATCGCCAGCGTGGATGATATGCGCCACCCCGCCAAGCCGTGCTCAGCCTCGAGCCGCAGGAGCCCGTGGGTATCCGAGACGATTCCAATCCGCAGCACTGCAGCATCAATCGATGCGCCGAACAGAATGTCCGACTAACCCGATCCCACATACTACGCCCCGCTTCTGAGAGCCGGGTACTTTGGCTGTCGCTGGATCTTTCTTGATCTCTCGGTGCACACGTCGTGCACATGCCGCCCTCTAACCGATTGAAAGACCTGAACTCTCGGTCCAATCCATCATCGGCGCGACGGAGAAAAGAAAATCGTATGATTTCGTACTTTTTTCGCTCATTTCAACCACTTACGGTCATTTGCAGATTCTTTGTTTTAGCCCGTTTTCGCCCATTTTCCCCCATTTTGTGGCGTACGGTACTGCGGCGCAGTACCAAAGCCGCTCATGCAGTACCGCCAATGGAGCTCTTACAGTGGGAACGGTCATACCACGCAAGCGAAGCGACGGCTCAACAGGATACCAGGCACAACTCCTTATCAAGCGCGCTGGCAAGATCGTTCATCGAGAAGGCCGCACGTTCGATCGGAAACAGGCAGCCTCTGCTTGGCTCGAAAAGCGGGAGAAGGAGCTTGCCAAGCCCGGCGCGCTCGAGCGTCTTGCAGCACCTGACCCTACCCTATCCGCTGTTATCGACCGTTATACGGATGAATCTATCAAAAAGATCGGTCGCACAAAGGCGCAGGTTCTGCGCGCGATCAAGGGCTACGACATAGCCAGCAAAGCATGCTCCGAAATCACGAGCGCTGACGTGATCTCCTTTGCCAATCAGCTCGTCATTAATGTTACGCCGCAAACAGTCGCCAACTATCTCTCCCATTTGGCGGCCGTGTTTGCTGTTGCCAAGCCGGCATGGGCGTACCCTCTAGATCAGACTGCTATGAAGGACGCGTTTGTAGTTGCCAAGCGTCTTGGCATCGCGAGCAAGAGCCGTGAACGCGATCGGCGGCCCGCTCTCGATGAGCTCGACAAGATTTTGGAGCATTTTGGCCAACGGCTGAAGCGCCGACCATCGTCTATTCCGATGCAGAAAGTCATCGGCTTCGCGATATTCTCGACACGTCGTCTCGAGGAGATTACGCGGATCCTATGGGAGGACCTCGACCTGGGCGGAAGTCGTGTTTTGGTTCGGGATATGAAGAACCCTGGAGAGAAGATCGGCAATGACGTATGGTGCGATCTTCCTCCGGAAGCGCTCCAGATAGTCCTCTCAATGCCTAAGCGCTCTGAAGAGATCTTTCCATATAGTGGCGACACTATCGGAACGAATTTCACGCGTGCATGTCAATTCCTCGAGATCGTTGACTTGCACCTGCACGACCTTCGTCACGATGGTGTTTCACGCCTATTCGAACTCGGTCGGAATATCCCACAAGTTGCCGCCGTCTCAGGTCATCGTTCTTGGTCGAGTCTCAAGCGCTACACACATCTGCGCCAAACCGGCGATAAATATGCGGGATGGAAGTGGTTATCAGTGTTGACAAGCTCAACCAGTTCAATCGGCACCTCACCGAAGAACTTCACAACCGCGCGGCTAGATCCTACGCCTGCATGACGCGGGATTGCGGAGCTAACAGTGAGCTTCGGCCGAGGCGAAGATCTGGAGTAGTGTTTTCAAAGGCCGTTCTGACATTTTCGGTGTTTTTGGCCCATTGAGATCATTACAGAATTTCTCGTTGTCAGAATGGCAGCTGCAAACCCCATGGTCGCAGTCAAAACCCGTTTTGCGCCCTCTATGGAAATCCGTGAAGTAATGGTGGTAGCGCCTGTATCAGCAACACGGTGCTTCCACCCAAAACGCTGGCACCCACGACGAGCAGGGACAGGACCCGCTCCCAAAGCGTCTCGCTGCTGGCGACATCATTCGAATTTGGCATCTGTGTGCACCCGCATTTTTCGTGCGACGAAGACGTCATAGACTGAGTCGCGGGGGCGCCGAGCGGCGAAATTTGCCGGAAAATTAACTCATGATTCACCGACTCGGGAGCCCTGCCCGATTGGTGTTGGAGTCCATTTGGACCGCGACGGAAGTCGTGGCTCAAACCCATGTTTGGCGTCTCAGCTTTTTCGCCGGGACTCGCAATCACCGATAGCGACATTCGCTGATCGTGGCCGTCTGAGGCGGACGGTCCCCTGCGTCCCGAACCCAGTTATCGGGCCGCATAGCGCTGAAAAGTCGAGAGTTTTGGCCTCATACGATATTGGTTATTTGCGTTCGTTGCTGACGTAGCCGGGGTTATCCCGGGGTTGGCGCTCCATGTAGAATAGCTTTTCGACAAGAGATTTTCGGTTGCGGAGACCTGCAACCATCTCAAATTGCTTTTTCAGAGGGGCTGACGGGGCGCTCACGCGGCCTCATGTTCTGCCCTATCGCCCGTCCGGAGCGAGGAGATCGCGCTTTCGACGGTCGAAGCATATTTGACGAGAGGTCTCCTCAGCCCATGGGCCAGAAACAAGCGGCGGATGTCCCGATTGGCCCCCGTCAGCCACAGCGCAACGCCGCGTTTGTGTGCCTTGTGGGCAAGCCCTTCGATCATGTTTGCGCCGGTAGAATCGAGAAATGGAACGGCGGAGAAATCCACGATCAATGCCTTGTAGTCGTCCTGGATGCGGTCGAGAATCGAACCGATGGATGCTGTTGCGCCAAAGAACAGAACCCCGGTGATGCGGTAGACGGCCACGTCAGGGTTCGCCGCAATATCCTCGTTGTAAGCTCCACGCGGCCTAGTAGAGTCGGCCTCGTCGCGCGCCACGAAGGGCTTGTCCAAGGCAACTGCCGTCGTGCGGCTCATGCGCTGGATGAAGAGCACGGAACCGATCGCGAAGCCGACAAGGATCGCCTCGGTGAGATCGCGGAAGATCGTAAGTAGGAAAGTCGAGGCCAGCACGGTGGCTTCGCCCCAGCCAGAACGCAGCAGAATGGCGACCGCTGGCATCTCGATCATATTCCAGGCCACCACCGCCAGCACGCCTGCAAGGGCCGCCAGCGGAATGTAGGCGGCCAAGGGTGCGGCGATCAGCATGAAGAGCAACAGGAAAACGGCGTGGAGCATCCCCGCGATCGGCCCGTGCGCCCCGGCCCGCACGTTGGTGGCGGTCCGGGCGATGGTCCCCGTGACACAAAAACCGCCAAAAAGCGACGCGCCGATGTTGGCCGCCCCCTGCGCGACGAGCTCGCAGTTCGCGCGATGCCGTCGCCCACTCATGCCGTCCGCGACCACGGCCGAAAGCAGCGACTCGATCGCGCCGAGCAGCGAGAAAGAGACCGCAGCCGGCAAGACTGCCAATATCTTTTCGACGGATAGGTTCGGCAGGCTGGGGAACGGCAGCGTCGAGGGGATGCCGCCGAATTGCGTGCCGATCGTCGCGACGGGCAGCCCCAATAGTCCCGTCGCGCCGGCGGTCATGCCGACCGCAATGAGCATTCCCGGCCAGTGCGGCCGCAGCTTGCGCAGCCCCAGGACGATCGCGACGGTGGCGACCGACAGCCCGACTGCGGTCGGTGTGAGACTGCCGCGCGCATCCCAAAGGGCGGGCAGCTTCTTCAGCAATTCGCCCGGTTCGTGAGCAAGCGACAGTCCGAGCAATTCCTTGATCTGGCTGGCGAAGATGATGACCGCGATGCCAGCGGTGAAGCCGACGGTCACGGGAAAGGGAATGAACTTGATGAAAGTCCCCAGGCGGAAGAAGCCTACGGCAGTGAGCATCAGCCCCGAGAGGAAGGTGGCGAGGACCAGTCCGTCCATGCCGTGCTGCGCCACGGTCGCGGACACGAGCACGATGAATGCGCCGGCAGGACCGCCGACCTGGAGGCGCGACCCGCCAAGGGCGGAGACAAGAAAGCCACCGACGATGGCGGTGTAGAGTCCTTGCGCCGGAGTCGCGCCGGAGGCGATGGCGATGGCCATGGAGAGGGGTAGCGCCACTATGGCGACAGTCAGCCCAGCAATGGCATCTCCCCGAAGCTGGGGCAGACCGTATCCTTCGCGCAAGACCGTCAGCAGTTTCGGCGTATAGAGCTCCGCGAAACTAGGCGCGTCGCTCTGTTGTAGTTTCGTCGCTTTCATGTCTGGCCGCGCCTTTGTGGGAGCGGCGGGATCGTCGGCTTTCCGTCGGCGGTCGCCGTCGCGGGTTGCTTTTCGGTTCAGGGTTTCGGGGAAGAAGTTTTCAGCCGCACGCCACGCCCACCTGGGGGACTGGGGGCACCATCGCCAATGAGTTCGATCCCTGCCAGATCGAGCGCCTCCACCACCTTTGTCAGGCTATCCACGACCCCGCGAACGTTGCCGGAGCTGGCTTCCATTCGCTGGATCGTCGGCACGGACAGGCCGGATAGTTCGGCCAGGGTCTTCTGATCGATGCAAAGAAGCGCGCGCGCAGCCCGCAGTTGGGCAGCAGTGATCATGGTGTATGCTCTGCGTGAGATATTTGCCCTTATGTGCGATAGCTTCAATTGATATGTCAACCATCAATATGAATATCTAAAACATGATATTAGAGTAATGATATCAAGCGGGAACATGAAACGGACATCACCAAGGGATTATCCTCCCTGGCGCGCTCAGGTTGGCGTGAGGTCATTCGCCCCTGGCCGGCGGCTTCTTCCGCCGGTCGGCCTATCGCTGGTTCTGCAAGCTCGGTATCGAGGACGCTATCCCGGATCATCCAGATTTGCGCGCCCGCAACGAGCGCTTCCGCGATGGAGATGTTTTCCGTCGTGTGTTCGAACGGGTCGTCGAGAGATGCATTGCCGCCGACTTGGTTGGCGGCGAAGGATTTGCAGTCGATGCGAGTCTATTGCGGCCGATGCCAATAAGCAGCGCTCGATCGCTGGTCAGGACTGGCGCTGGGATCTCGATCCGGCAAGGTCAAACCATTCAGCCCGGTTGGCGGCACGGCGGCGGCCGCCTCATCGCGCGAAACAAACAGTAACCCCGCAAATATACAGAATCACTCGAGCCAAACGAAGTTAGCCGTAATGATCAAATTCGCTTAGGGCGATTCGGACCTCCCGCGCAAAATCAACTAGCGATACGATGAAAGCTACTACGGCGATAATGAAGAGGATAGCAACGCCTCGCTCATGTTGGATCTGGAGAAACGCACTTACGAAGCCGACGACTATTACAACGCTTATCGAGATACTTCCCATGATGGACCAGAAGATCGCGCGATTGATCATGGCAGCGCGTCGAATAAGGCGCGGCGAGTCCGCCTTGAGGCGGCATTTAATCTGATCGTCATCGGGAATTTGATTCAGATAGATCGATCTGTCGATGATCCTGTTCAGGCGAGATATCAGCACCGCAATGAAGGCCGCCAATGCGCCGAGAAGAAATGCCGGGGCGGCCGCTTGGGAAATAACGTGAGATAGCTGGCTGACCGATGGCGTGTCTGGCAACATTGGCTACGTGCGCCCTGGCCGCGTGACTATTTTAATCGCCGAGTTGACGCCACGGTGGTGGGCGCCATCGGAGAAACCGAAAAGGTCAGCCACGTATTCCAACCGGCGGGACGATTTTCTGCAGCAAATTCACCATATCCTTTGAGGTTCAGGTAACCCTGCATGTCGCCCACGGGGAATAGGAAGCCGATCTGAGGGCCGACACCTAGCACCCGAGAGCGAAAGCCGCCGAGAGCCGGGTGCTGGCCATAGTCATCGGTGACCTGTTGATAGGCATAACCGACAAGGCCAACGAAAATCTGCTTGGACAAAAATTGGGAAGCGCCCCAATCAACATGGAAGTCGATGCCGTTCTGATACTGCGTATCTTGATTCTTGAAGTTGTAGGTAAACCCTGCGACCGCAGAAAACTCATGCCCTGCTTGCGGATTGAAGTAGGTGTAGCCGCCGCCTGCATCGAGCGCCGCGTGACCGATACCGAGATTGGCAAGGCGGTTCGGACTGTACGCCCCAACAGGAATGTCTCCCGTCACGTAGGTCATGAAATTGTGCACACCGGCGTTCCACTTGAGCGTCGCCTGCGGGTAGAGGTCGCCGACCGATGTGATCGAATCACCGAAACTGCCCGTGCGCGTCACCGCCAGCGGTCCGACGGCCGCCGTCAGCGTTCCATCCAGATTTGCGCTCGACCGCCCGAATAGACCAGTCACGCCGATGGCAAGCTGTCCGCCCAACACCGGCGTTGCGAACGTATAGGTGGGATTGAGAAGGACAAGGTCCGCTTGCGCATTGAGTCGCAGGTTCAGATCGACATTTATTGTGGCAGGGATTCTGCCAACGTGGATTTCCCTGGCGGCCGCTGTAGCGCCAAAGGCGCCTACACTAGTGTGATAGTAAACCTCGGCCATCGACCAGCCTGGTACCTGAGGGGTCGCTGCGAGGCTGCCGAAGCGTCCCGGGAGCCAATATGAAACACCACCTTCGTCGGCATAGACAGTTACAGATGGGAGGGTCGACAAGGCCATCGCCACGGCGACCGAAATCGTGAGTAGGAGTGCGCCACTTAATCCACAATTGGTCCTTGCCTCGGTCTGGTAATCAACAAGGTGCACCACACTCTTCCCCATGTTTTGAGCCTATCGCGCAACCGCCGCCGCATGACAGTTCACCCAACTTCGCGGCGGTGACGAAACGAATAACCCTCTGGCTCATGCCGGCCCTTGCCCGGGGCCGGCATGAAGCTCAAGCTCTCAAACTACCTTCCTGGCGCCGGGTACCGTCCATGTGCCGTTGATGATCGACGGGTCCGTCTCCTGCGGCCAATACATGCGCAGCATGAGTACAAAATCTCCCGCAGGCGCCGGAAGCCAGTTCGACTCCTTGTCTTTGCCGGGGGAGTCCTTCTGAATGTAGAGATCGGTCGAGCCGTCCGGATTTTCCTTCAGTTCTTGCCGCGCGCTGATCGAGTAGCGGTTGAGCGGATTGCTCACGAAGAAGTAGCCACTGTCGTACATCGTGAGCGACCAAAATCCCTCCGCGGGCGGCAGGTGGCCTTTGGGAAACCGCATGACGTACTTGTTTGCGCCATTGTACTTGTGGCCCTCCGCATCCTTTTCCGAGGTCGGGTAGACCGCGTCCTGCGGACGGTTGCAGCCGAGTCCGATCGCGGTGATGAGCGCCCGCATCAGATAGTCCGTGCCGTAGATTCCGCCTTTCGTCGTGAAGGCAAAGCCGTTCTCGTCCTTGATGGCCTTGTTGATCCTGAACTGGAGCATGATCCTGTCGACGGAGAGTTCCGGCAAACGCTTCAGGAAGTCCGCCTTCAGCTTGCTCTCATCGAAATCCTGCCCGGGGACGATGCCGATGCGGGCAAACTTGGCCAACTGGGGCGCGTCCGCCGCGTAAGGCGGATTGGCCTTCATGAGCTCGCACAGCAGCTTGAAATACGACACTGCGTCCATGCGATTGACCTGTTCGCGGACCGCCGTCTTCATGTCGATCGAAGAATCGACCTTTCCTGGCGGCGGCGTGTACGCCTTGCCATAAGCACTGAGCGGAACAAGCTTGCACTCGTCCTGCAGCTTGTGAACGGCGGCATAGTCCTCCGGGGTGCCGGTGCAATAGATGCGCCCGAGCAGCCAGACGATGTTGGTAGGCGACTTGTACTCCTTTACGCCAGCCGGCAGCGTGCCCTTCCACCCGGGTCCAGTGATGGCATAGGTCTGCGCACCGGTGCCGGTGGTGCGCTTTCCCGGAACCTGGAACACCGTCGTCCAGCCGTCCAGCATTGGCATCAAGAAATAGCGACCCTTCATGTCAGGGATGCTGAGAACCCATGGTTCTTTCCCCACGTCGAAGAAGGAAGTCGTGTAGAGAGTGTCCGCGTTCGGCGCCGTGACATCCCGGAAAGATGCGTCCGGATATTGGCGCAGCTTGATGATCTGGCCCATCGGCCCTCGCGTGCCCACGGGTTCGGCGACGTTAGTAATGATCCGGCGGGTCATCTCCATCGTAACTAACGGGTAGCCGAAGATGTAGGCATCGCTTGCAATCCAGAAGTCCTCCAGGCCTTCCCCCACTCCAAAAAAGGAATCCTGGGCTAGAGCTGATCGTGTTGCGGCCGCGCCTGCCAGCAGCCCCATTCCACCAAATGCAAGGGATCGACGGGTAATCTTCATTGTTATCTCCATGGTGCGCTTATTGAAACGCCTTCAAAACGATCGTCGGGAAAGTGGCTGGTCAGGATGGGCCTTGCAATGTTGAATCACTTCGTGCTCGGCTTGCCGTGACTTCTTAATGTCAAGGTAGTGCTTGCGTGCGAGGCCGTTATACCAGCCGCTGTACCAGGCAGTGAGAAGATCGGCGTCTCCCTGCCACGTCCCGGCCAACTGTGCACATGTCAGTTTCTGAACATCGAGATAGCCGTCAGCGTCGGCATAAGCGCTCAGATCAGTCTGTGCATGCGCCGATTGAATAATCGCGAGGCTTAGTGACGCTGCAATGACGGCTGTTCGTCGCATGCTCCCTCCTACCAACTTATGTGTTTAGCTCAGGCCGCGCCTGTCTTGCGCGACCTCTCACGTTCAGCAAAGTCTGCTTACGAAGCGGCTGTAGTGCGGCTGGTCTCGTACTCAGTAGCAAGGCGGATAGGGGTAGTATCCGCACCGGGGAGCGTAGTACGGATAGGCTGCGGCTCCGGCCACGGCGGCCGCTCCCGCAAAGGCAGCGCCTCGGTAGAAAGCACCGCGCCACGCTGTCCGGCGGGCGACGCCGGCAAAGGACAGCGGTGTGAACGGGCGGCCAATGATGTCGATAAAGACCGAAGCCGGTCCATCGGCTCCCGCAAGATCGCCTTCGAGTATGTCGACATCGAAAGTCAGCTTGTCGCCTTCAAGCTTGGGCGACTTCAGCACGACAACCGCGTCGAGCACCGATGATCCGTCTTTCTTGAATCCGGAAACCGTGGCGTTTGGAGGGTCTTTCGCGAAATTGTCGCTGCCGTTGCCCCAATCCTCGACAATTCGCGTCGTGAGATCATGGCCGGCGGCACGGACGGGCCGATCGGCAAACACGATCGCATTCGGCGAAATTCCGGTGAGCACAAGTTTGCCGTCCTTCAAGCTCGCACCGCGCGAGTTGAGGACGAAGAGAGACGGTACGACTTCCGGTTTTGCCTGCCCGATAGACTTCTCAAGCGGCACGTGCGGCCTTTGTTCGGATGCCGATTGAGCAGAAAGGTCCTGCGGGTAGGCCATCAATCCGCAGGCGCAAAATGCGATCAGAGCAGCGCGAAGTATCATGGTTTTTCTCTCCCTGAAATGCGTTGTTTCTCTTCGGCCGGCTCGCGTGGCTTTTAGAAGCGCCCAGCGCATCGCCCCCGCCGTCAACAAACAGATGGCTCCTTCAGAACCCCGGCAATCCTGGCAAACACCTTCGCTAAGCATTTCGCGCCAATTCAGATCGCGCGTCTTGCCATTTCGCGCCAATCGTCGTGAATAGCTCAGCGGACGATCGCGTGAGGCCGACCGCGAGGGCGCGTTATCTCCTGCTTACGGGCAAGTTGCAGCCGCCGGTAAAAAATGGGTTGAATTTTCATCAAACGCGCGAAAGAGCGGCTAAAGCTGCTTGCGTTGGCATAGCCGAGGATTTTGGCGATATCCGACAGGCGCTTGCCTGAATCCGCCAACAGGCGGCACGCGATGTCCAGGCGAACCTCTGCAAGCAATTCGCTGTGGCTTGTGCCCATGCGACCGAGATGCCGCTGCAAGGTGCGCGCGCTGACCTGGAGGGCGCGAGCGGTACCATCGAGAGTTGCGTCACCGTGTCGCAGCGAGGCGACCATCGCGGCGCGGGCAGCTTGGGCTGAAGGCAACCGGACAGCTCTCATCGGTTGATGTGAGGCGTGAAGCCCATCCTCCCTCGATAGAAAATCGATCTTCGAGGCTACAGGCATTTCGGAGGCCAATCTGGCCATCAGCCGCCAAAATTTTCGTCAAATGGAAGCGAGCGGGCGCCGTCCGTAAAGGTGGATCACTACCTTCCACTGATAGCGGCCGGCTTGAATCCACGACTAGACAAGCAAGCCCTAGCTAGGCCAACCTCTGCGAGCATTCAGCAGCGATCCCGGTCAGCCGGTTAGGCTAAATTGCCTTTCGATTGATCTTTTATGTAAGCTTCTCAAGTTCGTCGTCGATGTGCGTACCAATGGCCAAGATTCATTTAACGCGTTGCCAACACCTTAGTCCTTTCGTGGACATTCTAAATGGTCTTGGAGCACCAACGGCTTCGCTCCTGGGAAAGTTTCGCCTACCGACGTCGTTGGAAGAAAAGGCCAATCATTACGTCCCAATATTGCCTGCAATCGACTTCGCGGAATTCGCCCAAAGATCGCAAGGCATTGTGGATTTCGGATTCCACGCGTCTCAGCAGATACATTTTTGGCACCTGAGCGAAAAAACCCGGAATCTAATTGGCCATTCCCCGACGCTGCTTGTCGCGCTGCAGCACGCCTGCAAATGGGCGTCGCTCGAGGACTCAAACTTGAGTAACTGGCTTGAGCGCCACGACGATCACGTGAGGATTTGCAGCAGGCTCGCCGGAACCAAAGGGCTTCAGCATCTCGAGCATTCACAGTGGCTCCAGAACATTTTTCCGATACACATCGTCCGACAATTCGCCGGCCCCGACTGGGCTCCGGCAACTATCGCCTTTGAAGCTCGCTACACGCCGAGTCCTGCGTGTCAGTCGTTCTGGCCAAACTCACGATTCCTATCGGGCCAAGAGGCATCATGGATCGATGTGCCAATCTCGTTGCTGGCCCTCCCCAACCGCGCAAACGAAAGTCTTCCGCGTCTGCAGAGCGATGAGGTCGACCATTCCGGCTATGAAATCATCGAAACACTCAAGTTGATGCTGCCATCCTACCTGGACGAAGGACCCCCAGTTCTCGCTGAAATCGCGGAAATGGCCGGCGTCAGTACGCGAAGCTTTCAACGCAAACTCGCTCACGCCGGCCTTACATATTCAGACCTGCTCGATACCGTCCGGTTTGAGAACGCCAGCAAGCTGTTACGAGACACAGATTTCAAGGTTATCGAGGTCGCGTTCTCTTCGGGCTACGCGGATCCTGCGCACTTTACCCGCGCCTTCCGCCGGATTGCCGGTGTTACGCCACGGCAATTTCGCGAGCAATGGAGATCTCGATAAACCCACTTCTCCCTCGATGCTCTGCGTTCTCGAGCAACTTGTCCTTTACGCCCTCGTTCTGGGCTTGGCGACATGCCGTCGCGGACTTTTTCGACTTCATGTTCCAACTAGTGACATTGAAGGGCTTTTACGCATTCGGATATTCAATCTTTTGCGTTGGCCTAGAAAACGTCGGTGGACTTGGAAGCGGGGATTAGATAGCGACCCAGGCCGTGGAACACCTTGTTTGAAGGATCGTTCACCGTGCGCTTAGGCACTCCTCACCATTTGAGCTACGGCCGAAAACTGGCGTTTTGCTACAATATCGGGCGGGCGTGTCTAGAGCGCTCACTTCAGAGGCCCTTGTGGCTGACGTGTATGCGTCGGTCGCGGCGTAACGCGTCGCGGCGTTGCCGATAGGTTCAAATCCCGGACGTGCAACCGCCTGACCGAAATGGCATCAGGCCGGAACGTCACATGGGGCTTTGTCATGAGCAAACCATGGCCGACATCACCGCCCGCAGATTGAGGCCCAAGGCTGACTGTGTGCGTCCGGCGGTGTTGCGCAAAGTGACAGAGTTCCTTGCTTGCTTTCAACTCCATTGCGTCCCGAACGCAGTGAATATCTTCCAATTGTTGATCACGCGCGCCGGCCGAACAAGAGGATCGCGCCAATTGGGAGGATGAAACCAAGCAAGGCCGCAATAACCAACAGCGGACCTAGCTCCGAGTACTCGCCCCGCTGGACGACGAAAACTTCATTGAGATACTTGGTCTGCAGCTGGCCTGCGACAAGCGCCATATTCATCAGCGAGGCCATGAGGGCGAACCAGGTCGCACGATGGCCGGCCGGCGCGTAGAACGCAATCAGCGTGAGCAGTGGGATCATGCTGAGCTGCGCGAACGGCGAGGCAGCAGCGGCGTCAATGACAGCGATAGCGCGCGCGCCGAATCCGAATGTCTGCTCGGTCCAATGGTGGAGGCCAAAGAACAAACCGATGTTGGGCAGCGACAAGATCGCTCCAGCGACGGCAATCCAGAACAACACCTTGGTTACGGAATATTCCGTAAGTTGCTTGCTGAATGTCCACATCGCAACAATGGCGATGATGGCCGAGGTCTGACGAAGGCTGCCGTAGAAGGCCTCGTCGAACTTGAGCACGTCGAGCGTCCACCAGAAATAGCCGTCTCCAACCGATGGCGTGGCACGGAAGGCGAAGATTATGATGCTCGTGAACAGAATGGCGCGCCTGGTCTTGGCGTCGAGTTCGCGGGTCACGAAGAACAACATCGTGCAAATTACCAGCATCGACAGGACGAAGACCAGCTCCTGCCCAAACGGCAGACCGCCGAGGGCGACGGCAAGGACGATAAGTCCAAAGCCGATGCCGCCGCCGAGGATACGCCAGTCTAGCGGCCGTCGCTCAGTCGATTCCGATCGGATCAGCAGGACGCCTAAAGCCGAGATGGCGGGAATGACGAGGCCAAGAAGAAATACGGTTTCACGGGCGAAGAACTGAGCGAGCCATCCGGATAGTCCGGCCACCGCAAGAATTCCGATGCCGAGGGCAAGGCGGCCGAGGACCTGTACCATGCCCAGCTCGGTGCGGATCTCATCCTCCCCGCGGGCATTCCCAGCCATGTCCACGCGAGAGACGACCTCGGTTGACATCGCGTCCGCAACGACGTCCTGGATCACGGTACCGACCACGATCAGCATCGTACCGAGGATGTAAAGGCGGTCGGCCCGGGCGAACGCGATCCATCCGCCGGCGGTGCCGGCCAGCGTAAACAACCCGCAGGCCGTAAAAGCGGCCCCAATCAAGATGTAGGACCGCCGCTGCGAGCCGAAGATCGGAACGCTGTCGACGAGCTGGCCGAACACCATTTTCACCGTCCACGGCAAGCTGAGCCAGACACCTATTGCGGCGAGCTCCGCCGGAGCGAGAGTCAGATGCTCCTTGATCCACATGTCGCGGCTCACATCGATGATGCCGAGGGCGCCATACGCAAAATAGACCATCAGCAGCGGCAGGTAGGTTCGGCGCAAGCCGAGGATAGGTCGCATGAGGCTGGGCAACCGTGTCGTAGCAGCCTCGACGATCGTTTCACGCAGTGACCTTCGCGCTTGCGGCCCGTCCGAGAGTTGGCTCATAATGATGAGTTCCTTGACGCGAATCAAATACGCTCGCGCATAAGAATGTAATGGAAGACGCGCGTTGCTACCTGCCGGTCGGTGCCGCTTGGCTGCCGGCGCCACGCGCGCCCGCGACACGAGCGGACGCAGTTTGCGCCAATATTCGATGTCTTGCTCCCGAATTATGGCATACTTGGCGGCTGTCTTCCGTGAGGCATACCGGCTGGACCGAACGAGGAGAACGCTGAATGTCTGTCGGGTCTTTAGCAACGCTGAACGCTTCGCCGCGCCTTATTCGCTCACTCACGCTGACACACGCGGTGCTCTATGGACTTGGCGTAACCATTGGAGCCGGCATCTACGTTCTTGTCGGTCTCGCGGCAGGGAGCAGCGGAATGCATGCGCCGCTTGCCTTCGTGGGTGCTGCATTCGTCATGGTTTTCAGTGCGGCATCGTTTGCTGAATTGGGAACGCGCATGCCGGTAAGCGCCAGCGAAGCGGCCTACATCCAAGCCGCGTTCAGGCTTGATTGGCTTAGTCTCGGTGTCGGGCTTCTCGTGGTCACGACGGCAATCGTCTCGGCCGCGGCTATCAGCGTCGGTAGCGCAGGCTATGTTGCGGTGTTTCTACCCCTCCCCGCGTCGTGGATAATTTCCGGGGTAGTGCTTGCGATGGGAGTCGTGGCATGTCTCGCCACAGTTCAGTCTGTCACTTTCGCGGGGGTCATGACGCTCATCGAGGTTGGCGGCCTCATGCTGATCATCGTTGCCGGCCTCGGTCACGGAACCGACGTTGTCACCCGTCTTCCTGAGATTTGGCCTGCTACTGGCGATACGAGGGCCTGGATCGGAATAGCCGGAACGGCGCTCACAGCCGTCTTTGCCTTCATCGGCTTCGAGCATCTCGTGAATGTTGCGGAAGAGATGAAGGAACCGAGTCGTACCTTGCCGCGCGCGTTGTTCCTGACGCTGGGCTTGACGGCGCTGATCTACGCATTGGTTGTGTGGATCGCGGTGACAGCGGTGCCTCCGCAGGAGCTCGCCCGCTCTTCGGCGCCCCTGGCCCTTGTCTTCGAACGGCTCACGGGCTTGCCGCTCGTTACCATGAGCGCCATTGCCATTGTAGCGACGCTTAACGGTATCATCGTGCACATGATTATGATTGCCCGGGTGATCTATGGCCTAGCCGATCAAGGCAATCTGCCGAAGGCCCTTACGCGCCTGAACCCGGTGACACACACGCCTCTCTTGGCGACCGCGATCGGCGTCGGCGCGATTCTCGTGCTTGCGCTGACTATTCCGCTCGCGGGCCTTGCCGATCTGACGGCCGGCTTCACGCTCGTGATTTTCACGGTCGTGAACCTCGCGCTGATCCGAATTAAAAGCGGCAATGAAGCCCCGCCATTGGGAACGTTTATTTGTCCGCGATGGGTACCGTTTGCGGGCCTTGTTTCCAGTGTCCTGCTTCTCCTAGTCGACCTTATCGTATGATGAACCGCTACCAGAACTTCAAGAGGGATGAGATCGATGGTCGGCTAATCAACGAATGTCCTTCCGATCTTGAACAGTATCAGCAGTCGACTTGAGAAAGCTGGCATTCTTTGCTTGTCGAAGGCTGAAATAGGCGATCCGGTGGCGACGATACTGCGCTGTGCGGCTGAGAATGCTTGCAATGTGACCTTGGTTGGCGCGCCCTCCGAAGGTATCGAGCGCTGGATGCCCAATACGATGCGCGTTTGGGCTAGCTCGGATCTGGCGTTGCGCCTAATCGAGCTTGCGCCTGCGTCTATCGTGGTGGTGAAGGAGAGTGAAGGCACGAGAAATTGAGCAGACCAGGGAACTAGTGCGCCGCTGCCGCCGCCCACTCGTATCGGCCCTTCAAGGTAGGAACGATACGCCCCTTTGCTCCGGGGCGGCGCGATCTGCTCCGGCGGTTACTTCATCGGGTCACCTTCGCCAGCTCAGCGGCTCACAAAGGACCTCGTATCTCGAAAAACTTCCTTCAGATCAGATTGAGGCTGCGGACCAGCATGTAGATCGCCACAGTAAAGATCAGCAATGCGAACACCTTCGTCAGCACACCCCGGCGTTTGGCAAGCAATTTTGCCGAATTCGCACCGAGCAATCCACCGAGCACGCCTCCTGTCACAAAGAGCGCGCCCAACGGCCAGTCAATCAGGCCGGACCAGGCATAGTTTCCAGCCGTGGTTAAACCGAATGCGGTGACGGACAGGAGCGACGAACCGATTGCATCGAGCATCGGCATCCCGGCTGCCAGCATCAGTGCAGGGACGATGAGGAAACCGCCTCCGATCCCGAAGAAGCCTGATAGCGATCCGACCAACAGACCAAGTCCCAGCAGCTTCGGCAGATTCTCCCGCGACAACTTGACGGTCGGATCGCCTATGCGTGCGCGATCCCACAACATCAACGTACCTACCACCATCATCAGGACCGCGAACAGCGCAAGTAACCGTTGCCCGTCCATCATCTTGCCGAGGGTCGAGCCGAGGAATGCACCGGCGACACCGGCCACCGCGAAGGCGGTCGCGCAACGCCACTTCACGTTTCCAGACCGGGCGTGCATCGCGAGATTGGCCCCGGCGTTCAGCGCAACCGCCATCGCACTGGTGCCGATCGCGACATGCGGATCATCCAGCCCGACCACATAGACCAACAGCGGGACCGCCAGAATCGAGCCACCGCCACCGACGAGCCCGAGCGAGAAGCCGACCACGGAGCCGGAGGCGATCGCAAGTGCGGCCTGCATCAAACTCAAATTCATCCCAATTGCTCCAAGACGGCCGCGGACGTGAATATTAGACGGTCTTGCCTTGCGCCGGGGTGTCGTAGGTCGTCCTATTCCAAGGCGCCCGCATGAGGATCCGAGCCATCCCGCAAAATCCAGTCGCGCCAGCTACCATCAATCCCGCGCCGACGAACGCAGTTACCGCGAAAAACCAAGGCGAAACAAACAGACCCAACATCGTTCCGAAAAATGCCAGGCCGCCGGCGACAATCTGAACTTGGCGCTGCAGCTCAATCGGATGACGACGGTCGACTGCAACGGGCAGCCCTGCCTTCTTCCAGGCGTCGAGACCGCCTTCGATAATGAAGGCTTCGCAAAAGCCACCTACCTTCTGTGCGAGCCGGGACGAATTGCTCACCGTTCGCGCACCGCTCTTGCAATGAAAGATGACAGGCTTGCCTTCGTGCAGCGCGAGGTTAGCCTCGTCTAATTTGGATAGCGGCAGATGGTGCACCCCAGTGATCTTCTCCCGGGCATGCTCATCTGCCTCTCGGATGTCGACCAGAGTTGCGCCCTGCTGTAGCAGCCGCAGGGCTTCGGCAGGTCTAATTCTTGGAAGCGACATGACTAACTCCGTGTTTTAGCGTCGATTGAGTTGCTTGCAGTAGAGCTTGTGCAGAGTGGCTAAGAGTTCTTCAATCCGGGGATCCGCGATGCGATACCAGAGCGTCTGGCTCTCGCGGCGGTAGGTCACCAGTCCCTCCTCGCGCATTTTCGCAAGATGCTGAGAAAGAGCGGACTGCGAAAGCCCGACGGTCTCCGCAAGCGAGTTCACGTTGGCTTCGCCCCATTCGACAAGCTTGCAGAGAATCATCAGGCGCCGCTCGTTGGCGAGGGCGCGCAGCAGGCCCGCAACATCCGCCGCGGCTTTTTCGATCCCCCGTGGACTGAAGGTCTTAGACGGCACGTCCCAGCCTCTCTTACTTTCGGTGTTGCTTAATTAGCTTCTTCTAATATATATGTCAAGACACGAAGCGTTCAGTCCTGCGAGGAGATTAAGCCATGACTAGACAGCCCATCATCCGGGCCTTCTTCGATGAGCCCACCAACACGGTGAGTTACCTGGTGGCGGACTCGACGACGAAGAAGGCCGCCATCATCGACCCCGTGCTCGACTACGATCAGAACGATGGAACTGTCGACACGCGCTCCGTTGGCGCGATGCTGAAAGCGGCCGATGAGGCCGAATATGTGATTGAGTGGGTGCTGGAAACGCATGCCCACGCCGACCATCTGTCGGGCGCGCCCTACATCAAGGCAAAAACTGGCGCCAAGATCGGCATCGGCGAACACATCAAGGACGTTCAGCGGATTTTCCGACCGGTCTTCAATGCGACCGATCTGACGACCGACGGAAGCGACTTCGATCATCTGTTCAGGGATGGCGAACACTTCATGATCGGCACGCTGACCGCCGAAGTCCTGTACACGCCCGGCCACACGCCGGCGGACGTTTCCTACAGGGTTGAGGATGCGGTGTTTGTCGGCGACACACTGTTCATGCCGGATTACGGGACGGCACGTGCAGATTTTCCCGGCGGCGACGCGCACCAACTTTACCGGTCTATCAAGCGGCTGCAGGCGTTACCACCCGAGACTCGCCTTTTCATGTGCCACGACTACAAGGCACCTGGGCGCGATCAATTTGCATGGGAGACGACCGTCAAGGAGCAGTGCGAAAAGAACGTTCACGTGAAGGAAGGTGTGACGGAGGACGAATTCGTCGCCATGCGGTCAAAGCGCGATGCGACGCTGTCCGCGCCGCGGCTCTTGCTCCCTTCCATTCAGGTCAACATTCGCGCAGGAAAGTTCCCGCCGAAGGAAACCAACGGGGTGCGCTATCTCCTGATCCCTGTGAAACTGAAAGGTGATGCCGAGGCCTACCTCTAAGCAAGCCGATTCCTGATCAGGGATTCAGTCATGATGGACGCCATCTCAAGCGCTCCGTCTCGATCGATGGCGCAAGCTGGCCCTCGTCGGCGGCCAGCTATGTTCAATCGTGTGGCGTTTCTTGCGCACGCATATTGATCTGCCTCAAGCCGAACTCGGTCCAGATCGGCATCATTGTTACTTCAGGTTAACGCCGGAGGGACAGCCATGCGAGGTCCAATCATTGCAGCAGCGCTGCTATTTACTACCCTGAGCTATTCCGCGTTCGCTCAATCACCATCCGATCACGGGGCCCATCATCCGGGATCGGACCAAGTACCGGCGCCAGCGCAAACGACACCTCCTTCAGGCCAGTCTGGAGAGCGACAAGGCATGATGGGCGGTGGAGATATGATGGGTCGCGGTATGAAGGGTCGCAGCGGGATGGGCGGGGACGCGATGGGGCCTCCGATGATGTTCCGCATGATGTTTGCGCTTATGGACGCCGATGGCGACGGAGCCATCTCGTTGGCAGAGTTTCAGGCGGCCCACGAACGAGTCTTCAAGGCAATGGACAGCAACAAGGATAGCAAGCTCGTCCTGGAAGAGATGCAAGCCTTTATGCACGGGACCAGGAAGTAGGTCCCGCCGCCGCCACCGCGCTTTCAGCGGAGAACGAGGCGGGCGCCCCCCGGAGGTGGTCCCGCGCCGATGCTAAAACCAAAAATCGTTCCGAACGGATGATTTTTGGGACAAGCGGACGTCGAACGCGGCTAATCCGAGTACACGACCTAATAACCCGCGGCCCTACAATTCGGAGACAGTTTCCTACGCTGGTTCATCAGCCAAAGCGGAAGTCGCCGAAATGTCTCGTTCGGGCTCCGAGCAGAATCGACCCTGTCGCGCGATGCGGGGGCTTGGGTTCACCGAAATGAAGCTTGCATGGGATTGGGATTAGACGTGCTATCATCGGCGTGATCGAGTTCGAAGCCATGTTGATTGGCGATACGACAATGGCCGATGCCCCCTCAGAGCTCTACGAACCTGTAAATCAATATAAGCCGGTCGCCCGGAATATCGGTATCGTGGACGGTCCTTTCGAGTATTTGACGACGGCCGGAGTAAGGCTTCCATTGCCGTTTACTACTCGGATGACCGTGGTGCGGCTCGGCAACGGCGACCTGTTCATCCACTCCCCCATCGCATTCGAGCCTGCGCTCGCTGACCGCCTGCAGGCGATGGGCACAGTCCGTCACCTTGTATCGCCGAACCAGTTCCATTACGCGCACATTGGCGAGTGGTCGCGTGCGTTTCCGGATGCGGTTGCCTGGGCCTCTCCGCGCGCACGCAAGCGTGCCCGCTCGCGGGGCATCGATGTGCATTTCGATAGAGACATCGGCATCGAACCGCCGGAGGAATGGCGCGCCGAAATTGATCAGACCGCCGTTCCCGGAGGAATTTTCGGGGAGATGGTTTTCTTCCACAAGGAGTCGAAAACCCTCATACTGGCTGACACCATCATAAACCTTGAACTTGACAAGATCAGGCAGCCCTGGCGGTTCGCCGCCAAGCTGACCGGAATGTACTATCCGCGCGGCCAAATATTTTTCGGCATGCGGTTGCCGCTCCTTTTGCAGAAACGAAAGACGCGAGCGGCGGCCCAAAGAATGCTGTCATGGCAGCCAGAACGCATTATTCTCAGCCACGGGCGCTGGTTCGATTCAAACGCCAGGGCGACTTTGCAACGCGTGTTCGGATGGGCGCTCTAGCCCGGCGCGTCTGCTCAGAGCCAGTCCTATGGTCATGGCCAGCGATAATGCGTCGTCGTCGCTCTTTTTATTTCATTCCCGTCAATCCCTCCTCCGGCAAACCGCTCGGTTAGGATTTTCCAATGCTGAGCGTTGCGGATGGTCCCCCGCGGCTCGTCGCCATCCCGTGCGACTGCTCTTTGTCAACCGATTGTTGTTGATCGAAAGTAAAGTGCGAGAACTTGCAATTTGATTGGCGAAAATCTTCCAACTAGCGTCGGAGCAAGAAGACTACTCTCACTGTTTGACAAATCGGCTCCCGTTCCACCGCAGCGCGCGGCTGTTACCATTCAAGTCCAGGGGTTGAAGGAAAACTTGATTGTTGGAAGAAGACAACCGAACGTCATGAGCATGTACGGCAAGCACACGACGATACCGGCAGTAGTCGAGACGTACACTTCGTGCAAGCATCCCGCGCTGCTGCAATGAACCGTCTTATTGCGGCAACGGAAATCATTCGAAATGGAGAGCTGGGAACCGGGCGCTCGGAACGGTCAGATAAAGAGCAAAACGTTGTGCCGCGGCTACTGAGCCACCGCACAGCACGTCCCATTTTTTCACTTCCGCCCGTATTTCAGAAGGGCAGCCTCTCAAGGTGCGCAGGATTCCAGGGGTCTTGGGCCGTCCCGCTATGAGAGAGCGCTGGCTGGAGAAACCCAAAGGCCGCAAGAAGACCGCTCGTATGTATCGAAGCGATTTTGATTGGATTCACGGCCCTTCTCCTCAAATCTCGTAGGAAAAAGCAGTTTAGTCTCCATTGCCGAGGATGGATCGAGGGAATCGACCGAAGCTTCAGCTCGGCTCTTGCGCGTGCCTCTAGTCATTATCTCGGCGACGTAATTTCCCACCTGCATCGCAGGACCGGTTGACACAGATGAACCCACATCGTCGCGGTTGCAGGATATGAAATCTGAGACGTGTTTTTCGGCGAAGGGGTTTCCAACCTGCCTGAGAAGTTCGTTTAAACTGCGCCCTGCGACGCTACGGCTTCGTAGATGTCCTCTTCTTGGGCGGTATGCATACGCACCAGGGTCTCGATCGCCTCGATCACCCGCTGTGCGTCGCGGAGAAGGTAGCGGTCGACCTTCTCGGTCGGCAGGTCTTCCGCCACGCGGGCTAAAAGCCGTGCGAGGTGCAGGATCTCACGGTGCGCCCGGCTCATCGCGGAGAGGCCGTGACGGTCGCGCAACACCCGAGCGAGCTGCGGATAGACACTGCCCTCGTCATCGCGCTCATGCGCCACGACCCTATTCTGGACCAGCCCATTGGCTTCCGCGATCAGCGCCGCTCCTTTCTCGGCCGCCGCATCGTCGAGCGCGTCGACGATATTGCGCAATCGATCAAGATCCTTGAGCAGGGCTTGATGGTCATGCTGCAGCTCCTGTCCTTGTTCCAAGGTAATGCGACCGCCGCTCCTGCCATGGGCCGGGGTCAGGGCGCGCAACGCATTCAGGATCACGGCGACATCGATCACCTCCTGGACGATTGCCGCCGGCACGGGATCGAGCCAGCCGATGGCTGCGGCCCCCATCGCCAGCAGGGACAAACTCATGCCCACGATAATGCTCTCGACCGCTATGCGCCGCGCCCGCTGCGCGATGGTGATCGCTTCGCCGACGCGATCGAGACGATCGGTGAGGATCACCACATCGGCCGCTTCCGACGAGGCACTGGCGCCCCGCGCGCCAAGTGCGACCCCTATATCCGCCGCAGCCAGCGCAGGCGCGTCGTTAATGCCGTCGCCGACCATAATGGTCGGATTGAGCCGCTGTTCGGTGCGTACCGCTTCGACTTTGTCGGAAGGTACGCGGTCGGCGAGCACGGCATCGAGATCAAGCGCTGCCCCGATTGCCTGCGCGGCAGCCGCCCGGTCCCCGGTGACCATGACCATTCGCGCGATGCCTGCTTCTCGTAGCAGTCGGATCGCTCGCGGTGTGTCAGATCGAAGCTCGTCGGCTAACAGCAGCGCTCCGATCCGGCGCCCGTCCACGGACACAAAGACGATCAGCGCCGATCGCCACGAGGCGCGTCGGATCGCGCGCAGCTCCCATGGCGACGGTCGTTCACTTGAGAGAATCATTTCGCGCGAGCCCGCACTCACCTGTCGGCCCTCGATGACACCGTGTAAGCCGGCACCCATGCTCTCTCTGACTTGTTCGGGGACTTTCAGCTTCAGGCCGCGCTCGACGGCCGCGGCGACGACCGCCTTGGCGAGCACATGGTGCGAAGCCTGCTCGAGCGAGGCTCCCAACGTTAGCACCTCCTCCGCGCTCTGACCCGGCGCAGCCTCGACGGAGAGCAGCCGCGCGCCACCCACCGTCAGCGTGCCGGTCTTATCGAACAGCACAGTACGCGCACGCGCCAGTGCCTCCAGCGCACCGCCGCCTTTCACCAAGACGCCGCGCCGGGCTGCCTGCGCTACGCCGGCGATGAAAGCAACCGGTGCTGCCAGGATTAGCGGACAGGGCGTCGCCGCCACCAGCACGGCCAGGCTGCGGGTGAGATCGCCAGAGATCAGCCACGCGACGAGCGCAACCACGAGCGTCACGGGCAGCAAAATCAGGGCATAGCGGTCGGCGAGCCGCACGAAAGGCGCTTTTGCGGTCTGCGCCGCCGTCACCATCCGTACGATGCCAGCATAGGTGCTTTCGCCGGCGAGCGAAGTGGCTGTCAACTCGAAGGTTTCGCCTGCATTAAGGGAGCCGGAAAGGACCGCGGCGCCGCGGACCTTGGCGAGCGGGATCGGCTCGCCCGTGATCGCCGACTCGTCGATGGTCGCCGCAATCGAAGAGACGACGCCGTCCACCGGCACGATCTCGCCAGCACGCACCAGGAGGTGATCGCCAACGGAGACCGCTTCGATCGGCACCTGCTCGATTTCTTCACCGATTCGTCGGTGTGCCTGGCGTGGGGCACGATCCACCAGTGAGCGCAGATCATGCTCAGCACGGGCGATCGCAATCTCCTCGAGCACATTGCCGCCGGAATACATCAGGGCGACCACCGCGGCGGCCAGGGGCTGCCCGAGCACAAGCGCCGCACTCATCGACAACAACGCGATCGCGTCGACGCCCAGTCGGCCAGCCAGGAAATCCCTGACGATCGAGATCGCAAGTCCGATGATCACAGGCGCCGTGCCGAGCGTCCACGCAAGATCAGCCAAACCCGGTCGGCCAACGGCATGCGCGGCAAGCCCCGCGGTAAGCCCGGCGACCGCTATCGTAACTAGTGTCCACCGCAGGACGCGCTCAAACGGCATCGATCGGTTCCGTGGCTAAACGTTCATGATCCTCTCCCGAAACGCAACTTCGCTGCTTGAGCAAAATCAACCGCGCAGACTCCGCCGGGAGGGCCCGCGGCGCTGCGACGTCCTCACAAAATGGCGTTTGCTACCAAAGAGGCGACAAGACTGCAGTTACTTTGCTCAGCAGCGATGTTGGAGAGTCTTCTTCTCAAGAACTTGATTGCCTGGTCGCAGCACCTTACCCCGCTTCAGCGTGAACGGCTTTTGATCCTCGATCCGGGTTCAATATCCTTCCCGCTCCGAACGCCGGGCAATGGCCTCACGGGGGTCTGGGAATGTTGAGATCGAAGGAATCAAACGCCGTGCGCTGCGCCGTGCAGAGCAGTTGTCCAACATCTACCTCGATGACGCCGATCGAGCAGCCGACCAAAGCAGCATGGAATTGGCGCAGAGACTTGCGGCGCAATCTATCATGCGACTGGCGGGGCTCCGCCATCTCGCCTCCGAATCGGGACTGCGATGCGATGATCTGCGCAAGAGGAAGGCGCCCTAGTCCAGCGGCCCCACAGCCCCCTAACCCAAGGCGGGCCGTTTGTGCCGCGGCTCGATGAGGCGGTAGGGCTGACCCAGATTGCCCTCGCGTCTTTCGGGGAACCAGACACACATGTCCGGTGCCTGTGCCACCCTTCGCTGATCACAGTTTGGTGGTCGCAATACGGCGCTTCGCCCATTGGAACACAGGCATTTTACCGAAAACTCATAGCCGAGAGCGACCTACCGTCGATATGAAATGCTGCTCGCCCTACTTCCGGACGCTAGCCGAGCACAACAGAACTCCGGATGGTCTGCCGCTTCCAGAAGTATGCTAAGCGCTCCTGATGATCACCGCTCTGATCGTTGGAGCGTGAAGGGAGCGGAGGATTTCGTTATCCGTGAAAACATCAAGGGGTAGTGTATGAGGGCGGTAGCAGTCACGGGCGCTGGAGCGCGGATATCCCTGACAAGAATCCGGAACTCACTGATTGCTGGGCTTTGTGGGGCAAGTGTGCACTCGCTCCTTGTATTGGTCCATGGCAAGAGCGGACCGTTGCCGGAGTTCAACCCCAATGATGACATTCAGAGGGGCCTGTCGTGGCTGACAGGTACCGAAATGCACCCAGGCGTCGCGTGGCTGCTAGTGTTCGTGAATGGAGCCATGATCTGGGGGTTCGTGTTTGGTCAAGCATACCGCTTTCTTCCCGGCAAAAAGCCTTGGCGGAAGGGGGTCTTCTTTGGCGTCTGCGCCTGGATTGCGATGGGGCTTGTATTCTTCCCGCTCGTTGATCGGGGTATTTTCGCTGTCAAGCTTGGGTTAGGAATGGCCCCAGCAATTCTCTTGCTTGTAATGTTGCTCGCGTACAGTGTGACGATGAGTCTTGTTTATCATCTGCTAAATTCTTGGTCTGATCCGGTCTAAGCAAGTGTTCCAAGTCCGGATTGCAACTGAGAGGGCGCACATTCACTACGGCGACGGGTTTCGTCAGCTTGTGACACAAGCGGGCACGAAGCCGCAGCTCGCGGGGCCATCGGTACCGGCGGCATAATGCGCGCGTTGCGGCCTAGTGCTTCAACGGCTTCCAGCCGACGTGGTTGAAGTGTGAGCCATAAAGTTCCAGCGCTTGCACAATCTTGACGGCGCCGTCGGCGCGCCCTTTGCCCGCCTTCATGACAGCAATGCCGTCGAGGATCTGCTCCAGGACGACGTGAAGCTGGTGGTCGGCCTCCTCGGGCAACTTACAATTCACAGTGACATGATCGATCTGCTCTTGCACGCGTCCAGCCAGTTTGTCGAAGGCTTCACGAGAGAATTTGTTAGCGTGGATCGGGGCGAGCGCCTCCGACATTACCGTGCGGATCTCACCCATCCCCCGCCGCAACGCCTCGTCGGTCGGCCACTTCTTGCCGTTGTCGAGCTTGATTTTGACGGTGGCTGCGTGGGCGTGGGGTTCGGCCGCAACAACGCCGGTCGGGGCCAACGCCAAGCCGAACGCAATCAATCCCGACATAAACAAGTTGGTAGTGAGCATGTCGCTTTCCTCCTGGACCAATGTGGGCCGTGGCGTTTTTGCCGTTAACGGTTAGCCTGAGCAAAAATAGCGACCGTCCAAGCGCCGGAGATTGTGCTGGCGCAATATTCGAGACGATTTCACGAAGCCAGTCATGAGCGTCACGCGAACGAATCCCCGCCACCAAAAAGATCGTGATCTAGATGTGAGCTTTCAGGAGGTTGTCCATCCAGTCCTGAACGAGGAAGCTGAAGTTGTCGAAGCTTTAGCCAATCCCCGGAGGACCGAATGGACACCCATAAGAATGCGCCTCTGACGCCGAAAGGTCGAGAGGCCATGGTGCGGAGCGTGATCGAGGGCGGCCTGACGAAGGCCGCAGCCGCGCTCCGGTTCAACGTCACAGCGAAGACGGTCGCCAAATGGGTCAAGCGCTCCCGGGAGGAAGGTGTTGATGGGTTGCGTGATCGCTCCTCACGGCCCCATTCATTGCCAGGCCAAACCCTGCCTGCCACATGCGCTGCGGTCGAGGCGCTGCGCCGACAGCGCCACACGGGCAAGCAGATCGCGGCCGAACTCGGCATCTCTCCGGCGACTGTCAGTCGTGTCCTGCGGCGACTGGGATTGAACCGGTTGCGCGACCTGGAACCGGCCGAACCGGTGCGGCGCTACGAGCGTGAACATCCCGGCGAACTGATCCACATCGACATCAAAAAGCTCGGCAAGTTCAACCAGGTAGGCCATCGCATCACCGGCGATCGAACCGGTCAGAGCAACCTGCGTACCCGCGGCGAAGGGCCTGGCTGGGAATACGTCCACGTCTGTATCGACGATGCTTCCCGGATCGCCTTCAGCAAGGTCATGAAGAGCGAACGGCAGGGTTGCGCCGTGGCCTTCCTCAAAGCTGCGATCGCTTACTACGCCAGCCTGGACGTCAGGGTCGAGCGGGTGATGACCGACAACGGTTCTTGCTATAAATCGCGCGCCTTCCGCAAAGCCTGCCAGCGCCTCGGCCTCAAGCACATTCGCACCAAGCCATACACGCCGAAGACCAACGGTAAGGCCGAACGCTTCATTCAGACCAGCTTGCGCGAGTGGGCTTATGCCCGCGCCTACAACACCTCAGGAGAACGCGCCGCCGAACTGCCAAGATGGCTTCACCGCTACAATTGGCATCGCCCTCATGGCAGTATCGGCGCGATGCCACCCATCAGCAGACTCGCTCTAACCGGGAACAACCTGTTGAGGCTCCACATCTAGAGCGTAAGCGCGGTGAAGCGGTCCTGGCGACGCAGTGCCGACCGCACCGGTCTCCGGGCCAGACTCCCTACAAACGGGAATCTTGCAGGGAGAATTGCAAGCTTTGGCTTACAGAGACGATTGCGGAGCCGCAACTGGCCTTCGCGTAGCCGCTTTTCTAGCATTTCCCTACTCGAGTTAGGGAAAACAATTAGGAACACAGCGAATTTTGCGGAGGCAGCAGGGAATAGGATCGAATATCGTCGGACCCGTCTCGACCTAGTTATTCATCAAAACCAGGCATCTGTTGGAAGGCTCCGCATCTGCTTGGCGCCCAAAAGCGATCATTGTCGATTTGGTGGGCATGGCTCAAGAGTTCCAGAAGTCGCCGCACGTTCCGCATCAGCCGTGCGATTGACCTAGCGCAAGCGCCCAAGTGCGCGCACATGCAAGCATACTGTGTGGTGCTTTGAGAGACGCGGTCATGCACTCAGTCATTGAAACCAGACGTGGTAAAATACGAGGCTGCGTCAGCGATGGTGTGGCCACCTTCAAAGGAGTGCCCTACGCCGCGCCGCCGTTCGGCGCGAACCGACTACGACCCCCGCACCCGGCGAAACCTTGGGACGGAGTGCGCGATGCGCGGGCGTTCGGCCCGAAGTCACCTCAGGTGGCTTATCCGCCGGGCATTGCCGAGGCTATTCCCGAGTTGGTCGGCTCGGGCGAGGACTGCTTGTCGCTCAACATCTGGACACCCGACGTGGGAGCTACGGGGCTGCCAGTGATGTTGTGGATTCCCGGTGGTATGTTCGAGTTCCATGCCACCGGAGCGACGCCCTTTTACGACGGCGGGCGATTCGCCCGTGATGGCGTGGTGTGCGTGACGATCGGTTACCGGGTGGGCGCCGAAGGCTTTCTCTACCTGGGCGATGGAGTTGCTAATCTCGGCCTTCTCGACCAGATCGCTGCACTCGAATGGGTGCAGGAGAACATCGCAGCCTTCGGCGGCGATCCGGCTAAGGTCACCATCTTCGGCGAGTCGGCCGGCGCTATGAGCGTCGCTACGCTCCTCACGATGCCCCTCGCCAAGCGGCTGTTCCGACGCGCCATCGTGCAGAGCGGTAACGCGCCCCACGTCAATTCGGCCGCTACGGCAGAGCGGATTGGTCGGCGGCTGGCAGAGCTTCTGGGGGTTGAGGCGACGAGGGAAGCGATCGCCACGACGCCGCCCGAGCGTGTCCTTCAGGCGCAGGCGAAGATGCGGGACGACCTTCTGAATCGTCCTGACCCGGCGTTTTGGGGCGAAGTGGCGCTCAACTACCTACCTTGGGCGCCAACGGTAGATGGGCAAACGATCCCGGATCATCCGATCCAACGCATTTTTGCGGGCACGGCTGCCGACATCGACCTGCTGGTGGGATCGAATACAGAGGAGACACGGCTGTTCTTCGTGATCGATGGCTCCATCGACCGCATCACCGACGAAGCCCTGCTAGCTATGGTGGTTGCCTATGGTTTGCCGACGGAGGGCTTAAGCGGCTACCGCGCGGCACATCCGGGCGCGAGTGCCGGCGAACTTCTCTCAGCCATCCAGACCGACTGGTACTGGCGCATCCCCGCTGTGCGACTAGCGGATGCCCATGCATCAGCCGCCCGAGCCTCCACCTATATGTACGAATTTGCCTGGCGCTCGCCGCAGTGCGGAGGACGTCTCGGCGCGGCGCATTCAGTAGAGATCCCATTCGTTTTCGACACGCTCGGCCTCGGAACGGAGCCGCTTCTCGGTCGAGACCCGCCACAATCCATTGCGGACGTGATGCACCGCGCCTGGGTGGCATTCGCCTCCAACGGCGATTGTGGTTGGCCGAAGTACAATGTCGCCCGCAGACCGACAATGCACTTCGATACGAAGTCAGAGATCGTTGACGATCCTCTCGCCGCGAACCTCGCTCTGTGGAAGGGCGTGCGGTAATCAGAATACGGGCTGCGCTTCCGGCGCCTTCCAGCTTCCGTCGAGAACTTCCTTGCGCAGTCGGTAGAGGCGCATGGTGAAGTTCTATCCCTTCACGATGGGCAGGCAGTTCGGCGTATCCATGCGGCAATCGCCGAACTAGATCGTGTGGACACCGCTCGCGGCCGGCTTGGCCGTCAGGTCGTTGAGTGAATAGGCGCCGAGCGCGTTCTTCTCGAAAAGCCCTTTCGGTTGTACACGCTGATCGACCAGAATCCGTCGACCGGCACGTCTTGGAGCGCCAGGCGGTACACGGTCTTGCCATCTTTTTTTGCGTATAGAAGCACTGCCCACTTCACCAATTTCGGGGTTAGGGTCTTCATCGATCGTCAAACCATGTGAGAGCGAACAAAGAGGTTAATTGCCAAGCCTACCTTTGGGCAACGCGGACCCCATCAGAGATTTTATCGCTGGGATGGAGAACCACCTGTCGTCCCGCGGCCAAGCCCTCCAGCACTTCCGCCATGCGGTTGTTGCGATGGCCTATCTTGACCGACGTTAGACGCACGCGGCCGTCCTCGACAGCGAACAACGCCCAGTCTTCTCCCTTTCGAAACAACGCACTCACGGGCACCGTCAGAACGTCATCCGCGCTCCAGATGGTTACACGTACGATGACCCGGTAATCGTGCCCCAGCCGGGACCAAAGCTCCGGCGGGTCGACGAAGTCGATGGTAACGCGAACCCGCTGCTCCTCGATGCCGAGGGCCGACACCTTGAGGAAACCGGCCGGATCGACACGGACCACCTTGCCCCGAACCGCCGGGCCGCCCCACCCGTCGATCCGGACCGGCGCACCGACCTTGATCTGCACCGCGTCGGTGGACAGCAGATCGCATACGATCTCAAGGTCGTTCGGATCACCGATGTCGACCAACGGCGCACCAGGCGGAACCACCGTTTCATTATCCTGTACGATCTTCAGGATCCGCCCGCTGGCCGGAGCAAGCACCCGCACGCAGCACGCCGGATCTGTCGGCGCAGCCACGTTGGATGGGTCGATCAATCGTGCGGCGAGGCTTGTCCGCATGTTGCGGCGGAAGTCCAGTTGGGCCTTCGCGCTCGCCAGCGCGGCTTCGTTGCTGGCGACTTCAAATCTAGCTTTGTCAAAGGCCTGAGTGGAGATCGTTTGCGTCCGCGCCAGTGCCTGCGCTCGCTGGAATTCCGTACGGGCAAAATCGAGCGCAGCTTCGAGCCGACGGATTTCGGCAGCTTGCTGCTGGATTGAAGCGTCCGCCGCGATCACCTCCGCTTCAAGCTGATCGCGAGAGCGCACGTCGATAAAGCTCGGCGGCGTCGGCTGCATGAGCGCGACGACGGTCTCGTTGGCGGTCACCTGGTCTCCGACATGGAGCGAGGAACCCTTCATACCCATAGGGTGGGAAATTCTTAGAACCTTGCCGCCAACAGGCGCTGATACCGTGTAGATGTGCCGCACATTGGTCCTGCCGTCGTCGTCGGCGGTTACTTCGAGCGGCCCTCTTGCGACGGTTGCAAGATCGACAGCGAGCGGCCGCGGCCAGGCAAACCACGCCAACAGCGCGGCGATCGCGCTGACGATAACAATGCCTATGATCCGCTTCGTCCAGTTTGCCGGCATCGGTCAATCCCGCGTTTTGAGGACGGCCACGAGGTCCAGTCGGTTGATGCGCTCTCGGATGATGAAGGCCGATGCAATAGCCGCCAGAAGGACGACCGCGCTTGCGCTTACATAGGTCGAATGCTCGACGACCAGACGCACACGCATCAGCTCGCCGGCCAGATTGGTTTTCATGATCCACGCCAGGCCGTAACCCACGGCCCATCCCGGCGGCTGGGCGATCAGGGTCAGGATCGCCAGTTCGAGCAGCAGGATGCGCAGGACTTCACCGCGCCTGAAGCCGAGCACCCGCAAGCTCGCCAGTTCCCGCGCCCGTTCCGAGAGCGAGATTCTCGCGTTGTTATAGACAACCCCGAACGCGATGACCGCCGCGAGTCCCGTGTAAATGCTGGCCATGGTGGTGATGAGGAGTGCGACCGTCTTGCGAAAATTTGCCAGCGAAACCCTCTGCAGCGCCACTCCGCTTACCGCCGGCATCGCCTTGATGGCGGCGTAGAATTCGTCTCTGCGATTATCGTCCAAGCTGAGGTTGACACTGTTCACGACAGGCCCTTCGCGTATCAGGCGCGCCAGAGCCTGCATGTCCATCATGCCCCGGATACCAAAGTAGTCCTCTACCAGCGCCACGACCTGCAGGGATGTCGTTCGCCGCGCCCCTTCCAGCAGATCGACCTCCACCGAATCTCCGACCCCGACGCCCAGGATATCCCCGAGCATGCTGGAGATCGCTAGACCTGTTGCGGGAAGCACCACCGGCCGCAGATCGACATCGATGATGCGCCTGAGATCGGACTCTGGACGGCGGCCGCTGATCGTGACGCGACGCTCTACATTGCCGTGCCGGATCCGCACCGGAACTTCTCGAAACGGTTCGGCTGCAAGCACGCCAGGGAGTCGCGCCACCTGCAGGACAACATTCTCGGTCCGCTTCTCGACAAAGCCGATCGTCGCATCCTGCCGATCAGCCAGAAAGTAGGTAACGTCGATCAGCTGCTCCATGGTGTCGCGGGTAAACAGCGATACCACGAGTATTGCGGTCGCAAGCGCCATTCCGAGGGTCGTGAACGCGGCTCTGACCGGATGGCGCGAGATGTTGCGGAGCATCATCAGCGTCGGCTGCGAAACGATTCGGTCCAGCGAAAATGTTACGGGCACCAGGCGGTGAAAACTCGGTGGCGCGGGCGGCTGCATCGCGATTGCCGGCGGCAGCTTCACAACCTCCCTTAGTGCGCGGATTGCACCAACGATGGCTGCGGCGGCGCTTAACGCGCCCGCGATCGCATAAAGATCCGGTGATCGAGCGAACAGAAGGAACGGAAAATGAAAAAAATCGCCGAATAGCGCGGTGACGCGCAATCCCAACAGCGTCCCGACCACGCTGCCGATCACAATTCCGATCAGAACGATGAGCGCCACAAACTTCAGATAGTGCAATGCAATGCTGCTGTCGCGATAACCCAAGGCTTTCAGCAGCCCAATCTGCTCGCGCTCCAGCGCCACCAGCCGGCTGAGCGTGAGGTTAACGAGAAACGCCGACACCAAAAGGAAAATCGGGGGCAGCGTCCGGCTCATGTTGTTGAGCATATCAAGCTCATGGTCGAGCCAGGCATGCGAGGTCTGATCCTTGCGGCCGTGGGCCGCTTGCCCGCCGTAGGCGTCCAGCAGGGAATCAAGCCGGGCGATAACCTCTGACTCCGACGCGCCGCGTTGCAGCTTGACGGAGACTGAAGAGAATGCACCGTCGAGATCGTAGACGCTCGCAAGTGCTTTTTCCGACATCCATACGATGCCATAGCGGCGGTCGTCCGGCATGAGGTCTCCAGGTCCCACCGTGTAAATGAACTCGGGAGACAGCGCCGTACCAACGATGACGAGCTGGCGCTTCCTGCCATTCAAGATGGCGGAAAAGCCGGCGCCAAGTGTAAAGCCATGCGCCTGGGCGAAACTCTCGTTGACTACCACCTCTTCCGCCCGTCCGGGTTCAGGGAAACGCCCGGCGCGCAGATAGAGCCGATTGAGCGTGAGCTCGCCGCTATCCGGCAGCGAGACGAATTGCGCGCTGGCAGGTTCGGAAAATCCGGGCACGTCGACCAATGCGAGCCTTGCAATGCGCGCATCGACTGCGGTCACGCCCGGAATTTGCGCGATCTGGTCCACCAGCGCCTTGGGCGCACGCTTGGCCAGCGCAAAAACATCGGCGAATGCGTATCGCTCGTAATAGGCAATCCGGGTTTCATCGAGCGAGCGGTGTGAGCCGACCGCGAGGATCAGCGTCGCCACCCCGCCGCCGATCACCAGCGCAATCGCCAGCACCTGCGCCCACAAGCGCCTCGCATCGCGAAAGAGCTTGATGTCGAGCGCCGACATGATGTCACCAGACCAACTGCGCCGCCTCGCGGCGCGTTTCGTTTTGCTGGATCCTCGATATCCGGCCATCAGCGAAGAACAAGACCCTGTCCGCAACCTGCTGGATGCTTGCATTGTGGGTGATGATCAGCGTCGTGGTGCCGAGCTGACGATTGACGCCGAGCAGCGCCTCGATGACCTTGATTCCGGTTTTCGAGTCGAGCGCGCCCGTGGGCTCGTCGCACAACAGCACCGCGGGACGCTTGGCGATGGCGCGGGCGATCGCAACACGCTGCTGCTCGCCACCCGAAAGCTGGGCTGGAAAATGATGCATACGCCCTTCGAGCCCTACCAGCTCAAGGGCTTCGGCCGGACGCATTGGCCGCTCCGAAATCTCGGTTACCAGTGCAACGTTTTCATAAGCGGTCAGGCTGGGAACGAGGTTGTAGAACTGGAACACAAATCCGACGTGCCGGCGCCGGTAATCTGTCAACTCGCGGTCGCTCAGGCCAGTCAGCTCGAGGTCCTTAAAGAACAGCTCACCGCTAGTCGGATGATCGAGTCCGCCCATGATGTTGAGCAGCGTGGTCTTGCCGCTGCCGGACGGGCCAAGCAGCACGACCACTTCCTTCTCGGAGATCTCCAGATCGACGTTGTTCAGCGCATGAACCTGCACATCGCCGGAGACGTAGGTCTTGGTCAGGGCCGTGGCTGTAAAGATCGCTTCGGACATGGCGCTAACTTGAACCAGCTTCATCCGAGGAACTTGACCTAAATCAGCAAGATTTCTGATAGCAGGCACAATCCTTAAGAATGCTGGATGCGAACGGTCAGAATACATCCACGTTCCCGGCCACCATTTGCCTGATCAGTTCCGAAATTCGGTTCAGATGGTCTGCGACGAGGTCCTTCACAGGGCCTCTCAACTGGTCGAGCGGCAACTGCTCCGGTGTGGCAAGTTGAACGCTGATCAGAGCAGGCTCCGACACAGGTGCGCCAATTTTGCTGACGATCAGGCACCGTGCTTCGACGATGTGCCGAAAGCTCGCCACCATAGCCTCCGCCAGCTGCGCGGCGAGAACGTTGTAGATCTTCCCGACGTGGCTGACTGGGTTCTTACCGGCCGCCGCCTCAAGGCTCATCGGTCGGCACGGCGTGATCAAACCGTTGACGCGATTGCCCCGGCCTACCTGTCCGTCATCCCCTGACTCGGCCGAGGTGCCGGTGACCGTCAGATAGACGCTCCCCGACGATGCATCGTCCGCGGCATTGACGGTGACATCGCAATCCGGAAATCCGTGTCTGCCGGCGATTTCGCGGACCCAGGCAGCGAGTTGGGCCTTTTGTTCCAGATAGTCCCCGATCCCGGCAAGAAACCCTCCGATCATCGCGCAGGCGACGGTCAGATCAAGGCGGCTGCCGTTGCGAACGGCCATCACCTTGACGTCTTCGCCCCATGCCGGATGATCACGCCCGCGGTCCCGGCCATGCAGCCCTCGTTCGATGGCGCGCACCAAGCGCTCCAGCGCACTCGACGGCGCGTGGCCGACCCCGAACGAGGTGTCATTGGCGAGCGGAACGCCTTGCCTGCCTTTCCTGGAAAACAGCCCCTGCAAATCCTGCGATCCCTGGTGAACCAGAGTTTCGATGCGGACGTGGCGTTCCACATCGAGCGCGTGGAGATTTTCCGTCAGCCATGCACGCGAGCCTTCGATCGCGATTTCATCGACCGGAATGGCCTCGTTGCCCGCGGTGGTGATGGCGCGGCCGGCCAGGAATATCCTGATCGGAGCAATGAGGCTCCCGCCCCCAAACGCCGGCGCAGCCTGGCCTCCGCTCAACAGCGCCTTGTCGACGTTATGGTGGAGCACGCGACCAAATCTGTGCTCATACTCGCGACAAAGATTGCGGGAGAGCATTTCCGCCAAGGCGTCGCAGATCGTGTCCGGATGACCAAACCCCTTGCGTTCGACGATTTCGACATCATCGATCGTCCGCAGCGGCGAAATCATGATGGGAAGCATGGCGGTGACCTCTCAGCCGCGTGAACTCCCGCTTTCGGGCTTTCGCAGATAGATGAACCAGTAGGTGATACCGACCACCACACCCCCGATCATGTTGCCGATCGTCACCCACAGCAGATTCATGAGTGCACCGAACACGGTCAGGTGCGGGAACGCGGACGGGTTTTCCCAATCGCGCCCCAGAACGTAGTTGCCGCCCAGAGCTTGGTCAGCAGCGCGAACGTGAGTAAGTACATATTGGCAATCGAATGCTCAAATCCAGCTGCCGAGAATGCCGCGATCGGGAAGATGATCGCCAGGATCTTGTCCGTCGTTGTGCGCGCGCTGTAGCAGAGCCAGGTCGCCAGACAAACGAGGATATTCGCGAGGATTCCGTGAATGAGGGCCTGCGGGCCCGACAGGGACGCCTTGCCGTTGGCACTCGCCAGCGCCGTAAGACCGACTGCGCCGTTCCCATGGTCATATCCCGCGGACAGGAACACGAGAAAACCAATTGCAATGGCGCCGACAAAGTTGCCAACGTACACAAATGCCCATGCCCGCAGCAGCTCGCTCGCCCGAATGCGGCCGCTTGCGCACGCCATCACCATGAGATTGTTGCCGGTAAATAGCTCCGCGCCTCCGACGATGACGAGGATGAGGCCAAGCGAAAAGACCGTGCCGCCTAAAAGGCGTGTGAAACCGTAAGGCAGGTTGCTCTCAGCGCCCGCCATAACGACAACCGAAAACATTGAGCCGAAAGCGACGAAAGCGCCGGCGAGCACGGCGAGCGCAATCAAGCTCAGTGTATCGAGGCGGGTCTTCTGCACGCCGATCTGCTCCGCCCGCTCCGCCATTTCCGACGGCAACAGCGCATCGATCGAATTATGATTTCCCGCGTCCAGCATCAGCGCCTCGGCAGTTGTGGCGATCCGTTGCAATAATCAGGAACGCACGCGCGTTGGGCTTCTCCACCCAGAACAGCACAAGGCTGGCGGCCCATAGCAATGCCATTGCCAGCAGAACCCATTTGAAGTCCGAATCGATCAGGAAGTTGACTACGGCCATCCAGCCGATCGAGGCAGCGCCTCCGATCAGCGCGCCGATGGCTGCGGGCGTCGAATGCTGGCGAAATGACGTCACGGCCAATGTAACAATCAATACGCCGGTCGCCAGGACGTAGTCCCCCATGACCCGGAAGACATGGGTGAGCCACAGTTCCAGCCGGGGATCGAACTGCGCCGGCGGCAATGCCATGTAACGGATGTCTTCGGGCAACAGCGGCGGGCGCAGGAGAAGGAAATAAAACCCGGTGCCAATCAGAGTTACGCCTGCCGTCGCCAGGACGATCGATGAGGGCGCCCAAGACCTGTGATCAGGTTCCATGGCAGTCCCGATAGAAGCAGCGGTAGCTCCGCTCACGCGCGCAGCGAAAATCTTTGAAGCAACCGGTCGAAGAAGGTCGCATGCCAAGCTCCCGTGACTAGCGCCTATGGTCGTACTTGAATTCCAGATCAACCGGTTTCGGCTGACCGGGCGCTCGATTGTCAACCTGATCGTATAGAGGTCGCGCCCGGGCAAATCGAAAAACCCGCCATAGCTGGTGGTGTTCGCGATTTCCATCCGATCGAGATACTTCTTGATGCCAGAGAGACCGATCCCGGAAACCTGAGCCTTGACTGCCGCATCCGCCACCCTGGCACCGCTCGCGGAATCGAACACGGCAGCGACAACGTGATACGCATGCGAGCCTTTTGGGACGCGGCCGTGCATCGGCTCTTACTCGTGGCCGGCTGCTCCCAACCCTTTCACAATCTCCGCCGGCACGACACCGAGATAGACCGTCATCCCGCCGGCCGTTTTGGATTGCCGCGTGTCCTGCGCTGCAGCGACATCGCTCCAACGAGCGGCAGCGCGCCAACACAGAGAGCGCGAAGAGCCGCCGCAATAGCTTGCCGTCGCGAACAGCTAACCATGCCGATACTCGTCTGTGGGAGGCTGGCCCAGGAGCCGTCCAAGCTTCGGAATAAATCCGGGCACCTCGGCGGCATATTTGGCGTACGCTTCGCCGAACTCGGACCTGGCGTCGTGCTCCTCGCTTCGCGCCAGCTTGACATACATCACCGTCAGCACGGGAAACATCGCGAGCGTCAGGATGGTCGGCCATTGCAGCAGGAAGCCGAACATCACCAGGATGAATCCGACATACTGCGGATGACGCACGTAGCTGTAAGGACCGGTGGTGGCGAGCGAACGCGTCTGCTGCGCGTCATAGAGAACTTTCCAGGCGGTGGAGATCAGGATGAACCCTCCGCCGATGAACACGAAGCTCAGGATGTGGAATGGACCTGCGTGCGGATTGGTCTTCCAGCCGAACATCATTTCCAGCAAATGACCCGCGTCATGCGAGAACCAATCGATGCTCGGAAAGCGCGACTGCAGCCAACCAGACAGAAAATAGATCGTCAGTGGGAAGCCGTACATCTCCGCGAACAATGCCACCAGAAAGCCACTGAAGGCGCTGAACGAACGCCAATCCCGCGGCGTCTGAGGCTTGAAGAAGCTATAGGCAAACAGGATAAAGACCGCTGAATTGATAATGACAAGACCCCATAAGCCATAGGCTGGCGCGTCCCCGCTCATGACAATCTCCCGTCGCTATCGTGTTGACGACCTCCGTGACGACCGTGTCCGCCGTGCATAAACAGGTGCATCAATGGACAGGCGAGCAGCGGCAACCAGATCAGCAATCCCAAAACATGGGCCTGATGTTCGGTGAACAGGAGCGCGCCGGCGATGATCAGGAACCCGACCAGGACCAGCCCCACGCGCGATTTCGTGGACATTCCCGCGCGGGTGGGCTCTTGATGGCTGGAATGATCTTGCACTGACATCGGCAATTCCTCCTAACCGATGGCAATCTAGGTTGATTCGAAGATGCCGTTTTGACTCAGATCAAGAGGCATTAGTCCGCAATCGAGGCTCGGACTACGAACGGGGGTGAATACGATGCTTCGGCATTCTGCTTGCCCGCGTTTGCAAGCTTGCCGACGGCATCATCGGTCCCAAGCCTGCAATATCGGCACCTGAAGAAACTCGAAGCCGGACTTAAAGCCGAGCCACTCTCGCCGACGACCCTGCGTCCAAGAACAGGATCATCAGTGCGCAAAGCTACTCAACGACCAGCTTCCCCCGGAACATCCCCATCGGGCAGCCAAAGCCAAACTCGCCGGGCGACTTCGGCAGTAACTCCACGGCGACAGTCTGCCCTGTGGGGAGGTCGGCACTCTTCTGGAAGTCGGCGAAGATCACCTTGTCCGAACAGGACGCCGTCTCTTCCCGCCGGAAGTTCAGCCGGACAGGCCGCCCGCTTCGAACAATGATGGTGTCGGGCGTATAGCCCCCCTTTACCAAAATCATTGCTTCCTGGTAGCCGCCCGTGGTTTCGCTGGCGCGAAACCCCGTCGAGCGTTTAAGCCAGAAAAACCAGACGATAAATGCGATCAGCGCCAAGCCGGCCGCGGTAGCGATCCAACGATCGGGGCTCATGATGCGGTCCTCCGGGGATTAAACAGTCGAAGCCGGTTGGCATTGGTTACAACGGTAACCGAGCTGAATGCCATGGCGACCGCGGCAATCAGGGGCGAGAGCAGAAGTCCCATGAAGGGATAAAGCACGCCCATTGCTACGGGAATGCCGAGGGCATTGTAGCCGAATGCGCCAACCAGGTTCTGGCGCACATTCCTCATGGTTGCGCGGCTGATCTCGATTGCGGTCACAACGCCTATCAGGCTCCCTCTGATCAGGGTGACATCGCTGGCTTCGATGGCGACGTCGGTGCCCGTCCCTATCGCAAAGCCCACATCAGCCTGAGCCAGCGCCGGAGCATCGTTGACGCCGTCGCCGACCATCCCGACCGACTTTCCTTCGAGCTGCAACTTCTGCACCTCGTGAGCTTTGTCATCGGGCAAGACCTCAGCCAGCACCCGCTCGATGCCAACCTGCCTCGCAATAGCGCGTCCGGTCCGTTCATTGTCGCCGGTGAGCATCACGACTTCGATACCGAGCGCCTTCAAGGTGTCGATCGCGGCCTTCGAATCCGGCTTCACCGTATCGGCGACCGCCACCAGTCCGGCGGACTTGCCGTCAACGCTGACATACATTGGCGTCTTGCCTTCATTGGCCAGACGGCCCCAATCCCCTTCCAGCATATCGATTGCGATTCCGCGATCGCGCATCAGCTTGGCGTTGCCAAATAAGACTCCACGGCCATCGATCTTGCCGCCGACGCCGTGTCCGGGAATAGCGGAAAATTCAGTCGCATCAGAAAGCTTCAGGTCACGGGCCCTAGCTCCCCTTACGATTGCCTCGCCGAGGGGATGCTCGGACCCGCGCTCCAGTGACGCCGTCAGGCGGAGCACTTCTGCTTCGTCGTAACCTTTGGTAACGACCACATCCGTAAGCGCCGGCTCGCCCTTGGTGATGGTTCCGGTCTTGTCGAGAATGACGGCATCGAGCCTTTCGGCGGCCTGAAGTGCGTCACCCGACCGGATCAGAATCCCATTCTCAGCTCCTTTGCCGATTCCAACCGTTAGAGAAGTTGGCGTGGCGAGACCGAGCGCGCACGGGCAGGCAATGATCAGGGTCGTCACGAAAACCACGATTGCAAATACAAGTCGCGGTTCCGGTCCAAAATCGTACCAGACGATCGCGGCCAGAACCGCCAGGATCATCACCGATGGCACGAAATAGCCGGACACCGTATCTACAACGCGCTGGATCGGGGCCTTCGAGCTCTGCGCGTCCTTGACCATGTTGATGATCGTTGCAAGTGCGGTGTCCTTGCCGACCTTGGTTGCAGTAAAGCGGAAGCTGCCCGTCTTGTTGAGCGTACCACCGATCACCTCGTCGCCCACCTGCTTCTCGACAGGCATGGATTCCCCAGTGATCATCGATTCATCCACGGCGCTCGAGCCAGAGTTCACACGACCATCGACGGGAATCTTGTCGCCCGGCCTCACGACTACCGTGTCATCGACAACCACCTCTTCAACGGCGATATCGATCTCTTTGTTTTCGCGGATTACGCGCGCAGTCTTCGCCTGCAATCCAATCAGCTTCTTGATCGCCTGCGAGGTTCGGCCCTTGGCCTTGATTTCAAGCGCAAGCCCGAGGACGACCAGTGCAATGACAACATCGGTGACGTCCCAGAAAACCTCGGCAAGTGCCATACTCGGAAAGATTTGCGGCCACGCAACGGTAACGACCGAATAGGCAAAGGCCGCGCTGATGCCGACTGCGATCAGGGTATGCATGTTGGCGGCACGATGTTTCAGCGCGTCCCACATGCCGACGAAGAATTGCGAACCGGCCCAGACTAGCACGGGAAAACTCAGCACGCCGAGAAGCGCCCAAACGATCCGGCGGGTTTCGCTGCCCATCGGCATCCAATCCCGCAAACCCGGAACCAGATCGGGATAGCTTAGCGCCATGACTGGAACCGAAATCACGGCTGCAAACCAGAACTTTCGCATCAATGTGCGGTATTCTTGCTCGTTGGCTGCTTCGGCGGGATCGAGCAACTCGGCTTTCGCGTCGATTTTTGGTTCGGCAACCCGGTAACCGGCCGACTCGATCGTTTCTCGGATGGTCGCAAAGTCTGCTTTCTCCGGTTGATACTCGATATCCGCGGCATTGGTTCCGAGGCTCGCACGAGCCGCAACAACCCCAGGCGTCATCTGCAGCGCAAGCTCGACACGAACGAGGCAAGAGCTGCAATGCATGTTCTGGATTGGAACGCGCATCGTGGCGGTCCCTGCCGTATATCTAACGGTACGGATGGCATGAAGTATGTCCGAGACCTTCGTTCGTGCAGGATCGTAATCAATCCTCGCAATTCTGGTGCTTGAGTTGACGCTTGCCGACTTTACCCCCGGCACCGCCGCGACAGCCTTCTCGATGGCCGGCGGGCAATGGGCGCAGGTCATTCCACCGATGCGAAGCTCGATTCTATGCCGCGCCCGGCACCGCAACACTGACACTGGCGCGTCCCCGCTCATGACGATCTCCTGTCGTAGCAACTCCGCTCCCTAACGGGCTGGAAGTTTCAGTCTTTCAAAGTCGTGCAAAATTGATCTACCGCAAAGTGCGAAACCGCCACCCTGATCTAATTCAGTCTGTCCTCTAGCTCGGAGAAACAGACATGATCACCCGCAACCTCCTAGTCGCCGCTACTGCGCTTTCGCTCGTCGCCTTGCCGGCGATGGCCCAGACCGAGAAGACCGATACCGAAACAACGGGCCACCACTACAGTGGCGGCCCGAGGAGCGACCCTCATCACATGGGCAAGAAGAAGCATACCGGCGTAACCACCGGTAAGGCTGGCCCCCGCGGCAGCCATCACTACAGCGGCGGCCCGAGGAGCGACCCCCATCACATTGGGCCAAAGTAACGTCGGCCACGGCATTAAGAACACCCGCGCTCCGCGTTCGCCAGCGGCTGGCAGATTTGGAAGCCTGAGGCTACGCCGCCCGAGCGTGACGGAAGGATCGGAGTGCGAGATGAACGATTATCGCGTTTCCTTCTACAAGGATCTGTTGAATTCCGATGGCCATAGTTCCAAGTGTCTCCAGCGTCAGGTCGATGTCCGGTCGGAGGGTCCGTCTGAAGCGCTTGTGCTTGCGGAACGTCTGGTCGACAACGAGCGCCTGAATGCCGACTGCATAGAGGTAATGCACCGGACGGGCGGCCATCATGAATTCGAGCATCCCTCGAATCATTCGCCCGCGCCCTGCAAGCGCACATGGAATCGCGTCGCGTGATTATCTGATCGCGATGGATCGAATCCCGGAGATCCACGCCGGCAGTTTGGGCGCCGTTCGATTCTCCGCTCGTTGCCGGTAATCGTCCTCTGGTTTCAGGCGGAGCCGACTAACTTAATATCTGGCTGGACCAGTTCGGCAGCCGGCGCGTGACGATTTTGGTTAGCAGGCTGATTAGCATAGCCGTGAGCAGATTTTTCAACGCGCTTCGACCAGGACCGGTAGTAGGCGACGGCCGTCATGATTACGATGCCGGCGGTTCCAACCAGCAATTGAGCGATAATCCCGTCGGAAGTCATCGTCAGGATAAAATACCCGATGAATGAAAGGTAGATGCCGACGGCAAACACTTCGAGGGATTGCTGGCCGCATTTGATCAGCGGTTTCCAGATCGCAGCCTGCAGCCCTGCCGCATCGATCGGTATGAACCGCGCACCCAGAATGATCACGATGGCGAGATGCAGGAAGCGATAGGGCGCCAGATTGGTCTTGTCGTTCGGGTTGAAGGCGTCGAACAGAACGCGCGGAAACAACGTCTGAAGCTCCGGTATCAGCCCGGATAGCGTCATGACGGCCGCAAAAAGCAAATAAGCCAGCCCGACCACGAGGACGGCCCGGGAGCGCACCAGGAAATGCAGCGTATTGGCGCCACCGAGCGCCAGCCATGCGCCAAGCACGAAAAGAAGCTGCCACGCGAACGGGTTGAAATACCAAACGCCCGATGGATAGGAGGGCAGATTCCAGCCTAATTGCCGGGCGGCGAAATACAGCGATACAGATCCCAGCATCACCCAGTTGCGGTGCCTGAGCATCAGCCAGAGCACCGGCGGAAAGGCACCCATCAGGACGACGTAGAGCGGCAGCACGTCGAGGTTCAGCGGCTTGTACCGGAGCAACAGCCCTTGCGTGATGGTTTCGACCGGTGCGTTCAGCAGCGGCACGACATTGAACCGGTCTATGAGACCGGGCGCGTTGAAGCTGTTTGAGAGCAAATGGACGGAAGCCAGATAGAACACGAACAGCAGGATGTGGGCGGCGTAGATCTGCCACACGCGCCGCAGCAGCCTTGTCGTTCCGAAGACGAAGCCGCCCTCGAGCATTCGTCTGCCGAAGACGAGCGCCGAGGTGTAGCCGGAGATGAACACGAACAGGTCGGCGCCGTCGCTGAAGCCGTAATTCCGGAACGAAAACCAGGCCAGCACGCTGGTGGAGACGTGGCCAAGGAACATCAGCCAGTTGGCGAGGCCGCGGAACAGATCTAGCCGCAAATCCCGCTTCGACGGTGGCAGTGCAAGCTCGACCTTCATTTACTCCTAGCCCACATTTGACAGGCGTCGAGACTTCGGCAGTATCGATGCAGTCGGGAATATCTATCCTGTGAAGCCCTTCGGCGATCATAGGCGCAAGCAGCAAGCCTTGCTTGAGGTATATCAAGGCCCCGCCCGGGGGGTCCTGTATCGGTGAGGTGGATTACGACTACCTCCGGTCTATCGTCCCTAATCTTTGCCTGCGACGTCCTGAGTAAATGGCGCATTCCACAGAGGCGGAGCTGCAAAGGAACGAGTTCTGATGATGCTGGCGTTTAGTCTCGCCACCTTGACGCCGGCAGAGTCGGCTTCGCCTCAAGAGTAGCCCGGCTAACCTTTGCGCTGAAGAATTGCGCGAAGTGTCATTCAATCGACAGGGTCTCGCCGAGCCGGCTCAAGATTGCGCCGCCGTTTCGGACGCTGCATGAGCGTTACCCGATCGAGACCCTTGTAGAGGCACTGGCCAAGTCATCTCAACCGGCCATCCCACCATGTCCGCCTTTCAGCTCGAGCCGGACCAGCTTGGCAACCTGCTGGCGTATCTGTCCCTCGAATAGGCGAACCGGTTCACGGCTCCAGTCGAGCTTTCTCTTCGCATTCCTGCCGGCGGGCCGCGGTGGCCGATTGTGGAGCAGCAAATGCTCGGAATTTGCTTCTGTTTTCGCGGCATTGCGGATATGGCCCGACTTGCTGATAGCTCGACCCGGTCGAAGAAGTGCACAAACTTGCTCCTACGCAGCCCGGGTACTCTGTAGGGTCCGATGTCGATCTCGGAAAAAGATTGATAGCGAAGCGATGAAGCCGCTCACGAGCAGAAGCCAGTCTTGCGGCACATTCAGGAGAGCGGCGGCGCTGCCACCAATCAATGACCAGACGAAAGGAACAACAAAAAGCCAGCTCGGCACAGGACGCAAGGTCAGCAGCAGCATTCCAAACGTGAAAATTGTTATTGGGCAAGGCGTGACGCCGAACATTGGCATCTCGGGATAACGATGCCCAGTGGCTAAGCCAATCAATGGATAAGCGATCGCTGCATAGGCCACTAAGGAAATTCCCACTCCGGTCGTTAGGATGGGTCGCAGGCCAAAACGAACTTGATCGCGATACACGCCTGCATAAACAAGATAGCAGCCCTGGACGATGAACAGCGCAGCAAAAATGTAGGCAGCGTTATTGATCGCGGAGAATGAAAGTGCGTGATAGGCAACACCGGTCCACAGCCACATCGCGGCCAAAATCCCGGTGATGACGCGATCAGCGGCTCGTGTTTTCCGAAAGAGTGATACGACTGAGAGGGTGCCGAGCACATACGCTGCAATTTGGATAGGCCAAATGGCTTGGTTGTAATTCACAAACACCCCAAGGAATTGCTCTGACGTAAAGGGCAACATGGGTACGCTCCACCTGCGCTTCGGATGAAGGCGCGAGAACGCCCTCTAGCAATTTCAATACGTTGGCAGCCGTTTCCAAATAAGGAAGGCGGTCCGAACGGGAGGCCGATTAACAACGCCGGCAGTCCGCCGCTTCGAGCCGATGCCCGCTTTGATTGCGAATCGATAAGCTCTTGCGACGTTTTATTGCTCGTAAAAAATGAACCGTCGCATTGCGTCAAAACCTGCCGTTCGTTCACGCATGGTCTCGACGCTCCACAGCCGCGGCCGACTGAGACAATTTCCAATCACCCAGAGCTCTCAGAGCGTTCAGGATAACGGGCATGGAAGGGATCGATCGAACTTCCTACTGCTGCCGAACCGATTTCCCGTGCATAAACGCTTGCATCTCTTCCTGGGTAAGCCGTCCATCTTTGTTGCTGTCCATTGCCTTGAAAATTCGCTCGTGAGGCACCTGAAACTCCGTTAATGAGATGGTCCCGTCGCCCTCGCCGTCCATCAGAGCGAACATCATACGCAACATGATGGGGGGCCCCATTCCGCCCCCGCCCATCATGCCGCGACCCATCATGCCTCCTCCCATCATACCTCCTTGCCCAGTCGTGCCGGCCCCTTCGTGGCCCACGGGATGGGATTGTGCTTGTTGCTGATCTGACTGAGACATCATTCGGTCCTGAGCAATCGCACCGACAGCACCATACGCCAGCATGAGAGCAGATATCGTGAGTCCTAAAACGCGCCTGTACATTTCGAACCTCCTCAGAAAATCATCCCCCAATTAGTTCCGCACACGCTGCCGTGATTGACTACCGAGATCGTTCGCCCCGCGCTATTGAGCCGACTAGCGGACATTGCAGCCCGCGTTGCGGAATTGTCCGATCACGCGACTGACAAGCTCGGGCGTCGGAGTGGGCGTTCCGGTGTGCTGATAGTCGAGCTTCATTGCCTTCCATTTGAACGCAACAGATATTTGTGGTCGATTTTATCTCCGAGATATCCAGACGTCTCGATTGCCGTGTGGAGACCCATCTTCTTGGCGCCAGCAAGTATCGGTTCCGGCATGCCGCACCATTGGCTCGCCGCCCGAAATAGTCAGGCCGCCGTCAAGTGCGCGTAGTGCCGGCGCAAAGCCGCCGAACCGAGCGATGATCTGTTGCGCTGAACGTATGTTCCATCTTTTAAATGCCACGTATCGGGGTTGTGACAATACGAGCAGCGCAGCAGGCAGCCCGAGACGAAGAGGACGACCCGGACGCCGGGCCCGTCGTAGCGTGATGAGGTCTCGTAGGAATGGGCGTAGCCGAATTCGCCGCCGGCCTCCTCCGGCGCCTGGCTTTTATCCGGCGCGTTCGGGGAAATTCGACGCGTAGATCGTGGCGGTTACCGGGCTCTAGGATTCCGAGATGTGACATGGTAGCCCTCCCTCAGACTGGGTCGTGGAAGGTGCGGCTGATGACATCCTGCTGCTGCTCGCGTGTCAGCCGGATGAAACTTCACGGCATAAAACCATCTTTGTTGGCCTGCGATAATTTTAAGCCACCAAGAGTGGCGGAAATACCGCTTCCCAATCTATGTCGCTTTGCTTTGGTGCGACCCCTTTGGGCGTCCACGCAGTTTCGAACCGATTACCGCATTCCGTGCAAGACCAGAGATTGAGAACAAGCCGTTCGCTGACAAATTCGGACCGATCTGGAGCAACCACCTCCTCGCCGCATCCGGGACAAACCTTTCCCCACTGGCGCCGAATATTGGATTCTGTTTCCATTATTACGCCCTCCCTTGTTTGCCCTTATCGTCCGCCTCGAGAACGAGGAGTCTTTTTTATTTGGAATAGAATCAAGCTACCTAGTCGTCATCCGCATTGATCTCGATCAAACGGCAAACAATTCCCCTTTTGCGAGATCATCGCTCAACCTGCCACCTAAATGGCGATCCTGCCCCTTAATTGACATAGGAGAACGATGTCCGGGGAAAGACTGGAAGATTTGCTATTTTTGAAGCGACGAAGGTTCACCGCAGGAATTCACATGCCTCGACTTCAAGCGCATTCACAAATCGATATCTGCCGACCAACTGCGCAAGAGCGACCACTTCCTGATCCGCGAGCAGAATGCGGTGCCGTTCGACCCCAATGCAGGTTGGAAAGCGGGCGATCTAATTTCCGACTACGCGATCAGCCGCGAGGATTCCGCGAGGTCAGCAGCCAACAATAACGCGATCGCCAGCTGGAAGGACGGCTTGTGGACCAACATGATGGTCCGCCCGCTCGGTCTGACGAATGATGACGACAAACCCCTTGGGGAGGGTGGCGTCTACAACGTGGGCTTTCGCCGTGCATGACGACAACATCACGACGCGCGGTCACCACGTGTCGCTCGTCAAGACACTCGGATTTGGCCCCAAGGCCGATTTCGAGGCTGTCAAACTTCCTTGATCCGAGCGCTCGTGGTCAGGAACACGGCCGGGACCATCATCGATCACTGCGCGCGAAATTTGCGAACCGACACCCGGAGCAAGGTCGCAAGCGTGGCCTAGAGGGAAGTGGAGTCCGGCTCGCGCTGAGGTGGCGTCCGGTCGCGCCGCGGCGGGAGGTCCGGGCAGAGGACGAGCTTACCCTCGAGACCGCCCGCTTCGAGCCGGCGGTGCGCCTCGGCGACCTCATCGAAAGAAATCCGCTCGGCGACGCGCGGCTGGATCGCGCGACTAGCCAACAGCTCGAAGAGCCGCTCAAGGTCCTCCCGGAACCAGGCCGGATGGCGCGCCCGCATCGCATTGATCGAGTAGAAGCGGACACGCTTGCCGCCTGGCAGCCACCCCCACAGATACAGGCGCGCCATCGACACCAGAATGGCGAGCATCCGACGCTGTGCCTGCACGCCCGCCGTGTAGCCATAGGCGCAGAGTTGGCCGCCGGGCTTGAGCGCCGCCAACGAGCGGCGGCCGCCGCCCTCACCGATGCCGTCGAAGATGACGTCGAACCCGCCTGGCAGGACGCGTGTGAAGTCCTCGCGCTGGTAGTCGATCGGCGTGCCGCCCAGCTCGCGAACCAGCGCCGCGTGCTCGCCGCGCGCGGTGCCCCACAGCTCAAGTCCGGCCATCCGGCCAAGCGTGAGGAGTGCCTGACCGACGGCGCCGGCGGCTCCATGCACCAGCACGCGCTGGACCGGTTGCACCCGGGCCGTCCGGTGAAGGAGCTGGTATGCGGTCGTCCAACTCAAGATCAGCGTTGCCGCCTCCGCCGCGTCGACGCCCGCCGGCATGCGCGTCACTTCGTCGGCCCGGAGCGTGCGATAGGCGGCATTCGACCCCACGACCGTCATATCGGCCACGCGCTCGCCAAGCTGAAAACCGCTCACGCCCTCGCCGAGCTGATCGACTTCCCCGACGACGTCGTAGCCCAGCACGAACGGCGGCCGGAGGTGCATCGTTTGCGGGTAGAGGTGGCGCCGGATGACGACATCGGTGTACACCACGCTCGAGGCGAGCACGCGGACCCGCACCTCGCCCCGGCCGGCCGACGGCAGCGGAGCTTCGACGACCTCCAGCCCGTCAGGACCGCCGAAGCGGTTGACTTGAACAACCCGGTTGCGCGGCTCCTCCATGGGCAGACTCCTTGCAGCTCATGATCGAGCGCAGGGCAGGAAAACGTTCCGCGGCTGCTTTGCCAACCGAGCCGCTGTTCCGCCGCATGCGGTAGCCGCAGTCAAGGCTCGGCTCGATCAGCCGGGTGTGTCTTCAGCAGGCGACGAGATCGGTGTGCCCAAAGCCCTTGGAGTAGTCGAGCACAGAGATGACCGTCGGTGTCAGGCGGAAGATGCGGACTTCGGAAGGTTTCGGTATCGGTAGGTCGACCCCCTTCTGGTCCGGGTACCGCGACATCAGGAGCTCCATGGCCTTTTCGGCTTCGGCAGGGTCGGCCACGACGTTTGCCCGCGCCGCCATGGATAGCCCAGTGATGTCCATAACCTGGGCGGGATCGTCATCGATGGCCAGTGACACGCGGTCGTCGCACGCCAGGTTCGACGCTTTTTGGCTATCCGGGCCGCACAGGAAGTAGATCGCAAAGCCGTCGTTCGCATATCCCACGGTGGTCACCTGTGGCCATCCGTCCGGCCGGAGCGTCGCAATTCTCATGGTGCGGTGTTGATCCAGGAGCGCAAGGATTTTCCGCCTGAATGAGTCATCCATCGATCGCCTCCACATCAATAACAGCTATTTTAGCAGCGGTGGAATGGGCACCTTTGAGGAATCTCAACGTTTCCCGGGGGCAATGTGACATTCTGGTATGCCGCTCGGGGGCGTGAGGACGAATGGTGCAATGGACGCCTACCTGCTACTGCGCTTTGCCCATCTGCTCGGCCTCATGCTTATGTCGGCCGGCCTCGTCGGCGTCTTCGTCTCTGATATGCGTTCGCGCCAAGTGCGCGACCTGAAGCTTTTCGCCCAGGCGGTGACCTTGATCGCCGTGTTCTACGATGGGCTAGTCGTTCCGGGGGCGCTCCTTCTGCTCGCGAGCGGCACGTGGTTGATCGTCTCCTACCACGGTGGGTGGGACTTTCTGAGTGTCCCGTGGCTTGCCGGAATGGTCCTTCTCTTCGCCTTCGAATTCATCGAGAGGAACACGATCACGCGCCTGTACTTCATGCGGCTGCGGCGTCTGACGCGCCAAGCCATTGCCGCACGAGGAGTGACCCCGGAGCTTGCGCGAGCGCGCAACGAGCAGCTCGCGTCGTTCACGCATTTCTTGGACATTCCGATACTTCTGGTGATTGTCTCGCTTGGTGCGCTGCGACCAAGCGACTGGATGCAATTTGTCTGGGCGACCGCGCTTGCGGTGGCGGTCGCTTCGGGGCTGAATTACGCAATCCCGCGCATATATCCCTGGAACGGCGAGGATCAACCGCGCACCGAAATCCAAACAGATTAAGCTAGATCCATCGCAGAGAGCCCATACCAATGCTGCAGTAACAGCAGCAGCTCTGACACCCGCTCCGGCGGCGCGTTGGCCCGAGCACCATCACTCACCAGCTCGTCCTTAAAGCTCAATTGACCGATCTGCCGCTCCGCCATCGGGAGCGAATCTCTCGCTAAAGAATCATCCGACGCCAACTTATGCAAAGCCCTCGCAATAGCGCGATGTCCAGTCGAAAGAATCAGGTGGGTGGCTCATTTCCAGCTTGTGCATCAACTCCGGCTCTACCGGCGGGCAACTCGCTGACCGATTGCGAAAGAAATTCAAAACGTTCCTATCAAGCGTGGCCCGGCGATCGTTTCACCTGCTCTTGCTCGTTGAGTCTCTTGGATCGACCGATGCACGCGATGCCGAGGCATTCTCGGTGAACCTTGATCGCATCACGAGCACGGCGCGAAAGGGCACGGAAATGACAGTCATGGCCGGCGCCCGATTTAGTTGGAGCCCCGACGAAAACCGCCGGGGCCTGCCCCAACTCCTAAGCCGCCTGCGTCGAGCGGTCGGCACCCCGTTCAGGCGGTTCGTTGGCGACTTTAGTGACTTTATGAGTCTCGCCAAACGTCGCATTGAGCGATATCAAAGGCACGTCGAGGATACCTCACGAACGAATCCGCGCGCCCAGAGGGGTGATCGAATGAGCGGACTGCGATACCAGTCAATTCTGAGGTCAATACAACGCCCTACGCGGATGAACCGGGACTGGGGTCTGTTTCTTGTCGCTGGTATGATCAGTTTGACCCTATCGACGGCGATGGCGGCCGATGCGGATCATGGTGCAGAACTCGCAAATCGCTGGTGCGCTTCCTGTCACGTCGTCGGCAGCGAGCAGAAGCAGGCCAGTGCAGATGTTCCTCCGTTCTCGGCAATAGCGCAAAAATCGGATTTCAGCGCCGAGAAACTGGCGTTCTTTCTGCTGGAGCCACATCCTAAGATGCCAAATTTTCCGCTGAGCCGAAACGAAGCGGGCGATATCGCCGCCTATATCGGATCGCTTCGAAGATAGGCCGCTGCAGGCGCTCTAGGTGTGGAGCCTCAACAGGTTGTTCCCGGTTAGAGCGAGTCTGCTGATGGGTGGCATCGCGCCGATACTGCCATGAGGGCGATGCCAATTGTAGCGGTGAAGCCATCTTGGCAGTTCGGCGGCGCGTTCTCCTGAGGTGTTGTAGGCGCGGGCATAAGCCCACTCGCGCAAGCTGGTCTGAATGAAGCGTTCGGCCTTACCGTTGGTCTTCGGCGTGTATGGCTTGGTGCGAATGTGCTTGAGGCCGAGGCGCTGGCAGGCTTTGCGGAAGGCGCGCGATTTATAGCAAGAACCGTTGTCGGTCATCACCCGCTCGACCCTGACGTCCAGGCTGGCGTAGTAAGCGATCGCAGCTTTGAGGAAGGCCACGGCGCAACCCTGCCGTTCGCTCTTCATGACCTTGCTGAAGGCGATCCGGGAAGCATCGTCGATACAGACGTGGACGTATTCCCAGCCAGGCCCTTCGCCGCGGGCACGCAGGTTGCTCTGACCGGTTCGATCGCCGGTGATGCGATGGCCTACCTGGTTGAACTTGCCGAGCTTTTTGATGTCGATGTGGATCAGTTCGCCGGGATGTTCACGCTCGTAGCGCCGCACCGGTTCGGCCGGTTCCAGGTCGCGCAACCGGTTCAATCCCAGTCGCCGCAGGACACGACTGACAGTCGCCGGAGAGATGCCGAGTTCGGCCGCGATCTGCTTGCCCGTGTGGCGCTGTCGGCGCAGCGCCTCGACCGCAGCGCATGTGGCAGGCAGGGTTTGGCCTGGCAATGAATGGGGCCGTGAGGAGCGATCACGCAACCCATCAACACCTTCCTCCCGGGAGCGCTTGACCCATTTGGCGACCGTCTTCGCTGTGACGTTGAACCGGAGCGCGGCTGCGGCCTTCGTCAGGCCGCCCTCGATCACGCTCCGCACCATGGCCTCTCGACCTTTCGGCGTCAGAGGCGCATTCTTATGGGTGTCCATTCGGTCCTCCGGGGATTGGCTAAAGCTTCGACAACTTCAGCTTCCTCGTTCAGGACTGGATGGACAACCTCCTGAAAGCTCACATCTAGGCATACGATCAATTGAATTGGGACGTAATTTTCAACCGCGCTCATCAGTGCTGAATGGCTTCGGCACGACACCTCGCCGTAACTGCCAAAACGATCAGGTCCAGTTTTAGCCTCCACCTTGCCTGGACACCCTCGATCAGATGTTACTCCGTGAAGATCACCTCTCTGCGCTGACGTATCTTAGGACCCCAAGACCATTGCGATGAACAGCAGCGACATTCGCTGATGGTGACGCATGCGCTAGGGCCGCCGGTATCGATGGGCCTATCTGGAGGAAGGCCCCGAACTCAGGCGGGTTCGGTCACATTTGACAGATCGATCAATTCCGTCTCGGCTATGGCGAAACCGCGGTTCGATGTCCCCCACGTCAATAATTGTTCGGATAGGGCGTTGTAAGTCGGCATTGAAGGATTCCTGTGAGAACCGAGAGTTTGCGCCGAACGCTAACTCGAGTCTCCATTGTCAAGGCGCAAATGACGGAGTTTTCGATTGATCAGTTCGTCTACACTGCAGAAGGCGCAACCGCCGGCGTGGTCGGTTCGAGTCTGGTTAGGCGATGATCACTCGCCTGCTACCGCCGAATAATATATCGTTGAGGCCGGCCGTCCTGGTACATTAGTGGGCCTGCACCGTCCAGGCGATCATGTTCTTCGCAATTCGGCCGAACGCTTCGCTGAACGCGGCGACCGCCTCGGCCGGCGCGACGGTCGCAAACTTCTCGCGTTCTTCGAACAGCCGCGAGGCGACGACCTTGCCGTTCTTGTCGACGATCCTGGCCGATAACGCGATTTCGGCAGCCGGTTCGGATTCAACGGCAATGCGGAACCGCCTGACATCGATCAGCAGCTGGAATTCGGTCTGCCCGACGTCGGCCATGCGCAGCGGCGCATGCGCGATGTCATAGTTCTCGAAGCTTTCGATCAGCCGGGCCTGGATCAGTTTCGGCAACGCATCGGCCCACATCGCCTCCGCGAACCCCGGGTATTCCTGCGCCGGCGAGAACAGGAAACGCTGCGTCTCCAGCATCGCGACCGCCGTTGGCTCTGGAATCGCCCATTGCACGCTGATCGCCTTGCCCACCGGTCCCGGATTCTGCAGCGCGCGCAGATCATAGGTGATCTTCGGCGGCGGACCGGTGACCCCGGTCATGCGCTCGAGGCCGGCGACGATGCCGTCGAGCTTACCGGTGTTGCGGGCCAGGCCTTCCGAAAACACCTTGAAATTGGCGATGGTGTCCTTCAACGCCCCCGAATTTTCCGACAGCACCGTATCCACCTTGCGCAGCGCATCGCGTGCGGCCTGTGTCATGCCCTGCCCTGCGCCCTGCTCGGCGACCAGCGTCGGCACCTCGCCACTCTGCGCGACCTGCATGCCGCCTTCGAGTGCGATCACAGGCACGCCGGTCAGGCCCTGGAACTCCAGGCCGACCCTGGTGTCGGCGCGCACGGGCGTCGTCGAAGCGACTGATATGGTCGCATTAACGCCGCGCGGGTTGCCGGGCGCGAGGCCGAGTTCCGTCACCTCGCCGACCCGAATGCCATTGAACAGCACTGCCGCGCCGACAAGCAGTCCCGGAACGGAGCCCTCGAACTGCACACGATAGCTGGAGCGTGGCCCGAGCCCGCCGGTGTTCTGCAGCCAGTAGACGAAGCCGAACACGGCAACGATGGCCGCCAAGACGAAGGCGCCGACGATGACGAAGGGAGCGCGGGTTTCCATCTCTTTAGCTCGCTCTGGGTTGCAGCATCTGGGAGCGCTTGCCGTGAAAATAGGCCCGCACCCAGGGATGCTCGGATTGAAGAAGTTCGCGCATCGGTCCGATGGCGACGATCTTGCCGTCGGCCAGCGCCGCGACGCGGTCGCAGACGGTATTGAGGCTGGCGAGGTCATGGGTGACCATGAAGACCGTCAGCCCCAGCGTTTGCTGCAGTGTCTTGATCAAGGCGTCGAAATCGCCGGCGGCGATCGGATCTAGCCCCGAGGTCGGCTCATCGAGAAACACGATCGCGGGATCGAGCGCGAGCGCACGCGCCAGCGCCACGCGCTTGGTCATGCCGCCGGACAATTCCGAGGGAAACTTGTCGCCATCCTCCGGCTTGAGCCCGACCATTTCGAGCTTGGCGGTCGCAATCTCGTCCATCAGGGCGTCCGACAGCTCGAGATTCTCGCGCAACGGAAACTGGATGTTCTGTCGCACCGTCAACGAGGAGAACAGCGCCCCCTGCTGGAACAGGATGCCCCATCGCCCGGCCGCGCTCCGCGTGGCGCGATCGTGGTTGATCGGCGAACCCATCACCTCGATCTCGCCGCCCTGCCGCGGGATCAGCCCGATGATGGTCCGCATCAGCACCGACTTGCCCCCGCCGGAAGCTCCGACCAGGCCGAGGATTTCGCCACGGCGGACATCCAGTGCGAGGTGATTGATGACGACGTGGCGGCGGAAGCCGACCACGAGATCGCGCACCCGAATGGCAAATTGTTCAGCCGTATCCTGCATCGCTACATTCCGATCGATGCAAAGAACACCGCGAACAACCCGTCGAGCACGATCACCAGGAAGATCGACTTGACGACCGACGTGGTGGTCTGCTTGCCGAGCGACTCCGCACTGCCCTTCACGCGCAGGCCTTCGCTGCAGGCGACAATGCCGATCACCAGCGCCATGAACGGCGCCTTGATGATGCCGACCTCGAAATGGGTGACGGAGACGGCGTCATGCAGCCGCGCGAGGAAGATCGCCGGCCCCATGCCGCCGTAGAACCAGGCCACGAGGCCGCCGCCGTAAAGCGCCGCCATCGCACCAATGAAGCTCAGGATCGGCAGCGCACAGACCAGCGCCAGAACCCGCGGCAGCATCAGGACTTCGATCGGGTCCAGTCCCATGGTCGAAAGCGCATCGATCTCCTCGCGCATCTTCATGGAACCGAGTTCGGCGGTATAGGCGCTGCCCGAACGCCCCGCGACCATGATGGCGACGATCAGCACGCCGAGCTCCCGCAGCACGAGAATGCCGACCATGTCGACAACGTAGGAATCCGCGCCGAACTTGCGGAAATGGAAGATGCCCTGCTGCGCGATGATGGCGCCGATCAGGAAGGTGATCAGCACGATGATCGGTATCGCCTGCCAGCCGACGCGATAGAGCTGGTAGGTCAGCGACGTCAGCCGCAACGATCGCGGCCGGCGCAGGACGCCCAGGATAGCGACGCATAGCGCGCCCAGCATCTGCAGGAATGCGGCGACGTCTTCGCCTGCACCGATGGTGGCACGGCCGATATCGTAGAGCTTTGCCACGACGGGATTGCGCGCCGGGGCCGGCGCCGGCATTCGCCGGTTGACCTGGCGGACCTCGTCGATCAGGCCGGCGTAATTGTCGGCAACGCCAATGATATCGGCGCGGTGGCCGGCCGAAGTGGCCCGCCGCGACATTTTTTCCAATAGCCAAGCGCCGAGCGTATCGAGTTCGCGTACCCCGGTCATATCAACCTTGATGGCGGCGGCGCGATCGAGCTGCGGCGCAACGTCATTGGAAAGCCGTTCGAGCGTCGTCGCATTCGCAGCCGTCCAGGAGCCCGCCGGACGCAGTTCGAGCGCATCGCCTGATGGCGTCGCCGTTAACAGAGGTGCGGTCGCCAAGATGATGTTCCCTCAATCAGATAGCTCCCTTTTTCTAGACCCGGGGCGCGGCACCCATGTTGACCTGCCTCAAGGCAGACGCGCCTGAGTAACCCGGTTGACCCAAATCAAAAGGCGTCGCTGCGGTCTCACCTACAATTTGAACCGCAAGGAAAGCGAGCGAGCGCGATGTTCAAATCAGGCGGGCTGGGTGACGAGTTGCAGGCGCTCAAAAGCGAGATGTCGCGCCTCTTGAACATGCCTGCCGACGACATGCTTGAGGCCGCAAAGAGCCGATCCGAAGCGCTCGCCGAGCCGATCAAGACGACCCTGCGCGAACTCGGCGAAACCTTGAGCGAGGAAGAGGAGCATGTCGAGCGGTTGATCGCGGAGCGGCCGATTGCGGCGCTGGCATCGGCCTTCGCGCTCGGCATTGCCATCGGTTTCATGCTGAGGAGGCATTGACGTGAACAGCGAGAACGTCGTCAAGCAGCTGCGGGCGCTGTGGCGCACCGACCGCATCATCGCCGAGATCCGGATGCGGCACATGCTGGTCGGGTTGGGCCTGCGGGCGTTTGCCGCGCTGATCGCGGTTTTTGGCCTGCTGATGCTGGAGCTGTCAGCGTATTTCGCGCTGGTGCAGATCTGGAGCGCGATTTCCGCGGCCGCGATTCTTGCCGTCGCCAATTTCGTGATCGCGGCCGTCTTGTTCGTGGTTGGCGGTAGGCCGCCCTCGGGCCGCGAACTCGAACTGGCCACTGACATTCACGGCTCCGCGGTCGAGGCCCTGCAAAGCGAAGTCCGCGCGCTGCAATCGCAATTCACCGGCATGGTGCAGCATCCCCTGAACAGCGTACTGCCGTTGGTGCTGGTGCCGCTGATCACGATCATCGTCAAGAGCCTGAAGAAATCCAGGGCAACCGCCCCTGCGGCGAAAGTCATGTCCGAGCCGAACTGATCACGGCGAAGGTAGCAGCCTCATACCGGAAAAACCAAGGAGCCATACGAGATGTCCAAGACCAGAACCAAGACCAAGCCGAAGCCGATCCTGAACGCTTCCCTGCCGGCGCAATTCCGGCAATTCCGCCTCGCGCTGGCCCGCGAGCCCGGCCATCCCGAGGGAGATGCCGAGGTGGCCTATATCATCGTGGCGCCGCTCGATTCCGAGGATCGCATCGATGCAGGACTGTGGCGCGACCATCGCGACGCCTGTCGGGTCGTACGCCAGCGCCCGGACCAGCAAGACAAGCATGGTCACCTCGTTCGTCGGTCGGGCGGCGGCTGGGCCTTCCATTATGACGGCGAAAGCGATCTGACCGATGAGGTCGGTTTTCATTTTGCGGATGAGCGGTTCGTCGTCGGCGAATATGTTTCGATCAACGAGCGCGGCAAAATGCACACCTACCGCGTAACGGCAGTGTCGTATCTCTGAACACCAGGGGCGTTTTCGGCCTGCCGTTTTGCAGCCCGACGTCCTTGGCGGTTCGGAACGCTCGAAGCAAGGCAACAGTCTATGGCGACAAACAGCGAGCCGACGTCTGAGGCCACGGAAAACCTGATCGAAATTCGCGTAAACGACATCGCGCAGCTGTTTCACACGCTCGATCCCTTTCCGTTTCGGGAAAAAGATCTCGCCGACGAGGCCGAGGACTACATCGTGGGGTGGGCACAGGAGATGCTGGCTAACCGCCCCATCAGGATTGTGGTGCACAGTCCAGACACGCAGTCACAGATAATGACTTCCAACGAGCTTGTTGAGGCCTTCAACCACTATTTTTCCGGCCGTGCCCTCGTCGTTCAACGTGATCTCAATGAGCTATTTCGTGTAGGCCGGCGCTCTCTGGCAATTGGCGCCTCAATACTTGTAGCCTGCTTTTTGCTGGCCCATTTAGCTGGGGGCTATCTGGCGGAATCCGCGTTCAAGAGACTGGCTGAAGAGAGCTTCTTGATCCTCGGCTGGGTGGCCAACTGGCGACCTCTCGAAATTTTCCTCTACGATTGGTGGCCGCTCGCGCGCCGACGTGATCTGTTTAACCGTCTCTCGGTAGCAAGCGTCGAGCTCAAGCCGTACGCCATCAAGGTCGAGACACCCTCCATGTTCACATCGATCCGAGCAGATCACGAGGCATAGTGTTTCATTTTCTGAAATCGCAAGGACGGTACCGCGGCCTCAATGAAGCGGATGCCCAGGCCCGGCTGAAGGCCGAGGGACATAACGAGCTCCCACAACCCGACCGTCGCACGCCGTTTCGAATAGCGGTCGAGGTACTACGCGAACCGATGCTGGCGCTGCTCGTGGTCGGCGGGATCGTCTACCTGGCGCTTGGCGACCTGAAGGAGGCGATCATCCTGGTCGCCTTTGCCACAATGTCGATCGTGATCACCGTGGTGCAGGAGACCCGCACCGAGCGCGTTCTGGAGACGCTGCGCGACCTCACAAGCCCCCGCGCGCTGGTCATTCGCGACGGTGAGCGCAAGCGGATCACAGGCCGCGATGTGGTACGGGGCGACCTCATCGTCCTTTCCGAAGGAGATCGGGTTCCTGCCGATGCCGTTCTCTTCCAGTGCCAGGATCTCCAAGCCGACGAATCAACTCTGACCGGCGAATCCGTCCCCGTGCGCAAGGTCGCTTGGGACGATCGTACCGAGTTCGGACCTCAGCGGCCGGGAGGCGACGATCTGCCTCAGGTATTCTCCGGCTCGCTAGTGGTGCGAGGTTCGGGACTGGCGGAGGTGACGGCAACCGGAGTGCGAAGCGAGATCGGCAAGATCGGCCAATCGCTGGCCGGGCTCCAAACCGAACCGCCGCGCCTACAGGCGCAAACCCAACGTGTTGTCAGGCTGTTTGCCGTTTTGGGCGGCGCGGTGAGCGTGCTCGCGGTCCTGCTTTACGGAACCATGCGCGGCGGCTGGCTGGACGCTGTACTGGCCGGAATTGCGCTTGGCATGTCGATGCTGCCGGAAGAATTCCCGGTCGTCCTGACCGTCTTCATGGCCATGGGCGCATGGCGAATCTCGCTCGCGCGCGTGCTGACGCGGCGCGCGGCCGCCATCGAGACGCTGGGTTCAGCCACCGTACTGTGTACCGACAAGACAGGCACCCTCACCGAGAACCGGATGACGATCGTGGAGCTGAGGCTGAAAGGAGAGAACGCTTTTCGACCCGGCAACGGGGCGGAAATGCCTGCGCAATTCCGCGACTTGAGCGAATTCGGTTTGCTCGCGAGCGCACCGGAGCCATTCGATCCGATGGAGCGGGCATTCCATACCCTGGCGCGCGAGCGGCTGGCAGAGCCCTCGTGTCAGCACCCGAACTGGAAGCTCGTTCACGCCTATGGTCTCCGTCCCGACCTGCTTGCTGTGACCCATATCTGGCAGCCGGACAGCTCGCGTCAGGAATATGTCGTCGCCGCCAAAGGTGCCCCCGAGGCAATCGCCGGTCTTTGCAAGCTGGGCGCCACGGACCGCGCGGCGCTGATGCAATCGATCGATGAGATGGCCGCGGCTGGTCTGCGGGTATTGGGTGCCGCCCGTGCCACGCATACCGGGCCGAGCTGGCCTGGGTCACCGCGCGAACTGACGTTCGAATTCCTGGGACTTGTCGGGCTGGCCGATCCGCTGCGCGCCGGCGTCATCGCGGCGGTGCGCGAATGCCAGTCGGCCGGCATCAAGGCTGTCATGATTACTGGCGACTATCCGGCGACCGCAAATGCAATCGCACATCAGGCCGGCTTCGAACGCGGGGAGCTCATTACCGGCGAACGGCTAGAGAAAATGAGCGATGCTGAACTGGCAAGCCGAGTGGAGACAGCAAGCGTTTTCGCGCGGATCATGCCGGAACAGAAGCTTCGTATCGTCAATGCGTACAAAGGCAATGGCGAGGTCGTCGCGATGACGGGCGATGGCGTCAACGATGCGCCGTCACTGAAGGCCGCCCATATCGGTATTGCGATGGGCGGCCGCGGAACCGATGTGGCGCGCGAAGCTTCCGCCATCGTGCTGCTCGACGACGATTTTGGCTCGATCGTCAAGGCGATCCGTCTGGGCCGCCGCATCTATGACAATTTGCGCAAGGCGATGAGTTTCATCTTCGCCGTTCACGTCCCCATTGCTGGACTGGCGTTGCTGCCGTTGCTGTTCGGCCTCCCCTTGCTGTTCGGGCCGATCCATATCGCCTTTCTCGAAATGGTCATCGATCCCGTCTGCTCGCTGGTATTCGAGGCAGAAACCGAGGAGGACGACGTCATGCGTCGCCCGCCGCGTTCGCCCGACGAGCCGCTGTTCTCGCGGGCGCTGGTCGCCTGGAGCCTGCTGCAGGGGACGCTGGCTTTCGCAGTGGTCGCAGCCATTTACGTCCTGGCGCTCCAGTCGGGCATGCCGGTGCCGGAAGTGCGGGCGCTGGCATTCTTCTCGCTCGTCGTGGTGATCGTCAGTCTGATCCTGGTCAACCGTTCTTTCAGCGCGTCACTGCTGACAGCGCTGCGGCGGCCAAACTGGACCCTGGCCGCGGTACTCGCGGCCGTTGCCGCCATCCTGGCCCTCACCCTGCTGTGGCCGTTGGCAAGCAAGCTCTTCGCCTTCGGACCTCTGCACGCCGACGACCTGGCCCTAACGCTCGGCGCGGGAGTCATCGCGCTGATCACCCTCGAACTCCTGAAGCCGGTGCTGCGCCCGCGGCTGCAATCCTAGAGCTGGCAAATCCTGCCGCTTGCGATGGATCAATCGCCCAAGCCGACCGGACGCTAATTTGTTCCGGAAAAAGGAGAGCCCCATGGCGTTCAAGGACATTCTGGTGACGTTGACGAGTTATCCCGATCCCACCCCGGCCTCGGTTGCCGAGGATGCGGTCGCGATCGCCGCAACCTTCGGCGCTCACCTGGCGGCGGTGGCCTGCGAGGTCCATGTGGAAGTGCCCGGGCACTTCCTTTCCGGCTCGACGGCCAACATTCCCGGGATCATAGCGGGCGAAACCGAAAAGAGCCGGAACAGCACCAGGGCCATGCTGGCGGCATTCGACGCCGCCGCAAACAAGGCCGGCATTCTGCACGAAATCTATTTAGAAAAATGCCCGACCTTCGCCGTGCCGGATCTCCTGGTAGACCATGCGCGGCTTCGCGACCTCACCATGGTGCCGGTGCCGGAAAGCTACGACCAGTGGTACGCCGAAGCCGTGATATTCGGATCGGGGCGGCCTACCCTCGTTCTGCCTGAGAGTCCGCGGGCGCGCCCGTTCGAACTCGGGACTGTCGCCGTCGCCTGGGATTTCAGTCGCGCCGCGGCCCGCGCGGTTTCCGATGCCATGCCGCTGCTCGAAAAGGCCAGGAAGGTGCGGATCGTTACCGTCACCAACGAAAAGAAGCTGGACAGCAGGCATTCCGCCGAAGCACTGGCCAAAAACATGGCGCGCCACGGCATCGACGTGGTGCTCGACAAGGTCGATGCCAACGGCCGAAGGATCGGCGACGTGCTCGAAGCCTACACCGTTTCGCATCAGGTCGACGTTCTCGTGATGGGCGCCTATGGGCATTCGCGATGGCGCGAGTTCATCCTCGGCGGCGCCACCAAGAGCCTGCTGTCGAAACCGCCGCTACCGATCCTGTTTTCGCATTAAGGGCATCCCGCCGCCGTCGACCGTGCGCGGCTACGGCGGGCGCTCGTGCAATAACTAGAGCGTCAGCCTGACGTTGCAGATGTCGTGCTCGAGCGGATCCGATTCCACCTCGAAGCCCAGACTGCGGCACATCGCCAGCATGACCGTGTTTTCGGCCAGCACGTCGCCGGAAATGGCCTTCAATCCCTCGATTTCGCATATTCGATACTGCATCGGGGCCCAGCCAAGTCCCCTGCCCTTGAGATCCGACCGCAACAGGATCGCATATTCACCGCACGGCGAAATTCGCTGGGCCCGCCCCGCGAAACTTCCGCTCCACGCGGCCGATCACGACGGCCGAATTCGCCTTTGAACTGGGCCTTGCGATTATTGTTGAGGATGGCGCGGCCGACCGAGCCATGCCGCGGACTGGCTCGGATCAGCGCGACTGAACGCGGTGCAAGCAGGTTTCTCAGGCGATAGGTGACATCGGTGTTCAGTACCCGGCAGATCGCGGGCCCTGTGAAGGTGTCCCACGCAATGTGTTGCCACCGCGGCAAGATAACCCGGCACAGTCTCGGACCGATGACAAATCTGGTCTCAATCGGTGGCTTCGGGGAATTAGTGAAGAACGTAGTCGCCCGGCGCATCGGGCAGATCGCTCTCGTCCGATTTTGTGCCCATGCCCGGCGGCTCAGATGGCTCGCTGGATCGCGCTGCCAGCCACTTCGTCCATGCCGGCCACCACGATCCTTCAACCAGCGGCACAGTCTTCAGCCATTCGTCGGGGCCGGTATAGGTCGCGTCCGCCACTTCAGTCTTGACCCGATAGCTGTGACCGTGTTCGCCGGGAGGCGCCACGATTCCCCCATTATGGCCGCCGCTGGTAAGAAGGAAGGTCACGTCGGCATCGACCTGGTAGTGGATCTTGTAGACGGACTTCCACGGCGCGACGTGATCGCGAAGGGTGCCTACCACGAACATTGGCGTGCGAATGTCCGAAAGCGAGATCGGCTTTCCCTCGACAAGATATCGTCCCCCGGCAAGATCATTGTTGAGGAACAGCTTGCGCAGATACTCCGAATGCATCCGGTAAGGCAGACGGGTGGCATCCGCATTCCAGGCCATCAGATCGCTGGGCATCGCCCGCTCTCCCATCAAATAGTCACGGGTGAGTCGCGACCAGATCAGATCGTTGGAACGCAGCAGCTGGAATGCGCCCGCCATCTGCGTGGTATCGAGAACGCCGCGCTCCCACATCATGTCTTCGAGGAACGCGACCTGGCTTTCGTTGATGAACAGGGTCAACTCGCCGGCCTCGGTGAAATCCGTTTGCGCGGCAAGCAAGCTGATCGACTTCAGGCGGTCGTCGCCGTCACGCGCCATGGTCGCGGCCGATATCGACAACAGCGTTCCACCCAGGCAATAGCCGAGCGCATGAACCTGGCGATCGGGCACGATATCGCCGATCGTGTCGAGCGCGGCCTTGACGCCGAGCTTTCGATAGTCATCGAAGGCGACCTCACGGTCGGCCGCGTCCGGATTGCGCCACGAGATCATGAAGACGGTGAAGCCTTCGCCGGTGAGATACTTCACCAGTGAGTTCTGCGGCGACAGATCGAGAATGTAGTACTTCATGATCCAGGCCGGCACGATCAAGATCGGTTCCGGATGCACCTTGCCGGTGGTCGGACAATACTGGATAAGCTCGACTAATTCGTTGCTGAACACCACCTTGCCGCGCGACGTCGCGACTGTTTCGCCGACAACGAAATCGCCGGTTTTGACAGGTCCAAGACCCGCGGACGCCAGGCTCATCCAGTCGGTGCAGAAATTATGCCAGCCTCGCACGAAGTTCTTGCCGCCGCTCTCGAACGATTTCCGCAGCACTTCCGGATTGGTCGCGGCAAAATTGGAGGGCGACAGCACGTCCAGCATCTGCCGGACCGAAAATTCGACGATCGCTTCGTTCTGCTTCGCCACGCCGCGCACGCCCGTGGTGGCGTTGTGCCACCATTGTTGGCCCAGGAGAAACGCCTGCGCCATCAGATTGAATGGTGGATGTTCCCACTCCGGCCGATCGAAGCGCCTGTCCTGCGCTGGCGGCCTGATCAGCGACCACGGTCCCTGCCCGGGCGAATAGAAGTGTTGTACGGCTTCAAGAAACCGCTTCGCTTCGACCAGCGCATCCTGCGAAATCTCGATCTGTCGCTGCGGCGACCAGGCGAGATGCGAAAGCCAGTCCGCATAGGCCAGCAGCAGCGCTGCTGGCGAAATGCCGCCGCTCATGCGCGCCAGCATCGCATGAAGGGCGCGATCGGCCTGATATGTTTCGCCGTTCGTTCCTTGCGTTACCGGCGCAACTGGCTGTTCGGCCGGCACGGCTGACTGCCGATAGCCACCCTGGTCCGCGGAACGGGCACGAAGCGGCAAGATGGTCACTTCCGCCATTGGCAGTGTTGATTTCGGCTGCATGGTATTTAGCCGATCAGTTCAACGGCGACCGCTGATTAAGTTCGAAGTGGTGGCGATCATCCGCTCGCCATGCCTGAACAGCCGTTCGGAGTCGCGGCGAAGGAAGTCGAGCTGATGCTGCCCGCATTCCTGACACATCGTCTTGACGTCCTTGACGGAATGGGCGCCCGCCATCTTCGCCACGAACTCCGTGAAAAGATGCATTTCGGTACGAGTTCGCTCCAGCACCTCGTCGGTGAAGAAAACGAATTCCTCAAACATAATCCTTTGCGCGCCGAACATGAACTCCAGTGCACTCTGGTTCAATTTGGAGGCTTCCGCCTCCGCATTGGCGGCCGATTGGGAGGAATCCGATACGGCCCGTTCAGACAGCCCTGCCATGACAATCCCTCTCCGATATCTGGGGTTCCGGCAAAACGATACCGACAGCCATCGGGCGCGCATTGAGATGCATCAAACTGCCAGATTGCGGCCGGTCAGCCCGGCGCCCGATTTCAACGCACGGGCTCGCCGAGATGGAAGTGACGCCGCCCGAGCGCGACGATTTCGCGGTCGGTCGGATGATCGCAGGGCTCGGCGCGAACGTCGCGATCCCCCGGGGCACGACGGCTCTCCTTCAGATGTTTCAGCAGCAGCGTCTTCTCGTTTCCGGGACCCACGACAAGGACCGCCTCGCAATGTTCCAGCGCCTCATCGATGCGCGGAAGGAAGGTCGGATCGTCCTCGACCTTGCCGGAGCCGATCGTGTTGGCCTTATGATGCAGATGTGACGTTGCCAGGTCGGCATGAATGGTTCGCTCGTCGACGGCCTCCAGGCCCTTAGCGACGCGGTGATCGACCCAGACCACGGCGTGGTTGTGTACGGTCATATTTTTCTCTTTATCAAGGAACGGTCACCTCGAAGACGCCGACCTCGATCTATCTTGCCAACCGCGGCGTCCGTACTGCGAATGTGCCACTGGTGCCGGGCATTCCGCTGCCGCACCAGCTGGAGACATTGAAAAAGCCACTGGTCGTCAGTCTTCACGCCACGCCCGAGCGGTTGATCCAGGTGAGGCAAAACCGAATCGAAATCACCTCAGTGCGACATCAAAACTGGCACCGTCATCGATTCGAACATGCGCCGTGTGACGCCGCCGAGAATTCGCTCCTGCAATCGCGAATGGCCGTATCCACCCATCACGAGCAGGCCCATATTGCCTTCGGCTGCGATCGATAGAATGGCTGCTTGAACATCGCCGCGTTCCGTGGCCAGCCGTTGGACCCTCGCTGCGATGCCACGCCTGCTCAGATGGCCAACGAGTTGGTCCGAGGATGCCTCGCCCGCTTCCTCGTTAACCGCAATCACGGTCACCGCCTTCGCGCCCATCAGAAACGGCATCGCATCGCGCAACGCACGAGCGGCCAGACGGCTGCCGTCCCAGGCGATCCCGACGTGGTGCGTGTCGAGCGGCCCCTTGTGGATGTGGGGAATCATCAACATCGGTCCGCCGGAATTGAACAAGATCGCCTGCGGAATGTCATTGTCGTAGTTGGACTTCGACGAGTCGGGCTGGAGCACGATGGTCATGTCGTAAAGCCGCGCAAGCACTCCGATGGCTTCTCCGGCTTCGGCCGGAATCGCCGTCAAGCTCCTGACGTCGTAGGCAATTTCGGCCAGCTTGGCCTCGACCTCGAAAACGGAAATCGCCGCGTCGGCCCTTTCCTGGGCACGCGCCTGCTCGGCCCCCACTGCGGCAGCAATGGCGGCTCCACCGCTCCCCACCAACATTCCGACGCCGCCCATCGATTCATAGCCAATGGCCACCGCATCGAGACGCGACCGGCGCGCCATCGCCAGCGCGACGGCGACCTCAATCACCGGTCTGACCGGACGCTCCGAGGGAATATGAACCAGAATGTTCCTGAACATCGCCGTTCTACCAAACATTCGCGAAGACGCTCGGCCCTCGGTTTCTACTTGCAGCGTAACCGACGAGTGCACGGTCGAAGTTGATGCGCATCAAACCCGGGTAATGTCGTCCGGCAGCCCTGCGAATGGCGGCGTCAACGTGCTCCGGCCTGCTTGAAGTCATGATATGCCTGCGGCAACCTTCGGTGGATGCTGCCATCGTCAGCCCTCGCCCGGAGCCGGTTCTAGCACAACACGCGCGCTACGCAGCGACTGGTCGGGTGTACCCGAGGCATCGACCATGTGCCAATCCACCGCACCAATGGTGAAGGTCTCCTGCATCAAGACGACATCCCGGGTTGCATCGGATGCATCGCTCTTGCGTTGCTTGATCCGCGCCAGCCGGGCCGCCAGATCCGCAGTCAGGAACAGGCCAACGAAGCGCGCGCCGTGCTTGCGCGCCAGGCTGGCGGGCTCTGCCCGCTCTGCCTCCTGCAGGAAGGCAGCATCGAGCACGACCGAGCAGCCCTGGGCCAGTACACGCTGTGCGGTATTCGAAGGCGGCGGCTCGACCAAGCCTGCAAGCCCACGCGCGAGAACCGACTTTCCAGTCCCCGACATGCCGCCGATCGCAACCAACATCGGCGCCTTCGGCTTGATGAGGCGTCCGGCCAGGTCGAAATAGCGCCTGGCCTCTTGCCAAACCGCTTCGCCATCCTCGGCATGCTCGCTCTTCATGAACAGCACATGGGCGCGGATCGCCGCCCTCACCGACAGGAACAACGGCAACAGCTCGAGGCCATCTATATCTTCAACCTTTGCAACCGCAAGGTAGCGATTGAACACCGCGTTTGCCGCCACGCCCTGATTGAAATGGACGAGATCCATCAGCGTAAACGCGCGTGGTCGCGATAACAGCATCAAATTCGATGGCATCGAACAGCAGCGGCCGGCCGTCCACCAGCACGATGTTGGCCAGATGGAGATCGCCATGACAACGCCGAACAAACCCCTGAGCGGCGCGCCGACCAAGCAGCGGTAGCAGCGTCGTTGCAAGATCGCGGCTGGCGGCGTCGAGCCGATCGATGGCCGCGGCGTCAAGTCCGAGCACATTGCGAAACTTTGCGGTGTTGGGTGCGATGATGGGGGGAATGGAGGCGATCCAGGACTCGCCGTCGGCGGGCGGTGCGTTGTCGTGGGACCGCAGGATCGCATCGGCAACGGCCATTGCAAGGGATGGATTGATCGTCTCCGACGCAGCGACACGGTCAAGCGCCCGCTCCTCATCGAACCGTGTCATTTCAACTGCCTACTCGACAGGGGTCCCGGCGCCACCGATTTCAAGCGCGCCGTCGGAATTGCGGGTAATGGCGACAACGCGCCGGTAGAGCTCCGGGGCGTTGCCGGCGTTGACCTTCAGTTTCTCCTCGCAGGCGCGCTTGCGTTTCTCGAGCGTCGAATAGTCGAGGAACGGCAGCCGAACGGCGCGCTTGATCTTCAATGTCCGGTCGCCCCCAAGAAAAACCATCGAAGCATGGGTGTCGATGCGCTTGCCGCCATTCGCCGCGCCGAAGCACGAACCATCGAGGAAGGCGAGCACCCGCTCTTGCGGCTCAGACTCATCGAGTGCGGCCGTATTGACTGGGCGTTGCGCGGTCATGGCTGCAGCAGCAGCGCCGGTCATCTGCCCGGCGCGCAGCCTGGTCAGCACCTCGTTCGCCTCCCGCAACGGGAACGCGGTCGTATGCGTCCTGATGCCGGCCTGCGCGGCGACCTTGAAAAACTCCGTTCCGTCCTTGCGTGTGAGGTTGGCGACCGAAAGCAACTGCCGTTCCTCCCAGAGGATGCGGTAAGGGAACGAAGGAATATCCGACATATGAATGCCGGCGCAGACCACCCGCCCGCCCTTTCGCACGGCACGCAACGCCAACGGCACGAGAGCACCGACCGGCGCGTAGATGATGGCCGCGTCGAGCGGAACCGGCAGCCGGTCTTCCGACCCTCCGGCCCAATCCACACCGAGCGATTTCGCAAGACGCTGGGCCTCAACATCGCCCGCGCGCGTGAATGCGTAGACCGAGCGCCCCTGCCAGCGGGCCACCTGCGCGATGATATGCCCGGCTGCGCCGAAGCCGAAGATGCCGAGATGCTTTCCGTCCCCCGCCATGACCAGCGAGCGCCAGCCGATCAGGCCCGCGCAAAGCAGCGGTGCGATCGCGATGTCGTCGTCGGCTTCGCCGAGCGGAAAGCAATAGCGGGCGTCTGCGACGAAATGCGTGGCAAAGCCGCCGTCGCGCGTGTAGCCAGTGAAGCGCGGCCGGTCGCAAAGATTCTCCCGGCCGCTACTGCAATAGGGACATTCGCCGCAGGTGTAACCGAGCCAGGGAACGCCGACGCGCTCGCCAATTCGAAGGGACGTGACGCCGGGGCCAAGCGCATCCACCCGGCCGACCACCTCATGGCCGGGAACGATCGGATAGGCGATATCGGGCAATTCTCCGTCAACGACGTGCAGATCGGTCCGGCACACGCCGCAGGCGCTGACGTGGATGCGCAAGTCGCCAGGCCCGGGTGCCGGATCCTCCCGCGGCTCAAACCGAAGCGGCGCGCCGGGCGCCAGCAGGACCATGGCGTGCATTTCGTCTGTCATCCTCACGCAAGCGTGTGCAGCCTAGCCGGGGCGACATGGCTGAATTTTGATCCTCATCAAAGGACCGCGACAAGCCTCCTTCTAGCATGGCCAAGGTCAGTACGGCTTTAACCAGGAGGTACACATGAATACGAAATCCGTCATCCCGGTTGTAACCCAGCGTGCCGTTAGCCGCCGCGAAACCAATCCGTTCTCGCTTCTGCAGCAGGAGATCGACCGGCTGTTCGAGGGCGTCACGCGCAACATCCCCGGTTTCGCCACAACGGCGATGCCCAGCATGGATATCAGCGAGACCGACAAGGTGATCGAAATTACTGCCGAACTCCCGGGGCTGGAGAAGAAGGACGTCGAGCTCAACGTGGCCGACAATCTCCTCACCATCCGCGGCGAGAAGAAGAATGAGCGCGAGGAGAAGAACAAGGACTATCACCTTGTCGAGCGCAGCTACGGCTCGTTCTCGCGTTCGGTCGAGCTTCCCTCCGGCGTCAAGGTTGAGGACATTTCGGCTGAAATCGCCAACGGCGTACTGAAGGTCACCGTGAAGAAGCCAGCGCCGAAGCAGACCAAGCAGATCGAGATCAAATCGGCCGCCTGAACAAAGCCGTCGGAGCGCTGCGCCAGGTCCCGGCGCTCCGGGATTTTGAAGCGCAGATCGCCAAATGCGCGCCCATCAGATCAGGACCCGGTCCGTCGAGTTGGCGAAAACCGGTTAGGCCAATGGGCGCCGACGCCCCGCATCCACACCCGGCAGCGCCTTACCCGCGTGCGCTGCCGATCAACGCCCACATGATATCTTCGCGTGATGATCCCCACCAGCCGCTGTTCGGAATCCGGCATCTCATCCGGGGATCCACCATCAGTTGCAATGCCCGGGTCAGCTTCGCCGCCGGATCGACATAGATGAATTCGGGCGTCATGCATCGGCGACGGTTCGCGACATCGGCGCGATGCGCCTTGCTCGGGAAATTCTGCGATCGCAACTTCTTTTGCCACAGCTAGGATCGGCAGCGCGTCGACCACTGCACGGCGGGCTTCCCGAACATCCTTCCACGCGACCAGAACGCTGCTCAAATCGAGCCATTGCACCGCTGATGGCACGACGATGAGCGGGCGGCCGGTCTGCATCACCAGTTCGCTCGCAGCCGCGGTGGCATCGAACAGTTTTCTGCGCAAATCGCCCTCGGCGAAGTACATTGGCAGCCTGAGGTCCGAGGCGGCAACACTGACGATCCGCGCCCCGAATCGTTCGGCGATATCTCCGACCACCCCGAGGCAGGCATCGTCAGGCCGATCCAGCGCCAGACCCCACCATGACAGTCTTGTAGTCCATTAGCCTGCTCGCGCCTTGGGGCGAAAAAGCCGTATCGGCATCTGCCCACAAAGCTGCATCATAGAGGTCCTCCTGGGTCGAAACTAATCTAGATCAGGGAGCCTGCAGCTCCCGAAGGCATTGCAAACACGATCATTTCAGGACGCGGACACCGCCTACATCCGTTGATATCGTCTTTATTTCAATGGATGCTCATAATTTCGTCGCGCATCCATTCCCCAGCGCGCGATTGGATGCAATATCTGGCAAGATAGAGCACGAAAGCCAAGCATGATTGACGCCGACCGACCGTTTCGAAGTCAGGATCCGCTCGATGGGAATGTCCGCGTCGGCGCCGACGGATCGGGCGTCGGCACCTGGGACTTGGATCTTTCAACCCGGCGGTTGAACTGGTCCAACGCCACTCGAAAGCTCTTCGGCGCCGCGCCAGGAAGTCCAACCACCGGATGCGCGGCCCTTGCGTCCCGATTTCACTGCGACGCATGAAGTCGCCTTCAGAGACAATACCGATCAGCCTGCCCGTGTTATCGACCACCGGAAGCCCGCTGATGTGATGTTGCAACATCAGGTTTGCAGCTTCGAGAATGGGTGTCTCGGCTTTCACCGTGATCACCTTGCGGGTCATAATTTGATGCGCGCGCATTTCGATCCCCCTATCAGGCCAAAAGGTTATTCGAGATAAGCATCCCACGATTGATGCAGGTCAAGCTCCTCTTCGGGGGTCGACGGTGCATTGGTGACCTTATGACTGTCGCCAAACGCCGGATTGAGCGATATCAAAAGCCTCGTCGAGGCTTGGCCAACGAGGCGCGCACAAGAGGTGATCCAATGAGGGAACTGCGATACCAATCGATTCTGATGCGCATCCAGCGAATTTGCTCCAGGCGAAACACGCCGCGCCAAGGTCTGCTTTTTGTCGCCGGTCTCGTCGTTTTGGCCCTGTCGCCGGCGGCGGCGGCCGATGCGGATCATGGTGCAGAACTCGCAAAACGTTGGTGCGCCTCTTGTCACGTCGTCGGCGCCGATCAAAAGCAAGCAAGTGCGGACGTTCCGCCGTTCGCCGCCATAGCGCGTAGATCGGATTTCAATGCCGAGAAACTGGCGTTCTTTCTGCTCGAGCCGCATCCCAAGATGCCGAACTTTCCGCTCAGCCGAAACGAAGCAGGCGATATCGCCGCCTACATCGGATCGCTACGAAAATAAGGCGCACCTAACGCACCTTCAAGCGCGCCTATCAATGTCGGCTCATTGATGCAAAGCACACGTAAGGCGGGATCGCCAATCCGTCGCGAATGACCCACTGCTGAAGTGACGCGATGACGCCCGACCGCGGTAGCAACGCCGCAGGCGTCCAGATGCCGCCTCCGCGATGCAGCGTGCCGCGGCTGCGCGGCCTAGTCCGCAGTCCACCGTGCCGAATGACTGGTATTGCTTTATGAACCAGAAGCGTGTCAATCGTCGTCATTGGCATAGGCATCAGCGCCTGAGATCAAGGTCGCACCCTGGTGCGCGAGACGAAATCGGTGGGCCGGTGGAAGGATTTGGCGGGCCCGCTCGCCTTGTAGCTGGGCTTCTCCTTGTTGTTAAAGCCGAGCCGACCAATTCGATCTCACCGACCCGCGCCGACCTCACGCTTATATCGAGGCCAACGCGTGTCGCAGAGCAACGTCGCGGGGGTCGCCGGTCAGGGCCGTCCCCATCCGTTGGTGACATAGCGGTAGCCGATGCCGGCTTCCGGATCGGCATAACCGAGCGATCCACCCGCCCCCGGTGCACCGAACGCACCTGCATGTCCGAACGGCCATTGCGGACTCGGCTTCATGAAACCCAACGAGAACTGCGCCTCGCCTCTCAGGCACTCGTCATAGAAGCCGCGCTCTGGCGGTATCGCCGGCGCCATGAGCAAGCGCGTGGTCTCGGGCCGCATCTTCAGATCGTCTCCCCCCGCGGCAAAGACGCCATAGGCTCGTGCAATGGCGCGGGCTGTGCCGACGCCGCCCCCCGAAGGCACCTCGAAATTGCGCGCGTAGATGCGCTCGGCGTCATACGACAGCGCCGTACCGGGGTTTGCTACCAATGAGCGATAGAAGTGCGAGCGGGGATTCAGTGCATCGAGCTGCAGCTTAATGGGAAAGCCGAGCAGCCGCGCGATCAGGCTGGCTGCTCGAGCTTGGCGAGCCTCGAGTTCGGGATCGTCTCGGGTAGGCGAATATAGAACTCGAGCTTCAAGGGCTTCGCGATCTCGTTGTGGAAGAAGCGACCCAGCGTGCGATGCTGCGGGTCTAGCCGCCGGAGGAGCTCGTTCTGATAGAAGCCGAGGCTAATGCCGTGATAGGCCTGCCGCGTTCCCGGATCCCAGGCCGGCTTCTGGCGCGCCATGACGCCCGCCAGGCGGTCGAGATCGGCGATGACCCCGCGGTCGACCGGCTCGTCGAAGGCGTGTAGGCCGGCCTGATGCGCCAAGAGATGCCGGACGGTGATCCTGTCCTTGCCAGCTTGAGCAAACTCGGGCCAATAGGTGCACACGCGCTCCTCATAGTCGAGCCAACCGCGCGAGAACGCGAGGGCGAGCGTCATCGCCGCCAATCCTTTGGTGGCTGAGTGCACCAGGACCATGGTGTCCTCTTCCCAAGGCTCGCCCGTTGCCTTGTTGCGGATTCCGCCCCAGAGGTCGACGACCTTCTCGCCGTGGCGGTACACGCAACACGCCGCCCCGAGTTCGTCTCGGCGGGTGAAGTTCTCGAGGAACGCGGCCCGGACAGGTTCGAAGCCCTTGGCGACCTCTCCGTGAATTCGCGCGTGCTCAACAACTGCCAACCTGGCAATCCCCTGTGATCGTTCGCGGTGCCCGGTGCATAGGTACGTCGGCGTAGCAAGCCTCACGTTGCTCTTGATCAAGGACGGTTCGAACGGCCAAGGGCTTCGGACACGCTTCCGGAGCTTTTTCGTGCCGGAATGAATCAGCACGGCTCAGCTTGACTCGCGAGAGTGGCATGGCATGGACTCGCTTTGATGCGTGGATCGGATTGGATGCCTTCGATCGTGCCCGACAAAAGGCTGCGACCGCCTATCTGGTCGCTGTCGACTATGGCAAGTTCGGTGTGCTTGGGCTGAAACCGCCCGCGAGCTCCGCCAGCGTTGCGACCTTCAGCGGCGTGACATTCCCTTCTTCCTGCAAGATTTCTGCGACCGCTACGAAGGCCGCTTTCAGAAAACTTTTGCCTGCCCGAGTGCTCTGCGCCGCCCTAGTGGCGTTTGCACTCGGTCAGGGACCAATGAAATCAAGTTGCCGAAGTGTCTGCCGCGAGCGGAAGCGCTGCTGACGAGGGCACGCGAACTTGAGATGAATCAAAGCGAACCGGAAGCGAGCCTGTAGAGTTGAGTTCGTAACCGAGCGGACCTGAGCGCGCTCAGGCACTGTTACGGTTGCAGGGGCCCGGACTCCTAGGCACTCCGGGCCCTGCCCCGCCGCAAGAGTGATCGGCGAACGCCGGTCTGCTTGCGAGGCGAGCAGGCGGAGTCAAAATATAATGGCCGCAGCCGATCGGCCTGCGGCCACCGAACTTCGATAGCTGATGAAATGCGCCTGCCTGGTGTGGCGACACTACAGCACGGTGGCCGCGAGATTTGCATTCGGTGAAACTACGGGCTGAAAGCCGAACTTCCTTATGCGCGCTCAACCGTCCTTCAGGACGGACTTCACCTCGCGCACCGCCCAGCTCCCGCCGGTGAAAAAAATCGCCTTCCGAGATGACCCCGACCCAACGACCCGTTGTTGTCGATTACGGGCAATCCGCGCTGGTTGGTTTTCAGCAAGAGGCGGACGGAATCGAGCAGCGGTCGCGAACCAGGTTCGCATGACATCCGTTGCCAGCATGTGCGTCGCCGCAATCCAATGTGCAGTGGCGAACGATTCTTAGTTTGGGCCGAAAAGCCAAAGGGATTTTGACCTAGCTCAATATGTCGATGATTCTCTGCTCTTATGTCTGCGTCGATGGCCACAAAGTCCAGGGAAGAACGACCATGTTCAAGAGCGTCCTGGCACTCATCCCTTCCGAACGTCCGGTTCGGCCGGTTGTTGACGGTTCAGTCGTGTTGGCTATGGCCTGCCACGCCCATGTCAATGCTCTCGCGATTGGCTACGAGACCACCAATATTCCGTTGGCCGCAATAGCCGGCCCGGCGACCGCAATGATCTTTCAGGAAAATCGGATACGCGCTATCGAGCGCGGAGAAACTGCAATGAGCGTTTTTGAGCTCGAAGCAAAAGAGGCTGGAATTTCCTACAACTGCCGCACGATCAGCGCAATTCCGGCCGAAGCAATCTCGATCGCCGGTGCAGTTGCGCGACTTCATGAGTTGACCATCGCTTTGCAGCCAGAATTCGAGTGCCACACGTTCGACAACTACCTTTCTACGGAAATCTTGTTCCAGGCAGGCGGCCCGGTACTGTTCATGCCATATACATTCCGTGGCGCATTTGCGGCACGCCGTGTCGGAGTTTGCTGGGACGGGAGCCGTCTCGCGAGCCGCGCGTTGCAGGACGCAATGCCGCTGCTCCGGAAGGCAGATGCACTCACGATCATCACCATCACGAATTCAAGCTCGATTCCGGCCGAGGCCACGCCCGAGCGTCTTGTCCAGCATCTGGCGCGAGTTGGATTGCCCGCCAAGATCGTATCCTTCCCGGCAGGACATTCTGAAATTCAGCCGACCATTCTTTCCGTTGCGGCGGATCAAAGCCTGGACCTACTGGTGATGGGCGGCTACGGACATTCGCGCTTGCAGGAAAGGATCCTCGGCGGCGTCACCCGCGATATGCTTCGGTGCATGACGGTGCCGACGCTGATGTCGCACTAATATTTTTGGTCGGAATGCCGACATACGGTTTAGCGCGCTTCTCGAGCGCTGCGCGAAACTCTGCCTCGAGTTCCGACAACCGCCCTTGAATGGCCGCGGCCTCGACCGCCTTACTGGTTCGCCGGGCCGAGGCCATCGATCGTGGGAGCGTTGGCGCAATATTCCTGATAATGCGCGGCGGAGGTGCCGGCGGCGAGATCGCGGTCGCATCGGCGTTTTTGGCTGCACAGCGCGCAGACACGCTCCATGTCGCGAAGCACGAGCGGCTCGCTGCGCGCCAGATCGTCCTGGTCTATGCCGAGTGCCGTCAGCATCTTCGGCAGCTCATCGGTGGCGTGCGGGCCCTGGCGGACGAGCGCCTCCAGATCGGCGGAAGACATCCGCAATTCGCCCGCGATCCGGCCGAAGTTGGCGGCGTCCATCTGGCGCATTCCCCTCAGCTCGCGCCGGTGCTTTAGCCAGTCGCCGAAGATGTCGACCATGCGGCTGACGACGGGATAGGGCGTTTCCTGAACGGTCATGGTAGGGCTCCCTAGGTAGCTGAATGACCCAAGGTGAGCGCAGGTCGGGCCCGGGTCGTTGCGCTGGATCAAAGAGGAAACCGCATTTCATGAACAGCCTCGCTGATTTTGGCGATAGTCGTCGGCACATGCCGTCTCGGCTGAGAGCCACCGCCAATGCGAGAGCCAGGAAAGATGTTCCTGCTTTACGGGCGCAACAGCGCCTTGATGGCACGGCGCTCATCCATCGCTCGGTAGGCCTCCGCCACCTACTCGAGAGGCAACGTCAGATCAAACACCTGTTGAACAAGTTGCCCGCTCTTCGGACATCGGAAGACAATGTTAGCCATTGCCACACCATCGAGGGCTCTTAGATCAAGTAAGCGGCGCGCCTGAACATTTGGGACACACGCGGTCGGCTGCGTTGGCTAGTTGGCGCGCGATTTGCTCCATCAGCAAGTCATGATTCCAGCCGGTGCCGTCGCTTTTGACGAGATTCCGAGCACGATAGAACGCGTGGGTCTCGGCGGCGTCATCGCCGACCCGGATCGTTACGTCGGGATGGAAGGGGCAAGCCGCGGTAGCGCGCGTCGTCAACAGCGCGTGGCGCACCGCCAATTCCAAGTCGTCAGCGTCGGCGGCTATAGGCATCAGAGCCTCCTGCTTCAAGAGTAAGAACGCAGCAACCGTCAGGCCGATCTGCGCACTCGCCTCTAGACATTCGTCAGCACCAACATCGGGCCTAACGAGAGCAGGTTCCCAAAATTGCTAACCCGGCTGTCGGCCGGTTGGAGCCCCGGCCCCGATCGCCGGGGCTCCCGCCAACTCCTCAGCCGCCCGTGTCGAGCGGTCGGCACCCTCTATGGGCGGTTCGGCGGTGACGTTGGGAGTTCTTACGATTGTCGCCGAATGCAGCTTTGAGGGACATCAAAGGTCCGGGTGGGAACCTCAACTTTTTCCGCTGGACTCCCAATCACGGCTGCCCCAGCCGTCATAGTTAGCCGCGGACAATATTTGCCCGCTCGCGATCAAGCGTCGAGCGCCTCGAGGAGTGAAGCCGCCACGCTCTTCACTGGTTGTAAGCCGTCGATGCTTTTCATAATTCCCTTCGCGCGATAATAGTCGGCGAGCGGTTCAGTTTGCCTGCGGTATTCTTCCAAACGGACCTTCAATGCGCCTTCCGTGTCATCTGCTCTTACAGTCTGTCCGTTAGTCTTTGCCTCTTTGGCTCGATTGAGAATACGATGCAACAAGACTTCTTCATCCACCTTCAGCTCAACCACATAGTCAAGATTGAGCCCTTCGGTCAGCAGCAGGTCATCAAGCGCCACGGCCTGGGCAATGGTGCGAGGAAATCCATCGAGGATGAACCCATTCGTGGCATCAGGCCGCAAAATGCGCTCTGCGACTACCGCAACCACAAGCTCATCTGGAACAAGCTCACCACGTTCCATCACCGCCTTGGCTTTTCTCCCGATCGGAGTTCGTGCCAACACTGCGGCGCGCAGCATATCGCCGGTGGACAATTGCGGAATGGCCAACCGTTGAGCCAATCGGGTCGCTTGAGTTCCCTTTCCGGAGCCGGGCGGTCCCAATAGAACAATCCTCATTGCATTGCCTCTCTCGTTCATGTTTCTGATCGTCGGCACCCACACTGCGTGGCAACGCGACTACGCCGGCGCGCCCTTCTTGTTCTGCCGGTTCTGGACGAGGTCTTCGACCACGTGTGGATCGGCGAGCGTCGAGGTGTCGCCGAGGCTGGACGGCTCGTCCTCGGCGATCTTGCGCAGGATGCGCCGCATGATCTTGCCCGAGCGGGTTTTTGGCAGGCCCGGCGCGAACTGGATCTGGTCGGGGGAAGCGATCGGGCCGATGTCCTTGCGCACCCAGGCGACCAATTCTTTCCGCAACTCCTCGGTCGGCTCGGTGCCGGCCATCAGCGTCACATAGGCATAGATGCCCTGGCCCTTGATGTCGTGGGGATAGCCGACCACGGCGGCTTCCGACACCTTGGCGTGTGCGACCAGCGAACTCTCGACTTCGGCGGTGCCCATGCGGTGGCCGGAGACGTTGATGACGTCGTCGACGCGGCCGGTGATCCAGTAATAGCCGTCCGCATCCCTGCGGCAGCCGTCGCCAGTAAAGTACTTGCCCTTGTAGGTCGAGAAATAGGTCTGCTCGAAACGGGCGTGGTCGCCATAGACCGTGCGCATCATCCCCGGCCAGGACTTGATGAGGCAGAGATTGCCTGTGGCTTCGCCCTCCAGCACCTTGCCGTCGGCATCGACGATCTCAGGCACCACGCCGAAGAACGGCCGCGTCGCCGAACCCGGCTTGAGTTTTGTGGCGCCCGGCAGCGGCGTAATTAGGATGCCGCCGGTCTCGGTCTGCCACCAGGTGTCGACGATCGGGCAGCGGCCGTCGCCGACCACGCGATAGTACCATTCCCAGGCCTCCGGATTGATCGGCTCGCCGACGGTGCCGAGCAGACGCAGGCTCTTGCGCGAGGTCTTCTGCACGGGCGCATCGCCGGCCTGCATCAGCGCGCGGATCGCGGTCGGCGCGGTGTAGAAGATATTGACGTTGTGCTTGTCGATGACGTTCCAGAAGCGGGAATTATCCGGATAGTTCGGCACGCCTTCGAACATCAGCGTGGTCGCGCCGTTCGCCAGCGGTCCATAGAGTATGTAGCTGTGGCCGGTGACCCAGCCGACGTCGGCGGTGCACCAGTAGATATCGCCGTCGTGATAGTCGAACACGTATTGATGCGTCATCGACGCGTAGACCAAATAGCCGCCGGTGGTGTGAACTACGCCCTTCGGGGCACCGGTTGAACCGGAGGTATAGAGGATGAACAGCGGATCCTCCGCGTTCATCTCCTCGCATGGGCAATCGGTCGAGACCGATTTCGCGGCTTCGTCGTAATAGACATCGCGGCCCGCCTTCATGGCAACATCGCCGCCCGTATGGCGAACCACGATGATGCTCTCGATACAGCCGAGCTTTTGGGCCGCAACGTCAGCGTTGGCCTTCAGCGGCACCTTCCTGCCGCCGCGTTCCCCTTCGTCGGCGGTAACGACGACGGCCGACGTGGCGCCGTCGATCCGGCCGGCAAGCGAGTCCGGCGAGAAGCCGCCGAATACGACGGAATGGATCGCCCCGATCCGCGCGCAGGCCAGCATCGCGTAGGCCGCTTCCGGAATCATCGGCAGATAGATCGTGACGCGGTCGCCCTTTTTGACGCCGCGCGCCTTCAATACATTGGCAAATCTGCACACCTCGGCGTGCAGCTGTCTGTAGGTAATTTTCTTGTCGGTGTTCGGATCATCCCCCTCCCAGATGATGGCTACCTGGTCGCCGCGCTTGTCGAGATGCCGATCGATGCAGTTCCAGGCGACGTTCAGGACGCCATCTTCGAACCATTTGATCGAGATATTGCCAGGAGCGAAGGAGACGTTCTCGACCTTTTGGAAAGGCTTCATCCAGTCGATGCGCTTGGCCCGTTCGGCCCAGAATCCGTTGGGATCGCTGACCGAGCGGGCATACATCTCGCGGTACTTGGCGTCATCGATAAAGGCGTGCTTGGCCCAATCGGCTGGTACATTGTAGATCTTCTCTTGTGCAACGAGGTTGGCGCCGCCCGTGTTCATCAGAAATCCTCCCATAGCCGCTGCTCTCTGCAGGCAACCCTTCTCGTCAACGGTGCTGGCACGGTTCGAGTCCGCGCTCTCTCTTATTGGAGTTCCGGAGCATTATCCGGAGCAGTGGGTACCGGTTTTCTCTTGCGACAAACGCCACGCGTTTGCGCGGAGATCGTGCCAAACAAAAGAGATAGAGCGGGATCACGATTCGAAGAATGTCATCGCGCTCTAGAAGTAGTCTGGCTCGCTACGCGGAGCGTAACGGCAAGCCAGTTTGACGCAGTCCACCGCATTCCCATACGGCCATACGACGGGCGCCGATTTGATCTTGGTCAAGCGCGAGACCTGCAAACTTATTTTGCTTGCGGGCGAGAACGCGCACTGTCTGGCAGATTGATCTGTATCAAAGCGCTCGCCGCCTGCTCGTACATACGTGATGTAGCTCTAAAGCTGTTTGTCGTGAGCAATTTTGGTTCACGCTTACATGTGCCCGACTTCGAATACGCAGGAAATGGACGCCGTGCGGCAGCTTGAACGCGCGGGTCCGACTTTCTTTCCACGAACTCTGAAGGGACCATGCATGTTGAGCAGTCACGAAAAGATCGAGCAAGACCCCAACTATCAGGAACTGGTTCGCCGACGCTCGTCGCTCGGCTGGACGTTATCGCTGATCATGTTGATCATCTATTTCGGCTTTATCCTCCTGGTCGCCTATGCACCAAAGTTCCTCGGTACACCACTGGGGACGGGCGTGATGACCATCGGTATTCCGATCGGCCTGCTTGTCATTGCTTCGGCGTTCCTGCTCACCGGCATCTACGTCAGCAAGGCCAATTCCAAATACGATCCGCTGATCCGCAAGATTGTTGGAGCGAACCGGCCATGAAAAAGATTTCCTGTCTGTTGGTGACATTGCTTGTTTGCTTTCCCACGCTTGCGCTTGCGGCCGGAACCATCGACGGAGGCGGCAAGCAGGCGACCAACTGGGCCGCCATTGGCATGTTCATCGGTTTTGTGTCCTTGACCCTTGCCATAACTTATTGGGCGTCAAAACGGACGGTATCAGCTGCGGATTTCTACTCCGCAGGCGGTGGCATCACTGCCGGCCAAAACGGCCTCGCGATCGCCGGCGACTACATGTCGGCGGCCTCGTTCCTGGGCATCTCGGGCCTTGTCTATACCTCCGGCTACGACGGTCTGATCTACTCGGTGGGCTGGCTTGTCGGCTGGCCCGTCGTCACGTTCCTGATTGCCGAACAACTGCGCAATCTGGGCAAGTTCACATTTGCCGACGTTGCCTCGTTCCGGCTCGGGCAGACACGGATTCGCGTGTTGGCGGCGAGTGGCTCACTGGTGACCGTCGCATTCTATCTGATCGCGCAGATGGTTGGTGCCGGCAAGCTGATCCAACTCCTTTTTGGTCTGGAATACTGGATCGCAGTGGTCCTGGTCGGCGGCCTTATGATGATCTACGTGACCTTTGGCGGCATGAAAGCCACGACCTGGGTGCAAATCATCAAGGCCGTGCTACTGCTTTCTGGCGCAACGTTCATGGCCGGCGCGGTACTTTACAAGTTCGGGTTCAGCCCGGAAGCGCTGTTTGCCAAGGCAACGGAAGTGCACCCCAAGAAGATCGCGATCATGGAACCCGGCAGCTTGATTTCCAACCCATTGTCGGCGATTTCGCTTGGCTTGGCCCTGATGTTCGGCACCGCGGGCTTACCGCATATCCTGATGCGCTTTTTTACAGTGAAAGACGCCCAGGCAGCGCGCAAGTCGGTGTTCTATGCAACCGGCTTCATTGGCTACTTCTACATTCTGACCTTCATCATTGGTTTCGGCGCCATCACGCTCGTCTCGACCGATCTGGCATTCCTCGATGCCGGGATTCTAGAGAAGACCAAGAGCGGGATCGCGGCCATCAAGGGCGGATCCAACATGGCCGCTATCCATCTGGCCGACGCCGTTGGTGGCAATCTGTTCCTTGGCTTCATATCGGCGGTCGCTTTTGCCACCATCCTCGCCGTAGTCTCCGGGTTGGCACTCGCCGGAGCCTCGGCCATCAGCCACGATATCTACGCCATGGTGATCAAGGGCGGAAATGCCAATGAACAAGACGAAGTTCGCGTCTCCAAGATAGCAACGTTGTTCCTGGGCGTACTGGCGATCATCCTTGGCATCATCTTCGAGAACCAGAACGTCGCCTTCATGGTTGGCCTCGCCTTCGCCATCGCGGCATCCTGCAACTTCCCGGTGCTGGTGATGTCGATCTTCTGGAAAGGTCTTACCACGCGGGGCGCATTGATCGGGGGCTTCCTTGGCCTGACAAGTGCCGTGGTCGGCGTTATACTCTCGCCCGCCGTATGGGAAGTGACCCTCGGTTTTGCCAAGGGGTCGGCGCCGGTTAAGTTGGACAACCCTGCGCTTTTCTCGATGTCCCTTGCGTTCGTTGGCATCTGGCTGTTTTCGATCCTGGACCGCAGCACGCGGGCTGCGGTCGACCGGGATGGCTTCGACGCACAGTTTGTGCGCTGCCAAACCGGAATCGGCGCAGCAGGAGCGACCGCGCATTGAGACCCGGACCTTGAAAGGCTAGCTTGCGCATTATTCCAAGCCAGGGGGCTCGAGTGCAATGCCCAAGGCTTTCGATGCCGCAAATCCGCCTTTTGATCGTCTGACGCCAAAAGAGGTCGAGACGCTGCGTGCGGCGCTCGACATCGTCTACTTCCGGCCGGGTGAAGCGATTATCGAGCAAGACACGCCTGCCGACGCTCTTTACGTCGTCATCAAAGGTACGATCGAGGAGCGGGACGGCAGCGACCTGCTGGCGCTGCTCGGCCCCAAAGACAGTTTCGATAGCCGCGCCCTCGTCCATGGCAAGAGCGGACACACCTTTCTCGCTCGCGAAGAGACGCTATGTTACGCCGCTCCGAAAGCCGCGATAGTCGACCTGATTCAAAGCAATCCACGGTTTGCTTCGTTCTTCTACCGCGATATATCGCGCAAGCTGGATGAATTCGTCCGCGACGAGGAGGAGCAGCGTTATGGTTCGTTGATGCGTTCTCGGATCTCCGAGCTATTCCTGCACCCCGCCGCCTTCATTGATGCGGGAGACACCGTCGAAGCCGCAGGCCACATGATGCACGAGATCGATAGCAACGCATTGTTCGTTCGCGACGGCGAACGGATCGGCATCATTACCGGCATGAACCTGTCCAAGGCGGTGGTATTGCGCCGCCAATCGATCCAAACACCTGTGCGCGAATTCGCACACTTCGACGTGATCACGGTGCGACCGGATGACTTCGTATCCTCGGCTCTTGTGCTCATGACCAAGCTCAACAAGCGGCGCGTCGCGGTCCGTGACGGCGAGCGCTTTGTCGGCGTCCTGGAGGATATCGACGTGCTGGGCTTTCTTGCCGGCAGCGCCCAGGTCGTCGCCGGCCGCATCGAGCGTGCTTCGACCCAGGATGATTTGGCCGTCGCTGCGCGCGAAACGACGGCGCAGGTACGCACGCTGCGCCGCCAGGGCGTCGGTGTCGAGCTGATTGGCGAGATCGTCTCCGATCTCAATCAGCGCCTTTTTTCCAGATTGTTCGAGATGGTAGCGCCAGCCGAGTTTCGCACCAGCGGTTGCCTCATCGTCATGGGGAGTGAGGGCCGCGGCGAGCAGACCGTTCGCACGGATCAGGACAACGGCCTTATCCTGTCCGAACCGGTCGACAAGCCGACGCTGGACGCGTTTCGAGCCGATTTTTCCGGGGCGCTGGCAAGCTTTGGTTTTCCACCCTGCCCCGGGAACGTGATGGTGAGTAGTCCGGCGTGGTCCAAGCCACTCTCCGACTATCTCGCGGATTTTCGCAACTGGATCGCGCTACCCGATAACACTTCCCATTTGAACGTCGCCATCTTCTATGATGCGCGGGCCGTCGCTGGCAACGCACAGCTGCTCACCAAAGCCAAGACCACGCTCATCGAGATGGTCCGCGGAGAGCAGGCTTTCCTGGCCCATTTCGCGCGCGCGATTGACACCTTCGCCACACCGATCGGTCTGTTCAAAAATCTAATCACATCTGCGGGCAATGGCGACGCGCTGGACCTCAAGAAGGGTGGCATCTTTCCGATCGTGCATGGCGTCCGCAGTCTTGCTCTCGAGCATGGGTTGATGGAGACCGCCACCGACAAGCGCATCGCGCGGCTGCGCGATATCGGCGTGCTGCATGCGGACTTCGCTCGCGAGTTGAGCCAAGCCTTTCAGTTCATGCTGATGTTGAGGCTCGATGGGCAATTGGCAGCGTCAGCCGGTACCTCCGGTACGCTTGTACGACCGTCGTCGTTGTCAAGCATGGAGCGTGACCTCCTGCGCGATGCGTTTCAGGTTGTGAAGCAGTTTCGCGAGTTCACTCGTCGTCATTTCAATCTAGGTGCCTTCTGACGTGATCCCCCGCGCTATCAAACGCCTGTTCCATCAAGCCTCGATCGGAGACCAGTCCTACCGGTTCATGTTCGAGCGTGGCCCCACGGACGAAGTTGTTGCGATCGATTGCGAAACAACGGGGCTGAATGTGCACACCGACGACATCATAACCATCGCTGCGATCAAGATACGGGGCAACCGTATCCTGACCAGCGAACGCTTCGAGGCGGTTGTGCGCCCCGAGGCCAGCATGCAGCCGGAAGCGATCAAGGTACATCGCCTTCGTCAGGTCGACGTTGCACAGGGCCCCCTGATCCGGAAGGCGCTGCCAAGCTTCCTGCATTTCGTCGGAGGACGGCCGCTTGTCGGGTACTACGTCGATTTCGATATCGCCATGCTGGATAAGTATATTCTTCCCTTTATTGAGATCGAACTGCCAAATCCCCGCATCGAGGTCTCCAAGCTCTACTACGAGCGCAAGTACGGTGACGCGCCGCCCAACACCTCGATCGATCTCTCGTTCGCGGCAATTCTCAAAGACCTCAATATCCCCACTCTTCCTCAACACGACGCTTTCAACGACGCGTTGATGACTGCGATGATGTATGTCGCATTGCGTGACATGAAGGAGAGAGGAATACGCATCCCGCGCTTGCGCACGTATGACGTTTTCGATCCGACCGGGGCATAGGGATCTGCCGCGCCGACGCCTTGATCGCTCGGTGCACGCGCCATGCACACATCGCCTTCTAGCCAATTGAAATGCTTGAACTCTCGTTCCGATTTCGACTTTGGGTGGCGAGCACCTCAACGAGGAAGATAAGGCGATCCTGGCAGGCGCAAAGCCCTTGGACCGAGTGACGCGTTGTATGCACTGCGGGAGGAGAATGGTGCCGATATCTGGATCGAACGGACGCACGGAATTGAAATGCGTGTTCTGCGATGACCTGGACCGGATGAAGTTGGCAGTCGAACAAAGGGGCCGTAGGCCCGCTGGCCATTCCTGTGGCGGCTTCGTATTTTCCGGATCGGAGGCAGCGCGAGGCTGCGGAGTCGGGGCACTGGTCTAGTGGCCGGTGGAGCGCGGTTCATTTCCTCCAGAAGCTCGCGCACCGCATCGAACTGCGTGCCGAAGCCCTTTTTGCAACAAAATCTGCCAATAGCGGACGTGCCTACACTATGCTGCCGTGGGCATCAGGTTGGTATAAGGCCGAGCGTCACAACCAAGAACCCCGGACCATTGACGCCCGCATGGATGACGATGCCGACCGACGTATTCCGCGTGCGCTGTACGGCCCACGGTATGGCGAGCACGACCGGCATCAGGAGAAACACGACGCCAAAGCCGAAACTGAAGTGAAAGAGGCCATGAAGAAGTCCCTGGACGGGCCAGGTGCTTTGACCGAACACCGGCTCCTGGCGCGGCTGGATGAACCCGCGCCACCAGAACTCCTCGCCGATAATGTTGAGCACAAAGAACGGCAGCCAGAGCGCAAGAATGTAGTATTGACCAATCTCTAGCGGCCTAACCGCCATGAAGGAAGGATGAGGCGGCAATCCCGGCCAGACGCTTGCGTTGAACAGCTGCAAACCAGCGACAGCCGCGAAGGTAAACAGCAGCACAAGGCCGGCGAGGCGCCACTCTTCGCCGCTCAGATGGCGAACGCGCAAGTGCTCCAGGACAGTGCGAAGGGATGGCGCTGGCAGTGCCATCCACGCGCCGAGCAATGCGGCGGCGAGGAGCGGTGCCAAGACAAGCGCGCCGCTCGCGAACCACGCCGAAAGTGGTTCCCACCCCCGTGCCACCAGGAGAGGAAGCAACTGAGTTGTAGCCAGCCAAAGCAGCAGCGCAGGGACGCCGAACAAGACAAGCGAGAGTCCAACGCCAATCCGGCCCGGAACGGGCTTTTGCTGTCGGTCGTCCATCTTTGCACAACTTGGCCCTTGAATAGCAACAGTCCGAGAGTAGTGACAGCCGCCACTCCAATGGTTAACCTCTGTGCAAAGAGCTTCTCATATCGGTGACATTGATGCCCTTCAAAAGTCCGCACGTTTCGTTTGTCACGTTCTGCGTCGAGGTTGGGCCATCAGGCACTGCCGAGGTGATGGTGATTGAAACCGACCTACACCTCAATTCGCGTCACCCGGATTACAATCCAGCGGCGGTTCAACGTCTGGTTCAAGCGGCACAGGCTTATCTCAAGGATGATGGGCGCGAAGCCGTCATCAGGCTGGTCAGCAACCGCGGCGGCGTCACTTAGGTCATCTGCGTCGTGACACCGTAGATAGTTTGGCTAACGAGGTCAGACCGTTGGCCGTCGGCAAGGTTCGTGCTAGAAATGGAGGATGAGCTACCTTTCTGAACTATGTCTTTGGCTTGCTACGCTCGATCGCTCCTTTGCGTTCCTGTTAGCGCTTCCGTTCATGGTAGCGGCCGCAGGGCTAGCCTCGCACTACCTCCATCAGCGATCTGGCCGGACGTGAGCTGAAATGCGGAGCGATCGGGGGGGTCTCCTCGCCATTGTCATTGCGATATTTTTGCCATCAGAAGCGCTTGCGGCCGATCTGGATGGGGCGCGGATGGGTCTTGGCTGGGCACTGCCTTTTGCTGGGATGCTTTTCTCTATCGCCCTGTTCCCACTCGTGGCACCCCATTTTTGGGAGCATCACCAAGGCAAGATAGCGTTCGCGTGGGCGGGATTGATTCTGGTTTCACTCGTGATTTCGGCAGGTGTATCCACGACGACGCAGGCGCTCCTGCACACGCTATTGCTAGAATATATCCCGTTCATTCTGCTGCTCCTTGCACTGTTCACGGTCGCAGGTGGTATCGCCGTGAGAGGAAATCTGCACGGATCGCCCGTCGTGAATACCATGTTGCTAGCGGTAGGCACACTTCTGGCGAGCCTGATCGGGACAACGGGCGCGTCGATGGTCATGATCCGACCTGTGCTGCGGGCTAACGACGATCGTCGGAGAAACGTGCACATAGTCGTCTTTTTCATATTCCTGGTCTCGAACATTGGCGGCTCTCTTACCCCGCTCGGGGACCCCCCTCTATTCCTCGGTTTCTTGCGAGGCGTCGATTTCTTCTGGACGACGACCCATCTATTGCCCCAGACGGCGTTGATTGTCGGCCTCCTACTGACCCTCTTCTTCGTGATCGATACCTACTTCTATCGCAAAGATGGACATAGCCCGCCGGACCCGACCCCTGACGACCCGCTGCGCGTCAGCGGCGGCGTCAATTTTGTCCTGATGGGCGGAATTATTGGCGCTCTCCTTTTCAGTGCAACGGTCAACCTCGGAAGCGTCGAGGTTTTCGGCACAACGATCGAGCTGCGCAACGTCGTCCGTGACGCAGTTATGTTAGGAGTGGTGTTCGCGTCGCTCGCATGGACGTCCTCCTCTGATCACGACGCCAACGGCTTTTCATGGGCGCCAATGGTTGAGGTCGCCAAACTTTTCGCAGGGATTTTCGTTACCATCATCCCTGTTATTGCCATGCTCAACGCTGGAAAATCCGGCGCATTCGCTCCGCTTGTGAGCATTGTCACCCATTCAGATGGGACCCCAAATCATGCCGCTTATTTCTGGATGACCGGCTTGTTGTCTTCGTTCTTGGACAATGCCCCAACTTATCTAGTGTTCTTCGAGCTCGCGGGCGGGGATGCAAAAAACTTGATGGCAAGCGGTGCTTTGACGCTCGCAGCCATCTCAGCCGGGGCCGTGTTCATGGGAGCGAATACTTACATCGGCAACGCTCCGAATTTCATGGTTTATGCTATCGCGAGAAAAAACGGTGTAAAAATGCCGAGCTTTTTCGGCTATCTGGCATGGGCTGTGGCGTTTCTTCTGCCAATATTCGTGGTGGTGACTCTCATCTTTTTCCTGTGAGCCAGCTCATTTGAATGTTTGGGGCCAGACCGAATGAGACGTCCGCTTCCGGTCAATCGCGCCGCTTCGGCGCTGCGCCGATCACTTCCGGTCTACCCCGATGAAACGGACATCAGAAGGGCCCTGTCGGCATTTCTCAAACGTGCCAGAAGCGGGCTTTGATATTCATGCGACTTCCAACTGGCTGGCCAACACCTTGTCTATGCGCCTTCGGTCCACATCGACGATTTCGAATCGCCATCCATCAACTTCAATTCTATCGCCAATGCCCGGGATCTTGCCGAACTCCTGAAGCAAAAAACCGGCAAACGTCTGATATGGCCGCGATGGAGGAAGAGTGATCCCGAGCAATTGTGCAAATTCAAGCGCGGGCATCCAACCCGAGATTAGATAGGAGCCGTCGTCGCGCCTTACGGCAGCAGGTTCAGCAGGCCCGTCGTTCGTATGAAAAGAGCCGACAATCGCTTCGAGAATATCTGCGGTCGTCACGACACCTTGGAAAACGCCATATTCGTCGTGCACTAGTCCCATGTGCACAGGGGATTCCCTCAAGATCGCGATAACATCTCGCACATCGACGGATTCAGAAATGACGGGAACTTGCCGGGTTAGTTTCCGAATGTCCGGCGTCTGTCCGGACAAGTAAGCATTGAGCACATCCTTGGCTTGCACGATCCCAAGGGCGTGTTCCCCATTGCCTTCGAAAACCACCAATCGTGAGTGATCGCTGTTTAGCAAGGCGCTGTAGATCGTCGGAGCCGGATCGGCCAAGTCGATCATGCTCACTTCATGGCGCGGCGTCATGACGGCTCCTACCTGAAGATCACCTAATCGCATTACGCCAGCGATCATCTCTTTTTCTCCCGGCTCCAGCACACCGGCATTTTCGGCCTCGACAACAAGCGAGCGAATTTCATCTTCGCTGACTTTCTCTTCGGCTTCACCACGATGGCCCAGAAGCCACAGCAGCGCCTTGCCAGAACGATCCAATAGCCAGACCAAGGGCATCGATATGCTGGCCAGCAGCACCATTGCAGGCGCAACCCTGACGGCCACAGCCTCGGGATCGCGTAGCGCAATCTGCTTTGGAACAAGCTCGCCGATAATCAGTGAGGCATAGGTGATGACGGCCACGACAACGCCAACCCCGATTGTCTCTGCGACGGTCGGCGAGAGTCCGGCCTCGATCAGCCAAGATGCAAGGCGCAGCCCTAACGTAGCGCCCGAGAAAGCGCCGGATAACACGCCAATCAGCGTGATGCCGATTTGAACCGTGGACAGGAATTTGCCGGGATCGGATGCGAGTGCAAGGGCACGGCGGGACCCCTTGACGCGCTTTTCGACAAGGCCGGCCAGCCGGGCCGGGCGCGATGATACGATAGCCAACTCCGACATTGCGAGTAAGCCATTGATAACAATCAGGATCGTAACGATCCCGAGGTCTAGGTATAACACTGGGAACCTTCTTCTGGGCGCGCAGCCGTAACGTCACCACAACATCGCCGCAGCACATATGTATGTCCCTGCATGAGCACACAATGGAACCATCACGCGAGGGCCAAATGCGAAATAATCAGGATCAGAAAGGCTCGATCAGTATTCGCACTCTCGCCGTTGTCGCTGGAGCAATCATTTTTGCGATTGCCGCCCTTGCATGGGAGAGCACTACGCATGTTCCCCCAAATCCTGGACCAAGCGGAACACCGGGATCAACGGTGCGGGACGAGACCCCACCGCCGGCCACCGGTCGCTCAGAGACGACCACAGGAACCGTGCGCTGACTGCTTCTTTAAAGCTCGGCAGGTCAGCGTTACAGGTCCCTCCGCCCGAATGTCCGCTTAGGATCTTTGGTCGTCGGCCGACTATTTCCGGTTTTCCCCCTGGAAACGGACATCGTCAGGGTCGGTCGCCATGTCTCAAAGGTGCAATATCGGAACCCGCTGATCATCAGTTCTCGACGACAATGAGGGCCAACATGTCCTATGGTGTGGCGTCGGCCTAGTCGCTCTGCAATCGGTCTTTGCGACAAATCAAAGCACCCCTCGTGAATGGCGGTTATGTGAAGTATCGAGGCGTGGACGCCGATCCATGCTGCCTTTTACGCCGGAGCAATTTCTTGCGGTTTTTGTGACTTACAATAATGCCATCTGGCCGGTCCAGATCGCGGCATATCTTCTTGGCAGTATTGCTCGTCCGCAAAACACGAGAAGGAGACCGTGTTCATTGCCGGCATTTTGGCAATGATGTGGCTGTGGACCGGTTTCGGCTATCACGGACTTTCGTTCTCAGTGATCAACAAGGCCGCGTATCTTTTTGCTGGCTGTTCATTGTCCAAGGCTGCTATCTCGTCTACGCGGGCGTGGTCATTGAGGGCGGCGGCGCCGCGATCGGTCGTAAAGTCGTAGGCGCGCAGCCATTCCTGCCGCAGCACGATAGCGTCACTCGAAAGCCCGCGGACGTTTTCGATAAAGCGCGCCAGATGGAAGGCGATCTGCGGATCGGTCGGCTGGTAGGCACTTCATCTACCGCCCGGTATCACAGCCGGAGATCGCGGCGCTATACCGTGCCAGCAAAGTAGGATTCGTCACGCCCTTGCGGGACGGCATGAACCTTGCCGCGAAGGAGTACGTGGCCGCCCAGGATCCTTCCGATCCGGGCGCACTGGTTCTCTCCCGTTTCGCGGGCGCGGCCGATGAACTGACCGACGCCATCCTCGTCAACCCCTACTATATCGATGCACTGGCTGAAAGTCTGTTCGCGGCGATCGAGCTTCCGCGAACCGAGCGGGTACTGCGTTGGCGTCGCATGATGACCAAGCTGGAACAAAACGATGTTCACCGTTGGCGTCGCTCCTACCTGGACGCATTGCAGGCTGCCTGTCGGAAGAACCACGACTCGATCAGCGAAGTCGGGGCAGCAGAAGCTCATCGGCAGCGGTAAGGTTTGGATTGAGGTCGCCAAGCGCTAGGATTTCGCGGCAAAAAGTCACAACCATCTCGCCATCAGGCATGCTTGCCGTTGAGCTACAAGTTGAGGCCGGCCGAAGCTTCGCACCAGGTCACGATGGTGCCGGATCATCGGAAAGCTCGGGCGAGAGAGCTGTCTGCCGACAGCTTCAAAGCTGAAGCGAAAGTCCGTTGGAGTGTTTCGCATACCGGATTGGCAACCGGGCCTCCGGTCGCTGCCGCGACGATCCCCAAAAGGTCTCGACATTTGGTCCGCTGCAAACATCGCTTCATTCTAGTCGGCAACGTTCCGGCCTTCCTCTTTCTGGTCGCCCGCGACGTCGGCTTGGGTGTCGGGTCATGAAACAAGGAGCCGGCGAATGCCTGACAAGTTGCGCACAACTGTCCGATACCCCGGCAAAATCACTTTAATAGTCATTGGAACCGATTTGGGCTCTGGCGCGTACGCTGCTGCCAGGTAAGTTCGTAATGGTTCCGCTCACTAATGACACGGCGCTCGCAGGTTTTGCTCATGGGGCAGCGGCAATCCCTGTGCATGTCTTTGCGGGGTGAACGCGCAGCAGGACCGCAATGCGGCGAGGCTCGCCGCTATGCTTTGCGACCCAAGCATAGCGCTGCGGGTCTCCCATGGCCTTGGCTTCTCGCGAGAGCGAGCAGATCGCCTTGGCACAACGAACAAGGTCCCGCAGCGTACCATGTCCGTTGTACGAGAAGTGATCCTGGTACAATGGCGAGCTAATCTCGATCGCCAAAAATGGGTCAGTTTTTAATGGCGCTCATCCTGAACGTGGCATATCGGGAATACGTTAAGAGTGTCCTTTCTGGAATCGCAAGCCAGGAGACACGACGATGACCATTGTGGCAATACTCGCATTTGTCAGCGTGATCATATTCGCACTCCATGCGCTCGATGCCTATCACACGCGATGAGTGCTAATCGCTGTCAGACCGAAACGCGTCGAGCCGCGCAGCGTTCTGCGCCCAGACTGCCCCACCACCCCAGAGCGATTTGGGACGTTTCGATCAATTGGAGTTCAGCGCTCAAATCGCTGACGACGCATACCCTGCTCGCTCGCAGTAGCCGCAAGTCTCTGCGGCCATTCCAAACGATCGATCGCAAACACAATGCTCGCGCCCATCCCACACCATTCGGAGGGCTTCGAGCCGAACCGGCTCTGCGAGTGCGGAAAGAATCGTGATTGAATTCACAGGCTTACTCAATTCTATGCGCTTATGCGCATAACCGCATACAAACAAACTCTCAGCAGTTATGCAAGGGCCCTCAGAAATCATTTGCAGCATCCGGTATCCTAGCCTTCCAGCGGCAGAGGATTCCGGCGGGTTGATGCACGTCAATTCAAGCGGGACGTCGGCTGCTACGAACGCAACTCGGTTGCACAGTACTGTGGTTCCGCACGCGCCTCTTCGACCAAGTCGATTGAACGCTCGAAAACGAGGGCTCGATATTCGGAATTTTGCGATGTTGTGCACAGTCTAATTTGGCGGATCCATGTGCGAACTCCTCGGACTATCCAGCAATGCCCCTGCAACGGTGAATGTTTCGCTGCCCAAACTCGCCGAACATGGTCGCCTCTCCGGAACGTACAATGATGGCTGGGGCGTCGGCTATTATGAGGGAGCGGACGTGCGTTTGATGAAGGACTCCGCCGCTGTCGGCGACAGTGAATGGATTCAATTCATCGCCAGCCATAATCTACGAAGCCAGTTTGTGATCGCACATACCCGCAAGGCAACACGCGGAATACGGTCCTACGCCAACGCCCAGCCGTTCGTTCGAGAGCTGGCCGGGCATGCACATTTATTTGCGCACAACGGCGATCTGCCCGGCATACTCAAGTCGAGCGCACTCCAGGCCGATCGGTTCAATCCAATCGGCGAGAGCGACTCCGAGCTCGCCTTCTGCGCTCTCCTCGACCAAATGGCGGCGATCTGGACGGTGCAAGGCGCTGTGCCGACGCTCCGCCAGAGATTCCTCATCGTGTCTTCGTTTGCTGGCGAACTCAGAAAACTGGGACCAGCAAATTTTCTTTACTCCGACGGCGATATGCTCTTCGCTCACGGACACCGGCGGAAGCATGCTGAAACCGGCAAAATCGAGGCGCCGGGTCTCGTGTCAATTCAGCGGCAGTGCCAGCAGGACACGATTGGCTTGGTGGCCAGTGGCCTTTCCATCCGCGGCGACAATCAACAGGTGACTCTCTTCGCGAGCGTCCCTCTGACGAACGAATTCTGGGTCCCGCTTGCTGAAGGCGAATTGGTTGCAGCCCGCGGCGGTCAAATTGTTGCTCGGCAATTGGTCGATCAAGCTATGGCGGTGTCCGACACGTTTTGTGACAATCAGCGCATAGATAAATTGGGCGTGGCCGCAGACTGAGACCTCGGCGCAGTGCCGGGTAACGTGAACAATTCGACCTCCGCACCGATAGGTTTCAATGTTTGTCTTTCGCGCTTTGAACGCTCCCACGCCGTTTCTTTTCTTCACCGGCAAGGGCGGCGTCGGCAAGACCTCTCTGGCATGTGCCACCGCTATCGGCCTCGCCGATCGTGGATGCCGGGTGCTTCTCGTCAGCACCGATCCTGCGTCGAACCTCGACGAGATGCTCGAAGTCGCCCTGACCGATAGCCCAACGCCGGTGCCGAACGTGGCTGGGCTTTCGGCAATGAACATTGACCCCGAGGCAGCAGCCGAGAGCTATCGAACCCGCGTGCTCGCACAGCTCGGACCTGCGGCTAGCCCTGACGAGAGATCGACCGTGCGCGAGCAGCTCTCCGGCGCTTGCACCACCGAGATCGCCGCCTTCGACGAGTTCGTGGGACTTCTGGACGGCGATATGGCGGGGTTCGACCACATCATTTTCGATACGGCCCCGACCGGCCACACTCTGCGGCTGCTGAGCCTCCCCAAAGCGTGGACTGGCTTTCTGAAGGACAACGACCGAGGGGCGTCCTGTCTCGGTCCACATTCAGGTTTGAAGATGCAGGAGGATCGCTTCCGCAAGGCACTTCAGGCTTTGGGCGACTCCAAGCGGACCACCATTATTCTGGTCACCCGCGCCGATCGAGGCGCAATCCGTGAGGCGGCCAGGACTTCCAGCGAACTTGATGCGCTAGATCTTTCGAACCAGTTGCTCGCAGTGAACGGACGCTTCCACGCCGCCGACCTGACTGATGTCGTTGCCGCTGCGCTGGAGCGGGATCAGGATGAGGCTCTGGCCGCCATGCCAGCGTCACTCGCGAAACTGCCGCGAGACGAAATTCCATTGCTCGGCTTCGACCTCGTCGGTCTCACAGCTCTCAGGGCCCTATTGTCACCCTCAAATCCGCCGCCCCCTGCAGCCGGCGAACCCGAAGCCGAGCCGGTTGACCTGCCCGGCCTTGACCGGCTGGTCGATGCGATCGCGCAGGGCAAGCGTGGCCTAATCATGGTCATGGGCAAGGGGGGCGTCGGAAAGACGACGATTGCCGCCGCGATCGCCGTGGGACTCGCGAAGCGAGGTCATGCCGTCCACCTCAGCACTACCGATCCGGCAGCTCACGTAGCCTTCGTCGTTGATGGTGCGATGCCGGGCCTCACGGTCGATCGGATCGATCCCGCGGTCGAGACAGAAAGGTATGTTGCGAAAATATTGGCGAGCCGGAGCGGTGAACTCGACGAGCAGGGTATTGCGCTGCTGCGCGAGGATCTTGCTTCGCCCTGCACGGAGGAGGTTGCCGTGTTTCATGCCTTCTCGCGCATTGTCGTGGAGGCCCGAGCCGCCTTCGTGGTGCTCGACACGGCTCCCACAGGCCACACTCTGCTCTTGCTGGATGCGACCGGCGCTTATCATCGGCAGATGACACGCCAACTCGATCCCAGCGGACCTGGGCGCATCATCACCCCACTGATGAGGCTGCAAGACCCCGTGTACACCCGCGTGATCCTAGCAACCCTGCCGGAGACAACTCCGGTTTCCGAAGCCGCAGCCCTCCAGGATGACTTGCGGCGCGCCAGCATCGAACCCTTCGGCTGGGTCATCAACAAGAGCCTCGCCGCCTCGGGAACCCACGATCCCTTGCTGCGGTTGCGGCTTGTTACAGAGCGAGCGCAGATAGCTCGCGTTCGGAATGGGCTCGCGAAGCGGACATACATGATCGGATGGCGAAACAAACCCCCGATTGGTGTGGAGGAGCTTCGGAATCTATCGTGATAGATTTCCGACGTTGATGCGTAGCCAAGGGAATACCAGTCATGCGAACGGATTTCCTCCAGCTTAGGCTACACGCCTAAATTACGAATACCGGCGCAAACCCGCCGCCCGGCGTCCGAAAATTCGTGGTCTGTCCCTGATATAGACGCGCCGCAGTGAGCAAAACCTGACCGTTGTAGACGTATAACCTGACGTCGGCCTTTCGGGCCTCCGGAGAGCCATCGAGCCTGACCATGCGCTCGCTCGGCGCGGCGAAATCCTGGGCGACATACCCGCCACGGATGATCTCCGCCCAAACTCCCCTGGTGACTTTGTCCCCGCGATAAACCGCTTTGCTCCCATACCCACCCGCTGGCTTGAAGAACAATGACTTTCTTGCCATCCACAGTTCCTGCGCATTGTCCGAGGTAACGAGAACCGTATGTGGCACGCCCGCCAGGTCAGCAAGCACCTGCGGCGGCGCCCCCCAGGAATGAAGCGCCGCGTGATCGGACAGGAGCGCCAGGTTGCGCTTGTCTGCGTACAGTGCATGCACACGCGGATTGGGTGTAACGACGACTGCGCCGTCGAGATAGGCCGCGCGGAGATCCTGGTGTTCGGGATCGCCGAAGGAAAAGTCGACCAATCGATTGTAGACAAGATCGACCGGCTTGCCCTCCGCGAGCAGTTGGCCATGCTCGTACCGGAGCTGATTGCCATCCACAATCACGGCATCGATGCCATTCTTCTGGAAGAAGCGCTGCACCAGCAGAAACTCTGGATAAAGATACTGTTCTGTCGGCCGATCATCGACGATGGCTACCCGCCGCGGGATGCCCTGCCCCTTTTGGAGCTCCCACTCGTGCTGGAACATGCGCATCACCGCCGGTTCGAAATCGTCGGCCTCTGGTCGGCCAAGGGCGACTTCGACCTCTTTGCAGCAAGCTCGCTGAGCCTTGGCCAGCAGCGCGTTCAGGAAAGCGCCGCCGGCGTTTGTATTGACCTCGATCAGCCTGGGGCCGTCAGCGGCAAGGTGGAAGTCGTAACCCATGAATACGCCAACCGGCCCGAAATCATGTCGAGCGATGTCGGGAGCCCAGGACAACGCCGCGTCGCGGTAGCCGGGCAGTCGTGTCGCGGCCTCGACCGCGTGTACGATCCGAAGCATCTCGCCGGCGCCGGCTTCCGGCAGGAATACCGGCACGTTCGAGAACAGATGCGTCTTCGGCCCGATGAAGGTCCTGCAGAATTCCGGATCTTCGGCCTCCCGCTCGAGAGCCTCGCACAAAGCGCCTCGGTCCAGCGTGATGCAGAAGCACTCACGGTTCAAGAACTCGGAGATAGACCGAGTGTCGGACGTGGCAGTAGCAAGCGCCGGAGCGTCCATGCGTTCAACCTCACCCTATTCGTTCCGAATACCAGTTTCACTAGTCTATTCTCAGCGGGAAAATAGGCCTGATACTAGACATCGTCAACGATACTTCTAGAATTATGGAAATAATCATACCGCACCGCGATTTGTGTGGCTACGGCTTTGTGCCGGCAAATTGATCGTAGGCGCGTAGCGCGTCCGCGCCGTACACAGCCGCGGGTCCACCACCCATGTAAACGGCGAGAGCAGCCGTCTCGGCGACCTCCTCCCGGCTTGCTCTGTGCTGATGGGCCATCTTCGTGTGGTAGGCGACGCAGCCGTCGCAGTGGACGGCGATGCCGATCGCGAGCGCCATCAGCTCCTTCATTTTCGTGTCAATGGCGTTGGAGGCCGTCGCCGCGGTCGAGAGAGCCCCAAAAGCTTTCATCGATTCAGGCTCGCCTTTCTGCAACAGTCCCACGCCCGCGATCACATCATGGGCGATCTCTGCAAAATTCTTGCTCATGCCGTGCTCCTGGCAGCGTTCGTACAGATCAAGTCATTGTTTCCAATGCCAACGCGATTCCCTGACCACCGCCGATGCACAGCGTGACGACCCCTTTTTTGATCCCGTCGCGCTGCATCGAATGCAGGAGACGTGTCGTAAGCACTGCGCCACTCGCACCGATCGGGTGACCGTGTGCAATCGCGCCGCCTTCCACGTTGACTACATCGGGAGACAGTCCGAGGTCCTTCGTGACCGCGAGGACGATGGCCGCAAATGCCTCATTGATCTCAATCCGACCGATATCGCCGATCTTCCAGCCGGCGCGGTCGAGCGCCTGCTTCACTGCGGGTACCGGACCAAGGCCGAACATGCCGGGCTCGACTGCGCCGATGCCGTAGGCGGCAAGCCGCGCCATCGGCTGCAGGCCCTTCTTCTCCGCCCAAGTTCTGTCGGCCACGACCATTGCCGCAGCGCCGCTATTGAGGCCCGGCGCGTTGCCGGCCGTGATGGTTCCGTCCTTGCGAAAGGCCGGCTTAAGCTTGGAGAGACTCTCCAGTGTCGTCTCGGGCCGATTGTGCTCATCCTTGTCGAATTTCACCGGGCCTTTTCGTGAGAAAATTTCGACCGCCGCGATTTCCGCGGCGAATTTGCCGGCCGATTGAGCCGCTGAGAACCGCTTCTGCGAGCGCTCCGCCCAGCAGTCCTGGTCTTCCCGGGTGATCTGATGGGAGCTTGCGAGATCCTCGGTATGCCAGCCGGAGTGCTGACCAGAGAATGCATCGTTGAGACCGTCCATCAGCATCGAATCGAAGATCTGCGCATCGCCCATGCGGTAGCCCCAGCGCCCGGAGTTCATGAGATAGGGCGCTCGATCCATGTTCTCCATGCCGCCGGCAACTGCGCTATCGATGAATCCGAGCATGATTTCCTGTGCAGCGCTGGCGATGGCCTGCGCGCCCGAGCCGCAAACCCGGTTGACCGTCATCGCGGGGACCTCGACGGGGACGCCACCATTTATTGCCGCCTGTCGGGCCGGGTTCATTCTGTTGCCGGCCTGGATCACGTTGCCCATCACGACGGTACCGATCTCACCAGGCTGAAGTTTCGCCCGATCCAACGTCGCCCGGACGACCGTAGCGCCGAGGTCGGTCGCAGGCATCTCCTTGTAGGAGCCACCGTAGGTTCCAATCGCTGTGCGCACGGGTGAACAAATGACGACGTCTCTATTGGCCATGATCCCATCTCCTCATTTGAGTACCAACGCGACAACATGCCGTCGCGGACAGGCTCGCTGCACCGGAATGCCGACAGTAGCTACCCTACAGAAGAGCCCCTGGAGGCCAGTGATCTTCATAGCAAAGCGATGGAGACCAAATGTTGCGGTGGATCAAATGCGGCATCAATCGCTTCATCCTTCGATCGAAAGCTGCCTCTCGTTCGTGGCAGCCAATTGAGGGAGCTCCCTGACCTTTAGGCGCCGCGTCGCGATCCTCAGTGCGCAAAGGCGCCCTTTGCCATCATGAGGTGGTGAATCTGATGATGGGCGCCCTGGACCATGATGCCCATGAAGCCGAACGCATTGAGCTTCACGACTTGGCGAGGATCGCTTGTGGTGACCACCAGCTTTACACCATTCGGCAGATCTTCGGTTCTGGCCTGCCAACCGAGCGCAGCTAGCTCATGGGTGTGAGCCGGCACCATCCGCTTGATTGCATCAAGGGTGCGGCCTTCGCCAGTCACCGTGATTGCGATGCCGTCGGCAAGCGTCTGTTGGTTGTGACGGCTCGCATTGTCACCTCGTCCATATCGATCAGATGCTCGCGTAGTGCTGCAATATTTACCTTTGACCAGTTGGTGGTGGAGTCAGCTTCCAGGATATGTACGATCTCCTGGATCGTGCCGAAGACCTCCTGCCCCGGCATCGTCGGTTTCGCCGCTTTGACGCCCCGCATTTGCCGGGCGTGATCAAGGTGCTCCGTGTTCGCGGATTTACCCAGACTAGTCCCGACAAATATGGCACCAGTCGCAACCCCGCCGGCGACAATCAAGGTCAGGAAAAATCGATTAGCAGACATGACAAGTCTCCATCTTGGCGCCGCGGATTGCGACTAATTCCACGCGGCCAATACTGTTGAAGCGAACGAGAACCTCCGCATGAGATCCTGCGTAAAGGCACTTCCTTCACCCGCAGTTCGGGCCTTCCAGCACAGCACACGATCACAAGGTCGCGTGCCGTGCCGTTATCGGCTTCAGTGTTGGTGCTGCGGTTCAGCCAGGGCACCGCGCATATGCATCCCACGCCCCGTCATACCACCGCCGTTCTTCATCATGACCTCGTGCGCTGCGACCATCCCGCGTTGGGCAAAATCGGTCACCTCTGCGGCATGATCTTGAAGGGCCTTGACGGCAGTCGCGTCGGTCGAGGTCTGGACGACGACGATTCCGTTCTCGGTCGTCTCATACGTGGTCTTGATCTTATCCTTTTCCCGGAAGATCGAATGCAGCGCCGGGCTTTCGATGGGCAAGCCTGGATCACGTCCTTCTTCGACCCGTTTTCCCATATCTGCGACGTGCTTTTTGATCGTCGCCGCAACCTCGGGGTCGTCCGATTCCGTAAGCGTGCGGATACCGTCCGGGAGATTCGTCACCGTCCGTTTGATACGATCATGGTTGAAGAGAAGCCCATGGATGTCGCGGCGCTCGTCCATGGTTGCGGAGCCTCCGTTCATCCCCATCATTCTGGCGCCCATACCCATCATGCCGGAACCCATTTGGCCCCGCATGCCTTGCCCCATCGTGCCGTGCATGCCCCGACCCATCTGGCCGTGCATACCCATTCCCGTACCGCGCATTCCACCCGGGCCATGACCGGCTGACTGCGCCAGAGCCCAGCCGCCGACTAGTAAGGTAGCCGCTACAAAGCCGCCGATAACTAGAACCTTCTTCATCTGAATCTCCAATGCCTGTGCAACAGAGAGTCCGTTGCTTCTGGACATTGGAGAGGCCGGATTTCACCTAAGTTTTTCAGCCGCGGGGCATTTTGTGACAAAGCTTGTCAAAGCCGCCGGCAGTCATAGTCGGACACACATTCCGAAAACGCCGCGGATGCTTTGGTCTATATTACCGGGATGCAAGGTGCGCCACACATCCTGATCGTCGATGACCACCGCGAGATCCGCGATCTCGTCTCGCGCGCGCTGACCAAGGAGGGATTCCGGGTCAGTACGGCGGCCGACGGCCGCGCCATGCAAAAGATGCTGGCCGACGGGCGGATCGACCTCATACTTCTCGATCTCATGCTGCCGGGCGAGGATGGATTATCGCTCTGCCGGAAGCTTCGCGCGGAATCGAATGTCCCGATCATCATGCTGACCGCCAAGGGCGAGGAAGTCGACCGCGTCATCGGCCTGGAGATGGGGGCCGATGATTACCTCTCGAAGCCCTTCGGCAGCCGCGAACTGATCGCGCGGATCAAAGCCGTTCTGCGCCGCACTAAGGAGACCGTATCCAAAGCGGATTCGGAGCCACGCCCAAAGAGCTACCATTTCGACCGATGGGGTCTGGATACTGGCTTACGCGCGCTCCTTCGCGATGATGGTGTCACGGTGCCGCTGAGTACCGGTGAATTTGATCTGCTGATTGCGCTAGTCGAGCGACCGCAGCGGGTGCTTAATCGCGACCAACTGCTCGATCTGGCACGGGGTCGCTCTGCTGCAGGTCTCGACCGCAGTATCGACACCCAGGTCAGTCGACTCCGCAAGAAGCTCGAACTTGATCCCAGCGATCCCAAGATCATCAAGACGATATGGGGCGGCGGCTACATGTTCACGCCTGATGTGAGCCGCAAATGAGTGGGTTTCTACCCAAGAGCCTGTTTGGCCAGACCCTGCTGATCTTGGTCGCCGGTCTAATCGTGTCGTTGTTCGTTGGATCATGGATTTACACGCTGGACCGCGAGCAGGCCGTGCGGGCAGTCGGCGGATTTTCCGCCGCACAACGCATTACGAATCTCGCGAAACTGGTGCAGGACACTCCACGCGAGTGGCGCGAACGGATTGTTGCTGGCCTGAGCGACCAGACGTTTCAAGTCTCACTCTCGGCCCAAGCCCCTGCGTTGATCCCGGGCGACCAGGAAGGGCCTGTTGCTGAGGCTATTAAGGAATTTCTTATCGATCAGCTTTCGCTGGCGCCGGGCCAACAACCGCGCGTATCTGCATCGGTGCCGGACACGCCCCTGTTTGGCGGCCCACATCCGATGATGGGGCGAGGTCCGATGATGCACGGATTGCACGGCTTCGGTAGATTCGGAGGCTTCCGTGATTTGCAGGTCGCGGTCCCACTGCCCGATGGCCAATGGCTTTCCTTCGCGACCGCCCTGCCGGAGAGCGGCTCAGGTTTTTCGCGCCAGTTCCTGCTTTCGATGGGGATTATGGCAATCGTTATTCTCGCGGTCTCGGTATGGGCGGTGCGCCGCGTGTCAGCGCCGCTTGCCGAAGTGTCGGCAGCTGCCGAACGGCTCGGCAATGACTTGAATGCTTCGCCCATGCCAGAGACTGGCACGATCGAGACACGTCAAGCTGCGCGCGCGTTCAACACAATGCAGGCCCGGCTACGCAGCCTGATCGAAAGCCGGACGCGCATGTTGGCGGCGATCTCGCACGATCTGCGTACGCCTTTGACGCTGTTACGTCTGCGCGCCGAAAACGTTCAAAATGAGCAGGAGCGCGATAAGATGCTGGCCACCATCGCTGAAATGGACTCGATGGTCGGCGTAACTCTGCAGTTCGCCCGAGACGAGGCCGCAACCGATCTACGGCGTCCCACCGACATTGCAGCGCTTGTCCAGAGCATAGTCGATGACATGGCCGACGCCGGCATGCCCGTCAAAATGGCGCCAGTCGAATCGATTGTGTACGACTGCCGGCCTGACGTCTTGAAGCGAGCGATCCGCAACCTCCTCGACAATGCGGTCAAGTACGGCAAGACAGCAAGCGTAGCTATCCAAACGACGCCGGAAACGATCGAAATCCTGATTGATGATGAAGGTCCCGGAATTCCCCGGGAAGAGCTGGCGCGGGTGTTCGATCCGTTCTATCGTCTTGAAGAATCCCGAAACCGCGAGACCGGCGGAGTTGGCCTGGGTCTGGCGATTACCAGATCGATTGTGCAGGCCCACCGAGGCGAACTCGTCCTGAGCAACAGGGCAACCACTGGCCTCCGTGCCCGAATTGTATTGCCTCGATAAAATGGCTCGTGCCAAAGCATCCTGCCCGAAGTTGCCGCGATACCAGTTAGCGCTCATAAAATCGAAAACTTTTCTTCAAGCTATCCGAGCGCCCTCTGTCGGCGGTCTGTCTCGAAAAACCATTAGCGGTACAGCGATGCAGCCGCTGAGGAGCAGAAACCAGTCTTGCGGTACATTGAGGAGAATGGCGGCACTGCCGCCAATCAAAGACCAAGCAAACGGAATAACAAAGAGCAAGCGCGGTACGGGGCGGACCGTCAATAGAAGCATTCCGAGCGTGAAAATTGTTACCGGGCACGGCGTGACGCCAAACATTGGCATCTCGGGATAATGATGGCCAGTTGCCACGCCTATCAATGGATAGACAATCGCGGCGTACACGACGAACGCCGCGCCTACCCAAGTCGCTAGGTCCGGCCGTAGGCCAAAACTAATTTGATGACGATATACGCCAGCATAGAAGAGACAGCAGCCTTGAACAATGAACAGCGCAGCAAAAAGATACGCCGCCTTGTTGATCACGGAAAACGAAAGTCCATGATAGCCAACACCGGTCCATAGCCACGCCACCACCAAAATACCGGCGATTGCACGATCTGCTTCTCGTGTTTTCCAAAAGAGTAATGCAACAGAGATACCGCCGAGCAGATATGCTGCGATCTGGCTCGGCCAGATGGCATTGTTGTAGTTTACGAACACCGCCAGGAATTGCTCGACTGTAAAGGGCAGCATGGATCGGCCCTATGCTTATGTTTATTGCTACATGGCCCCTGTTGACGAGAGTATTTTGATTTGGCGCAAAATAGATCGCAAACTGCTCCCGCGGTTGCGTCATCGACTGCCAAAACCAAGCTGGTCCGCCCGATTGGCGCGCTTTGCCTCTCAGATCAGGCTAACGGTGCGGACCAGCATGTAGAGAGCCACTGCAAAGACTAGCGTCGCGAATGCTGTCGTCAGAGCGCCACGGCGGCTGGCAAGCGATTTCGCCGCACGCGTGCCAAGCAATCCACCGAGCACGCCTCCTGCCACGAAGAGCGCCCCAACCGGCCAGTCAATCAGACCGGACCAGGCATAGTTTCCCGCCGTGGTCAGCCCGAAGGTGGTGACAGACAGGAGTGATGAGCCGATCGCGTTGAGCATCGGCATCCCGGCTGCCAGCATCAGCGCAGGCACGATGAGGAACCCGCCACCGATCCCGAAGAACCCTGACAGCAAACCGACCAGGAGGCCAAGCCCCAGCAGCTTCGGCAGGTTCTCCGGCGACAACCTGACAGTGGGGTCGCCCTTATATGAGCGGTCTCGCAGCATCAACGCGCCAACCACCATCATCAGGACGGCGAACAGGGCCAGCAACCGTTGCCCATTCATCATCTTGCCTAGCGTCGAACCGAGGAATGCTCCGGTGACGCCGGCCGCCGCAAAGACACTCGCGCAACGCCACTTCACATTTCCCGCCCGGGCGTGCATCGTGAGATTTGCCGCGGCGTTCAGCGCAACCGCGATCGCGCTGGTTCCGATCGCAACATGCGGATTGTCCAGCCCAACGACATAGACCAGCAGCGGAACCGCGAGGATCGAGCCACCGCCACCGACCACCCCGAGCGAGAACCCAACCAAGGACCCGGAAGCGATCGCGAGCGCGGCTTGCGTCAGATTCAACACCATCACGACTACTCCAAGCCGCCCGCTGCCGTGATTATCGGGCGGCCTTAGTTTGTGGGGCGCTGCCGTAGACTGCGCTGATTCAAGGTGCTCGCGTGAGAATCCAGGGCATCCCGCAATCTCCAGTCGCGGCGGCCACCATCATCGAACAGACCGGAATGGTTCCGAACAGCCCAGACTACTGCGTCATCCGTACTTGCGCGGCAGCGCGCTGACGATCCTCGTTTACAAAGGCAGCCCTGCCTTTTTCCAGGCGTCCACGCCTCCTTCAAGGACGAAGGCTTCGCAAGCGCCACCTACTTTCTGTGCCAGCCGGGACGCATTACCCGCAGTTCGCGCACCGCTCTTGCAATGAAAGATGACGGGCTTGCCTTCGTCCAGCGCAAGCTTGGCCTCGTCCAGCTTGGATAACGGCAGGTGCTGGGCCCCTGTGATCTTCTCCCGGGCATGCTCATCTGTCTCGCGGATATCTACCAGGATTGCACCTTGATTCAGAAGCCGCCAGGCTTCGGCAGGTCCAATTTTCGGAAGCGACATGATTGTACTCCATGGTTCAGCGTGGATTGAGTGGTTTGCAGTAGAGCGTGTGCAAGGTGGCCAAGAGATCTTCGATCCTAGGGTCGGCGATGCGATACCAGAGCGTCTGGCTCTCGCGGCGGTAGGTCACCAGTCCCTCCTCACGCATTTTTGCCAAATGCTGAGAGAGAGCTGACTGAGAAAGGCCGACGGTCTCCGCAAGCGAATTCACATTGGCCTCGCCCCGCTCGACAAGCTTGCAGAGGATCACCAGCCGCCGCTCGTTGGCGAGCGCGCGAAGCACGCCCGCGACCTCCACAGCAGCTTTTTCGATGCCTTGTGGACTGAAGATCTTGGACGGCATGCTCGACCCTTATTTCGACCTTGCTTAATTAGATTCCTCTAATATATATGTCAAGATAGGATGCGTTCAGTTCTTTGCGGAGGTGCGAGCAATGACAAAACAGCCGATCATCCGAGCCTTCTTTGATGAACCCACCAATACGGTAAGTTACTTGGTGGCGGACCCGGCGACGAAGAAGGCGGCCGTCATCGACCCGGTGCTCGATTTCGATCCAAACGACGGAACGGTCGACACGCACTCCGTCGAGGCGATCATACATGCGGCCAATGAGGCCGAATATTCGATCGAGTGGGTGCTGGAGACCCACGCTCACGCCGACCATCTATCCGGCGCGCCCTTTGTAAAGGCGAGGACTGGCGCCAGAATCGGAATTGGCGAACACATCAAGGACGTTCAGCGGATTTTCCGGCCCGTCTTCAATGCAACCGATTTGGCGACCGACGGAAGCGATTTCGATCATCTGTTCAGGGATGGCGAGCGCTTCGCTATCGGGACCCTGGCGGCCGAAGTTCTCTACACGCCCGGTCACACACCGGCAGACATTTCCTACAGGATTGAGGATGCGGTATTTGTAGGCGACACACTTTTCATGCCGGATTACGGGACAGCACGGGCAGATTTTCCCGGCGGCGATGCGCACCAACTCTATCGGTCGATCAAGCGCTTGCAGGCTTTACCACCCGGAACGCGACTTTTCATGTGCCATGACTACAAGGCTCCCGGCCGCGATCAATATGCGTGGGAGACGACCGTCAGAGAACAATGCGAAAAGAACATTCATGTGAAGAAAGGTGTGACGGAGGACGAGTTCGTTGCGATGCGATCCAAGCGCGATGCGACGCTCTCCGCGCCACGGCTTCTGCTCCCTTCAATTCAGGTCAACATCCGGGCAGGAAAATTCCCGCCTAAGGAAAACAACGGCGTGCGCTATCTCTTGATTCCTGTAAGACCGAAGGGTGGGGCCGAGGCTTACGTGTGATCAAGCGATTCTTGATCGGATTGAGTTATGGGCTACGCGGCGCTGGCGCGAGTGGGCTCAAGTGCTCCGTCTCGCAACGAATAGATATGGTCGAACCGGTCGAAGATTTTTTCATCATGCGTGACCACGATCACGGCGGTACGGCGCTCCGTGGCCACCTTCCTCAACAGGTCCATGACGGCCCCCGCGCGCGGCGAATCGAGCGCTGCCGTTGGCTCATCTGCCAAAATGATGCGCGGATCATTAGCGAGCGCGCGGGCAATTGCGACTCGCTGCGCCTCCCCACCTGAAAGCTCACTCGGCATGGCGTCTTGGCGGCGTTCGATTCCCAAATAGGTGAGCACTTCGAGTGCGCGACCCTTGGCTTGTGCTGGGCCGGCCCCCGCCAATATGCGAGCTACCGCGATATTCTCCCAGGCATTTAGAAACGGCAGAAGATTGTGGGATTGGAAGATGAAGCCGATCCTCTCCAGCCGCAAACCGCGCAGGTCGGCGCGCAGCCATTTGCCATCATAAACCAATTCGCCGTTGAACCGCATGGCTCCGGAGCTCGGTTCGAGAATGCAGCCGATTACATTGAGCAACGTACTCTTGCCCGATCCGTGGGCCCACGCAAGCCGATCACGGTTCCTGGAAAGAATCGAGCGAAACCTCACGAAGCGCGTCGACGCGGGCCGGCCCCTCGCCAAAATGCTTGCTGATCCTTCTGACTTCGACGACAGGAGACCCGGCCATGACTACCCCGCGAGTGCTGAGGCAGGATCAATTCTGAGCGCCGTGCGCACGCCCAGCGCACTCGCAATCAAGCAGGCGATAAGCACCACCCCGAACAGCATCGCCGCGTCCGTAAGCTCTAGAACCACCCGACGCGGGAAATAGCCCTGACCGGCATTTATCAACGCAGCGCCGGCGACGAAGCTGATTATTCCCATAGCAAGGGCCTGCTCAACGATGAGCCCGATGATACGTCGATCGGGCGCCCCGATCAGTTTCAACGTTGCAATCGCCTTCTTCTTGTCGATTGTCATGGTGTAGATGATGAGACCGATAATCACTGTGGAAACAGTGAGGAACAAGGTTGTGAACAAGCCAATCTGACGGCGCGCACGATCGATAACGGAACGTGCCAGAACAGTTTCCTGGTCTTCCTGAGTTAGCGCCGCGAGATGCTTCCACCGCGTGATGTCCTGCGCGAAGCGCTTTGCGTCCATCCCGGGCATCAGCGTCACCAGGATTGCGTTCACCGTGTCGGTCGTTCCTGCTGTCGCGGAACTGCGTACGGCCTCTCTTCGCGCAGCCGCCGGCGTCAGGTCGAATTGCAGCTTCTGAGCATCTCTCAGCGTGATGAATATGACCGGATCTCCGCCCGAAGCCACAAGGTTACTGGTCAATCCGACCACGGTAAACGTATCGCGCCCGAGCTTGATCTGCTCTCCGAGCACGAGCCCGGCGCCGCGGTCAGCAACAGCCTCGTAACGGCTGCGAATGATCGGCCGGCCTTCGTCCACCAACCGCGCCTCGCCTGGCCGTGCGATCTGTGCACCGACAACCAGCAGCCGCTTGGTTTGCCCACGATGCTGCGCTTCGACGTTCTGATACGAGACGCCGCCAGCTGCGGCAACCCCCCATTGCGCAGCTATGGAGATGCGCGTATCCCCGAGAATCCGTGAAGCCTCGGCGAAGGGACCGCGCGTTCCGCCTTCCACGACCCAAACCTGCCCGCCTGCCGCGCGCACGAACCCGAGCGATTCCTCGATCAGGCCGCGGTAGATTCCGACCATCGCAAGCACAATGCCGAGAAGAAGGCTGAGCCCGAGACACGTCAGCAGAAAGCGCCCGAGATTGTGACTGATGTCTTTGAGAGCGAGATTCACTTCATGACCCACCGTAACGGCGTGCCGCACGGCCTTCACGCAAGTCGGTCCGGTCGTCGGCCACCACTTCTCCCCGAACCTCGGAAATAATCTGGATGCGCCCGTCGAGCAGGCGTTCGCCGAGCTGGACCGGCTGCCTGGCAAGCCGGCCATTGTGCAGCGACCAGATCGTGCCCGACCGGCCGCCGTAACCTTCTACAAATCTAAGCGGCACGAACAGACCGCTCGCAGTTGCCTTGACGATCTCGACTTCGGCCTGTTCGCCAAGGTACCGGAGCTGATGCCGCGGATCGCAAGCCCGGCACCGCACATAGACGCGGCGTTCCTCGGTAAGACGATCGTCCTCCTGATCGATGCGGACGACTTCCGCCTCGAAAAGGTTATTCATGTCAGATCGCAGGCGCACTCGGGCACGCTGGCCTGTTGTCAGGCCCCCGGCCAATGCTTCATCGACATACGCTTTTACCCAGATGGAGGCAGGCGCGATCAGTGTGAAGACAGCTTCGCCCGCGTTCGCGATGCCGCCGAGCTCCTTGCTGCGAGCAATAATTCTGGCGTCGAACGGAGCCCGAAGTTCGTGCTGAGCAAGCACAACTGCATCGAGCTGACGCTGAGACGCGGCATCTTCCTGCAGCACGGCGGCAACCTTGGTATCAGCCTCGATAATCTTGGCATCGCCAAGAGCGATTTCTTCCGCGGCCTGGGCATCCTCGGCAGCCTCTTGCGACACACTCCCGCGACCGGCGAGCGTCTGTCGGCGCGCATTGACGCTCTTCTTCTGCTGGTAGGAAATTTCGGCGCGCCCGCGCTGCGCCTCGATCTTGGCTAGATTGGCGGCCGCCTGTCGTTGCGCGGCTTCGCTCCTCCTGAGCTTGGCGCGCTGGGCGTCATCGTCGAGTTTTGCCAGCAGCGAACCCGCCTTCACCAAGTCGCCCTGATCAGCTTCAACGGCAACTACTTTTCCGGCGATCTGAAATCCCACCTTTGAAACGACCAGCGCCTCGATGCTCCCGACCCCGAAGACGCGGATTTCCACATTCTGCTCGGGCGCAATCGTCCGAACCGGAATTTCGCGCATAAAGCGCCAGTAGTAGCCGCCAGCCATAATAAGAGATATGACGGCCAGCGCGGCCCCCACCTTGATTGCGCGCGAGCTCATCTCGTCCGCCCAGCACCGACCACGACGTGGCCCATGTTGTCCACCTTCCAGAAAACCCATCCTCGCCGAATATCCACGGGCGGGCGCCAATTGAGCTAGATCAACGCGATCGGGGCACTACGGTCCAGCTTTGAAATTGGCCTATCCGTTTCTCGAATGCCTCTTGAAGTTGCTCGACGATCTTGTGAGGACACATACGTCATCGTCCGTCACAGCGAAGTGTTCAGGGACGTACGTAGCTCCATCCTTTCTCTTGAAGCTCCATCAGACGGACAACACCAGCTGGGACATTCCTGGCCTGTGTGACCAGCGGAATTTCCTTGCCCTCTGCCTTTTTCATCGCGTCGCTCGTGTTCCCGCAAGCCGAGAACGCAACGTTTGGCATGCTCTCGCCGATCGATTTGACGGAGACGTATATTCTCTGAGCATGTGCAGGCAATCGTGATGCGCGATCATTTTCGCATAAGATCTTCGTTACGAGAACGCACAGCCGCCGCGCACGCCGAGCTTCTTGAATACGATCGCGGCGGGACAGAACCCCGTGATCGACGCCTGGATCATGTTCAGCCCGGCGAATGCGGTCAGCAGGTACCAGTACGGGCTGACCAGCCAGCCGAGCGTCAGCCCGAGCAGCACGACAAGTCCGGCGAACATCAGCACTGCTTTATCGATATTCATGATGCATTCCTTTGCTTAGGTTTAGATTCCGAGGTTTGAGAGTCACGGCCGGGCGAGCCCGGCCTTCGTCCATGCCACAATTCGCTGCGCGTCCATCGCGCCGGCGGTGCGCGCAATCTCGCGGCCGCCGCGCATCAACAGCAGCGTCGGGATGCCGCTGATGCCAAGGCGGTGGGAAACGGCGGGCGCTTTGTCGGAGTTGAGTTTCAAGAGGCGAACGTTCGGTTCGAGCTCGCCGGCGGCGCGCTCGAACATCGGCGCCATCGCGCGGCACGGACCGCACCACGGCGCCCAGACGTCGACCAGTAGCGGGATGTCGCTGTTCGCCAGGTGGCGACTGAGGCCCGCTTCGTCGACCTCGATGGGATGACCGCTGAAGATCGGCTGGTGGCAGGATCCGCAGCGCGCCGCCGCCGGCGCCCGTTCGGCGGGCAGCCGGTTGGTCTTTCCACAATTGCCGCAGACGACCTTTCGACCTTCGCTCATGTCCCCGTTTTCACCTCCTTGATCTTGGCGATGTTCAGCTTGTCGAGCAGGAAGCGCTCATAGAATGGCTCGCTTTCACCGCGCCGGATCTTGCGCAGGAAGTATTTCTCGAAGGCGACCTTGGCGAGATGAACCCATTCACCCTTCGACGACCAGTTGACGTTGCGGGGCGGGATTTGCGGCTGCGCAAGGAAGGCGACGCCGGAGTCACCGAAATCCGCCAGACAAATCGCGTTCCAGGTCGGCTGCACCGATGGCGCCTCGCCACGCAGCAGAGCGCCGATGTCCATCGCTGTCGCCGTGACCATCGATTCGATCATGAAGCCGGTCTTCGGCACGCCGACCGGAACCGGCGTTGCGCCGACCGGCGCGATCGCGACGCAGACGCCAATGCCGAACACGTTCGGGAACGCCGGATTGCGCTGGTGCTTGTCGACGATCACGAAGCCGCGGGGGTTAGTCAGCTTCTCGATGCCTCTGACCGCGTCGACACCGCGGAACGCGGGCAGCATCATCGAATAGGCGAATGGCAGTTCGTGGGTCTTGCGGACCGACCCGTCGTCCGCAACCTCCTCGATCGTCATCTTGCCCTGCTCGACATTCTTGACACGCGCGCTGGTGATCCACTTGACGTGCTTCTCGCGCATTTCGCGCTCGAGCAGGCCCTTGGTGTCGCCGACGCCATCGAGGCCGAGATGGCCGATATAGGGCTCTGACGTCACGAACGTCATCGGCACGCGATCGCGCAGCTTTCGCCGACGCAGCTCGGTCTCCAGAATAAACAGGAATTCGTAGGCTGGCCCGAAGCAGGACGCGCCCTGAACGGCGCCGATCACCACCGGCCCCGGATTTGCCGCGAGCTTCTCGAAGGTATCCTTGGCTTGCGCGGCGTGATCGACGTGGCAGATCGATTGGGTGTGGCCCTCGGGACCGAGTCCCGGAATTTCATCGAAGGCCAGTTGCGGCCCAGTGGCGACGACCAGATAGTCGTAGTCGATCGACGTGCCGTCCGCGAGCTCGACGCGGTTGACCTCCGGGTGCACCCGTTGCGCGCCTTGCGTCAGCAACCGGATGCCCTTGCGCTTCATCACGTCGGCCAGATCGATCTCGATGTCGCCGCGCTTGCGCCAGCCGATCGCAACCCAGGGGTTGGATGGGACGAAATGATAGACTGGCCCCTGCGAAATCACGGTCAGGCGGTCATCCTGCTGCAACTGCGGCAACAACTCGTAGGCCATCAATGTGCCGCTGAGTCCGGCTCCAATCACCACAACTTCTGCCATGCTCGCTTCCTTTTGCTGCATTTCCCTGTGCGGCCGCGCCGATCTGTTGTGACATTTTCAACCGCGTCCCTTGACCATATATTCGTAATCTCGTATATACGCAAGTATGAAAATAAATAGCACGGAAATGGAAGCCGCGGCCGATCAGGCCAGCGACCTCCTGAAGGCGCTTTCCAACCGGCACCGCTTGCTGATCATCTGCCAATTAATCGATGGCGAGCGCTCGGTCGGCGATCTCGCGCAATTCCTGGGTCTTCGCGACTCCACGGTGTCCCAGCATCTTGCCCTCCTGCGCAAGGATGGCCTGGTGTCAGCGCGCCGCGACGCCCAGACGATCTACTACTCGATCGCCAGCGAACCCGCGCGCCAAGTCCTGAAAGCGCTCTATCAGGTCTATTGCGCGCCTCCGAAGGCTGCGAAGCCGAAGAAAAAGCCATAGAGCCCGGTGCAACGGCATCTTGAGGCAGGTCAATATCTCAGCGGCCATTCCGCGAGAAATCAGAGAGCGCCGCTCTGAGGCGCGCTTCCCACCGGGTGGATGAAACATGCGTAGATTGATGACATTCGGCATTGTCGCGGCAGCGGCGTTCAGCGCGCCTTGGGCCGCCGCGGAAACCCTGACGGTGGCTTCACGGTCAGTCGCCGACGAGAAGGCGGTGTTCGCCACCGTCGAGAGCATCAGCGTCGTGCCGGCGCGCGGGCGCATTGGCGGCATCGTTGTCCAGCTCAACGTCCGCGAGGGCGATCCGGTTACCAGCGGCCAAGCGATCGCAGCGATCGGAGACGAAAAGCTCGCTTTGCAGATGAAGGCGCTCGACGCCCAGATCGACGCGTTGCAGGCGCAATCGAACCAGGCGCAAATCGATTTTACCCGTATCGAAGGTCTGGTGGAGCGCGGTACGCTTCCCCGCGTCAAACTCGAAGAAGCGCGGACCGCACTCAACGTCGCCGAAAACGGTCTGCGGGCCAGGACTGCGGAGCGCGCGGTCGTCCAGCAGCAGCTTACTGAAGGAAAGGTGCTTGCTCCGGCCGGCGGGCGCGTCCTGAAAAAGCTGGTGGCAGTCGGTTCCGTTGTCCTGCCCGGCGACCCTATTGCGATGATCGCGCAGCAGAATTTCAAGCTGCGGCTGCGGGTGCCGGAACGGCATGCCCGCTTCCTGAAGGCCGGCGACAAGATCCGCGTCGATGGCGCCGAGTTCGGCGAACAGATTTCAAAATCCGGCACGATCGACCTCGTCTATCCGCAGATCGAGGACGGCCGCGTCATCGCCGATGCCACGGTGGAAAACCTCGGCGAATATTTCGTCGGCGACCGGCTCAGAGTCTGGATTTCCGGCGGCGAGCGGACCGCCCTTGTGATCCCCTCCTCCTACGTGACCACGCGCTTCGGCATCGACTACGTCCAAATCCGCCAAGGCGATCGCACCATCAGCGCGCCAGTGCAGCGCGGCCGCGACCGGCCTTCGCCTGAGCTTCCCAACGGCCTCGAAATTCTCTCCGGCATCCGGGCCGGCGACCAGTTGGTGCAGCCATGAATCTCGGCCTGTCCGGGCGGCTAACGCGCGCGACCATCGGTTCGCCGCTGACGCCCCTCTTCCTGCTCGCCTCACTCATCGTCGGCCTCATGGCCGTCGTCGTTATCCCGCGCGAGGAAGAACCGCAGATCAGCGTCCCCATGGTCGACATCCGCGTCAACGCCGACGGCTTGCGGGGACCTGACGCGGTCGAACTGGTCACCAAACCGCTCGAGGCCATCGTCAAGGGCATCGACGGCGTGGAGCACGTCTATAGCCAGACCGAAGACGACCGCGTCCTGGTCACGGCGCGCTTTTTGGTCGGCACCAAGTCGGAGGACGCGATCCTGCGCGTCCACGAGAAGATCCGCGCCAATCTGGACCGCATCCCGGTCGGCATTCCCGAGCCATTGATCATCGGGCGCGGCATCAATGACGTCGCCGTCACCGTGCTAACGCTTTCACCTAAACCCGAAGCCGCCGACCGCTGGACGGACAAGGATCTCTACGAGCTCGCCGACAAGCTGCGCGCCGAATTGATGAAAGTCGACAGCATCGGGCTGACTTACATCTCCGGCGGCGCCGCCCAACAGATCAGGGTCGAACCCGATCCGGAGAAGCTGTCGTTGTTTGGCGTCACGCTGCAGCAGCTCGTCGGCAAGGTGAAGGACGCTAACCGCTCGTTCCTGGCTGGCCAGGTTCGTGAAGCCGGGATAGTTCGCGGCGTCGCGGCCGGGCAAACGCTTTCGGGCATTCCCGATATCGGCCTGTTGCTGATCTCGACCCGAGACGGTCGGACTGTCTACGTCAAGGACGTCGCCTCCGTCGTCATCGGGCCGAACACGAGCGAGCGCCGCGTCTGGAACGATGCGCGCGACGGTAAAGGCAACTGGCAGCGCGTTCCCGCGGTCAGCCTGGCGCTAGCCAAGCGGGCCGGCGCCAATGCGGTGGTGGTCTCGGAGGATATCGCACACCGGCTCGAGGGGCTGAAGTCGCGCCTAATTCCCGATGGCGTGGAAGTCACTGTCACCCGCGACTACGGTGAGACCGCCAACGAAAAAGCCAACGAGTTGCTGTTTCATCTCGGCTTGGCGACGGTTTCGATCGTTGGCCTGATCGCGATTGCGATCGGCTGGCGCGAGGCGCTGGTGACGCTGGTCGTAATCCCGACCACGATCCTGCTGACGATGTTTGCCGCCAACCTGATGGGCTACACCATCAACCGCGTCAGCCTGTTCGCGCTGATCTTCTCGATCGGCATCCTGGTCGACGACGCCATCGTCGTGGTCGAGAACATCGCCCGCCATTGGGCGATGAAGGACGGCCGTCCCCGCGTGCAGGCGACGATCGAGGCCGTCGCCGAGGTCGGTAATCCGACTATCGTTGCGACCCTGACCGTCGTCGCCGCGCTATTGCCGATGCTGTTCGTGTCGGGGCTGATGGGCCCCTATATGGCGCCGATCCCGGCCAATGCGTCGGCAGCGATGCTGTTCTCGTTCTTCCTCGCCATGGTGGTAGCGCCGTGGCTGATGCTGCGGCTAGCGCCGAAGGAAGGCGCCGCGGGCCCGGCTCACGCTGCGCATGACGAAGGTGTACTCGGGCGCGTCTACCGCCGCTTCGCCACCCCGATCATCCGCAGCAAGCGCACGTCCTGGATCTTCCTGATCGGCGTCGGCGTCGCGACGCTGCTGTCGATGACGCTGTTTGCGACCAAATCCGTCACCGTCAAATTGCTGCCGTTCGACAACAAGTCCGAGATCGCGGTCGTGGTCGATCTGCCCGAGGGCGCGAGCCTGGAGGACACCGAGCGGACGCTGTTCGCCGCGGCCGACATTGCGCGCGGATTGCCCGAGATCACTTCCGTGCAGGCCTATGCCGGCACGCCGGCACCATTCAACTTCAACGGCCTCGTGCGTCACTACTACCTGCGCGAACGCCCCGAACTGGGCGAGCTGCAGGTCAACCTCGCCGCGCGCACCGACCGCAAGCGGGCGAGCCACGACATCGCGCTTGATCTGCGGCAGCGGCTGAAGGCAGTTGGCGTTCCCAAGGGCACCAGCATCAAGGTCGTTGAGGTGCCGCCCGGTCCGCCGGTGCTGGCGACCCTGCTTGCCGAGATCTACGGACCCGACGCGGCGACACGGCGGGCGGTCACCGGCGAGCTCAAGAAGATTTTCGCCGAAGTACCGTTCATCGTCGATACCGACGATTCGATCGGCGAGAAGCGGCCGCGGCTGCGGCTGTCAATCGACCAGGACCGGCTCGAATTTTTCGGCGTCGAGCAGCGCGACGTCTACGACACCATCCAGACGCTGTTCGGAGGCGTCTCGGTCGGCTACTCCCACCGCGGCGAAGACCGCAATCCGATCGAGATCGCGGTCAAACTGCCGAAGCGCGATCTCGCGTGGAGCGAGGCGCTCGCATCCACGCCGGTGCCTGCCAATACGCTGCCCGGCAGCAAGACGGTGGTCGAACTGGGACAGGTCGTGAAGGCAACGGTCGAGGAGGGTTCCCCGACCATCTTCCGGCGCGACGGGCGCTTCGCCGACATGGTGATGGCCGAGCTCGCCGGCCGTTTCGAGGCGCCGCTCTACGGCATGCTCGAGGTGGCAAGCCGCGTCGACGCCCATGACTGGGGCGCGCTGCCGAAGCCGGTCATCGGGCTACACGGGCAACCGGCGGACGAATCACGTCCCACATTGTTGTGGGACGGCGAGTGGGAGATTACCTACGTGACGTTCCGCGACATGGGCGCTGCGTTTGGTGCCGCGATCCTCGGCATCTACGTGCTGGTGGTGGCCCAGTTCGGCAGCTTCAGGCTGCCGCTGGTGATCCTGACGCCGATTCCGCTGACGTTGATCGGGATCCTGATCGGCCACTGGCTGCTCGGTGCTCCCTTCACCGCGACCTCGATGATCGGGTTCATCGCACTCGCTGGCATCATCGTGCGCAATTCGATCCTGCTGGTCGATTTCATCCGGCACAGCGGCGGAGAGGGCAAGTCGCTGCGCGACGTGGTCCTGGAAGCAGGCGCCGTGCGCTTCAAGCCGATCCTGCTGACCGCGCTCGCGGCCATGATCGGCGCCGCGACTATTCTGCTCGACCCGATCTTTCAGGGGCTTGCGATCTCGCTCCTGTTCGGGCTCGCATCATCGACGTTGCTGACCGTGCTGGTCATTCCCGCAATCTACATTGCGCTGCGTGATAGATCATCGAGCCCCTCCCAAGGTTAGCCGCCGGGATGGAACATTCTGTCGGCAAAAAACTTCCATTTCATCGGTTGTGCCGATTGTTTTAGATCAATCATTCGCACGATCCAACCTGATAGGCTTGATCTGACCTCACGTCACCACGAGTACAGATCATGCTGAAGATTTCGATCGCTGTGTGGATAGTCTTGAGAACTGCGCTCGCGGGAAGCGCGATGATCGCGGTTTTGAGCATCCCCAGTCTCGCCATTCAGAGAATGAAGATGATTCCGGTGGCCGCATCCGTCGGCTTCCTGATCGCGATGCCGTTGTCATATCTCATAGCAATAAGGATCGGTCGCTCGATGGCCAGCTAAGCGATTAGGCCTGACTGCAAACCAGGTACAACGACGACGCCGGCACTGTCGCCTGAAAAAAGCACTCGCCCTCTCGTGCGCGCTTAGCTGATCGAGTGTTCAGCTTTGTTTGCGGCTGAAAGCTGTTGACGAATGGTCCACGAGAATCCGGCTGAACCTGGCGCGTCGGTGCCGGGGCTGAGGTTCGCACGGCATGGGCGTCGCACAGAACAATTGCAGTCCGGTCGGTTTGGAATGCTGAGCAAAACATCAATCGCCCAACGGGATGCCAACAGAAAGAGAGAGATAAAGGCCAAGGCGAGTAAATTAGCCCGCATACGCGCACGATACTCATCACCTTTGGCGATTTTTCCTTCCTAGAAATTTTATGACGTTGTTCGACATTCATTTTTCATCAACGTGGACCAGCGCCAATGGACCCGCGCATTCTCTGCGCCATCCGCGACGCCTATGTCTGCCCGGCTCGCTCTGCGGTCATACTCCTCGGAAAGGGCGTGAAGCCTAATTGCAAACTCCAGATCCCCCACAGCGTCAGCAAGCTTACGACATCTTTCAGCCCTTGCGCGGAGGATTTCACTTTGAGGACGTATTTGCCTTTCTTTTCGAGGGCTCTGCCGCCGGATTCTTCGAGCCATTCTTCCACTCCTGACCTATAGAAAAGGCCGCCCAAAAGCGGCCTTTTCTTCTTGGCAGCTGATTGTGTGCGGCGTTATGCGCCGTCTTCCAAGACCGCCACTTTACATGGCCAATGGGCAACTTCCATCGTGCGACGCACAAATCGGAATTGGATGAGAGCGAGCGTCAGGATTTTCCTGACACGCCGCCCTGGTTCATTCTGACCGCCGGCATGCCCTGCCTCATCCGGGTGACGCACCTAGACGCGGAGAGCCTCGATCGCCTGTTTGCAGCGCTGTTGATCCACCTCAATAGGACATCGATTGAACCTCGTAACAAGAGGATACCTTCGTTCGTTCGAGTGATCACGCGAACCGCGACGATCCAGGTCTCGACCCACAGATTAGAAACAATGGAGGATCATGCCGTGCTCAAATTCCATCAACTGGCTGCAGTCGCTTCCGTGTCGCTCGCAATCGCAATGTTTCCTGGAGGTGCCAACGCACAGCCTAACCGGCCCGGGGAGCATGGATGGGGACAAGGTATGGTGGGCCCCGGCATGATGATGGGTCCGGGAATGATGGGCCGAGGCAAATTCGGAGGCATGTGCAGCCCTGCTGCCGCTGGCTTTTCCGGATGGCGAATCGACCGACTTGAACAGTTGATCAAACCAACAGATGCGCAACGTGCCAAGTTTGATGAATTGAAGACGGCATCCAACAAAGCCTCCGAGGCCCTGCGCCTCTCTTGTCCAACCGAAGTACCAACCACCGCTGTCGGTCGAATGGAGTTCATGGAAAAGCGTATGGACGCGATGCTACAGTCCATCAAAACTATGCGACCCGCGTTCGAGGCCTTCTACGCTGCTCTCAGCGACGAGCAGAAGAGCCGACTGGATTCGCCTTCGGGCTGGGGGCGTTTTTGGCGGAACCTTTGGTAGATCAATCGACTTGGCGTCAACGATTGGGCCTGCAGATTTTTGTGCAAGTAGCGTTCAAGAAGGCCTGAAGTAGGCTGACTAGGAGGAGTCCCATCATGAGTTACTATTTCAGCAAGACCCTGCCGGTCAGGTTCGACGAAGCCGTGCGGCGCGCCACCGAAGCTCTAAAGCAGGGAAGCTTCGGCATTATTACCGAAATCGATGTCAAGCGAACGTTCAAAGAAAAGCTCGGGGTCGATTTCCGAAACTATCGTATCCTTGGGGCGTGTAATCCCAGGCTCGCCTACGAAGCACTTCAGCTTGAGGACAAGGTCGGCACTATGCTGCCGTGCAACGTCGTCGTTCAAGAAATCGGTCAAGATCGGACCGAGATCGCTGCAATTGATCCTGTCGCCTCGATGCAAGCAATCGATAATCCGAGCCTCAAGAAATCGGCGGAGCGCGTTCAGGTCCTGCTGCGGCAGGTCATCGACGGCATATAGGAGCTACGCTCGCTCACCTAGCCGCCCAGTAGCCGTTCCCTTGCGCCGAATCCGATCGGTAAACGACGCCCAGTATCAAACGCTATTGTTGGAATGCCGTCCGCACTACTTGTCGGTCGCTTCCGGCGGCGGAGCCGGATCGACCAACCGCCAGGTCCGCCGCGCCACGAGAAGGGCGAGGATGACTATTCCTGCGCAAATGTGAACGAACAGGCCGGAATCACGCCGCCCACCTTTGGGCAGCACATCGTCGAAAGTGCCAAGTGCCCACGCGAAAGCAACGAGGAAGACGTTCAGCCCAGGGCAGCGCCTTCGGAATCGCGCCGTAGTCCTTCGTCGAATTAAATAGCTGCATGCTGGACCCCATACTTGAAAGTATGTTCCTAGCGCGGTCGAGGTTCGTTGATTTGGATCAAGTTCATCACCGACAATTCACGAGCCTCGTTAAGGGAGCTTTCGTCATCGACGCAAACAGGATCGCGCATCATGATTCATGAACTAAATTTGGCGCGCATTCGCCGCCGGTATCTCCGATCGCATAGAGGGCGTGTGCCGTGCACGAAAACCATGTTGAATGTAGGTGTCAGCGCGGCTACCTGCCGATTCATTAAGGATCGTTGGAGATTGAGCTAACTCAATATCTCGCAACCGGCCTGACGTAGTATTTTTAATAAGTGGCTGATCGCGAACCGGATGCTTTATCGAACACCCCATCTGACCGAAAGTCTCGACGTCGCCCGCTTCATTCGCATGGCGGGAGGCGGCCTGTACGAATTTCTGTTTGATAACCTCGTGCCGCTACTATCTGCCGACGAACTGCTCGCGATTGCGATCGCCAGCGATGGCAATCCGTTTTCACACCGCAATTGCCACGTGGCGGTCAATGACGACAACGGGAGCATCATCGGCATTGCCAACGCCTTTCCAGCCGATTTGCTGAGCGATCCCAGCGACGGATTGCTGCCCGGCGAGCGCGCGGAACATATCCGGCCGATGCTGAGCCTGCTGGATTGGGGCAGCATGTTTCTGAACGCGCTCGCGGTCAGCGACCAATGCCATGGCCGCGGAATCGGCAGCCACCTGCTCGACTGGGCGCTGACTCGCGCGCGTGACCTCGGACTGCCTCGGCTGAGCCTACACGTTTGGGCAGACAATCTCCCGGCACGCGAGTACTACAAGGCGCGGGGCTTCGTTGATATTGGCGTTGCAGATGTCGCTCCGCACCCCCGACTTCCGCATCGCGGCGGCAGCGTGCTGATGAGCAGATCTTCGTCTTGCGATACCCAGGGCTCGCAGATAGCACGTTCATGCCGACTACTTGATCACCTCAAAGCACCATGCTTTAGGACCGATCAGCCGAATCAATAACTCAGTTCAGCCGCCACGTCTCGACCAGCTTTGCGGTGTTGTGGATCACTCGGTCGCTGTGCTTCAACAACCGTTCGGTATCGCGACGGACGAAGTCCAGCTGATGCCTGGTGCACTCCTGGTAGATCGTCCCGAGGTCCTTGACGGAATGAGCCTCGGCCAGTTTGACGAGAAATTCGTTGAAGATTCTCGTCTCCTCGACTGCGCGCACGAGAATTTCATTGCCGGCAAACATCATCTCGTCCAGCAGCACGTTCTGTGAGCTCACCCAAAGAGAGAAGGCATACTTGTTCGCCTTGACAAGTTGTGAGGCAGCGTCGGTCGCAAGCGGTTCATCGGTCGCGGCACTCCGTTGAGACACGTCTGACATTAGCATCGTCCTTTGCGCTGATACCTCGCTGGCGCAGCGTGTTTAGGCTACCCTCCGGTCGGCGCTTTTGATGAGGATCAAACAGGACCTTGTTCACCTCCCTATATTTCACCATGCGCACCCACCCAGATCATGACCAGAAACGCCATCACCGTGCTGCCCGAAACGCCGATTCCCGAGGCCGCCCAAAAAAAACACGTTGGGGACCTCTGTTGTTTCAATGCGCGCGCCGCCAGCGGACGGCTCAAGCAAAGCTGAGAGCCTAGCCTGCCCTGCTCAAAGTCCCGCTCTATATCGGAAGGCGGATGTCGGAATAGAAAACCGGACGCCCGTTGTGGGTCAGAGGCCTAAGTCCAGAACTAGCCTGCCCACGTCCGCTTTACCCCTCAATGTGGCCATCTGCGGTTCAGTTTAGAAGTCAACTAAAGGTAATGGTGCGGCGACGGCTACTTGGACTTCCTATGCTCTTGAATGGACTTGAGATAGTTGACAGCGTCCGTAGTGTTATCCCAATCAAAATGAAAGTTTGGCATGTCACGATGGCCACTGGGCAGACCTTTATGCAACCGTTGTACGAAGTTCTCGTCGTAAAGCGTTTCGTCGAAAAAGCTCCGAAATGGCGGGGCATCAACGTGCGGACTGCGGCCTGTCGTGCCCACGGCGCGGCATCGTCCGTACGAATTATCTGCTTTTCTCTCCGTCGCCTGCGTGCTTGGAAAGGCCGACTCCGACGTCTACCTGCGCAGTTTCCATCTCGATCTCGTTGATGAAGACACCAAATGCACTGGTGGCTTCTGTCGGAAGACAGGCAATTGAGAATTCTGGATATCGTTGGCTCGTGCGCGTTTGTTCACAGCCTGGGCATTAGCGGATGCCGCGCCCAGTCCTAGTCCGCTCTCCGGAACGTCCAACAATGGAGTTGGATGCTGATGATCTCGTCCTCCCCGTTACGCTTCGTGTCAGGAAATTCCTGACACCTTACGCCCGCTGCGCCCTTGTCCCGTAATGTCATTTGTGGCGCATTTCGAGCTCTTCACTACCACGCGAACCACGCTGTGGTTATGATAGCGACAGTCGTCGAAGAAGGCATTACGATAAAGTTTCAGTCCGCGGTGCGGAGAATTCCGCCACCGACAACACCTCTTGCAGCTGTCGAAAGGATGCCTTTGGTCTCACCTCCAAGCCGCAAATTCATATTGTCGGCTCAGAAACTCTCTGGTTGAGCGCGTACGTGGGAGACGCCCATATTTGGATCGTTCCCGTTCGAAGGAGATGACAGTGGCAGATTCCCAGAAGATGAAGATCACACGGCGAGCTTACGAACTGTGGCAGCAAGCAGGCGAGCCGAAAGATAGAGACGAAAAGTTCTATCTTCAGGCTGCGCGAGAATTGAACGAAGCTCCCGAAAAGGCAATCATGGCAACAAACCCGCCGGCGGCGTCTCAAGGACGTCTGTAACCTTTACCCTGCTACTTACGACGAAGCACTTCCTGAGAGCGGCCCGCGCATCGCGGTACGTGAAGCCGTACACGGCGGCCACGCCGCCGAGTTGCTGTGGATGACTACTATGGGAGCTCATTCAGGAGCTTCGACGATCGCAAATTCAGTATGCCCTGGGTCAATAACGCAAGCTGAATAGCGCCCTCCCCTCGTCCTCTCTCCTCGACAACGACGTGACTAGGGCCGCCGGCCGCCACGGAAGGTCTGCCGCAACGCCCTGACGGGCTTTTCCTGACATCCTCGATCTAGGCACCGTTTTAATATGCCTTCGTTGCGCGAGCAGCGGATCGAATCCGTCATAGACCGATCCGTGTCATCAAAACCATCTTCGAATATGGCTACAGCACGAGGTGAATAAGGTGAAGAGGATCGCCCATCTCGCAATTACATTCCTTCTTGCCGTGGGCAGTGGAGCGATCGTGGCGTACTCGATCGCGCACATCGCACACTACGATTTGGGCTTTGCCCGCTCCGCGCTTCGGGAGCAAGCGTTGATCTGCGCGACTCTTGTTGCGGGCCTTGTCGTGATCGAAATGCTCACGACCACGGAGAGATAGTAGGTGAGCCGACCGATGAGAATCATAGACTTGGCTGTTGCGCTCACCGTCTTTATCGGAAGTGCCGGCGTGACCGCATTGTTGACGGTACTGCTTATCCATTGCGGGCTGGGAGTCCCTCCAGCGGTATTGGGGCTGAATGCTCTCATCTCGGCTGGCGTCCTTAGCTTCGTGCTCGTGGTGGCGATGTTTGGGGGGCTGACGAGAGGGAGAAGTAGCTGGAGAATTATCGCGATAGTCGCAGTTCAAGATCGGGGGCTTGAAAATGTTCAATAGCAAGATAGTCAATAATCGACCTTTGGCGTACTGCGTTCCGTGTTCGGAAAGAACGCCGCACCGATACGAGCTGTTAGGCGTTGATGGACGGTTGACATCTAGGGCTGTCTGCCTGGTTTGCAACAATGATTCACGCAGCCAGAAGGCTCCGCAAACCGCTGCGGGATCGTATCCGTCTCCATGAGTGCCCCCGGCGCTCGACCCGCGACTTACCGATGACCGCAACTCCTTTCTGCCGAACGAGGGGCTCGCAGGCTGGATGATAGCCTGACAGGTTTTTCCTGACGCGCTCGCATTTCGTTGCACTTTAGGATGGCCCGCAATCGGCGAGCGACGGCACGTATGGAACGGGGAGCGCGACGGTGGGCCGAACCAACCGAAAGTTGATCAAGCCATCTCGAAGCAAGCAACTGCGTGAGCGGGCTACCTTTTGTAAGCGTCTGGCACTGGGCGCAGCCGACCAAAATTCGCGGCTATGCTGCAGGCGCTGGCCGACGGGTATGAAGGCGAGGCCGCGCGAGCTGAGACACAGATGGAAACGCCCGCTACGGCGCGAGAGCTGGCCGAGGGTCGTAACGCTTATGCGGAGCTCACTGGCTGAGTGACCTTGCCGACGGATTCACCCCAGCAATTTTCGAAGAAGATCACTGATTCAGCCGATTCAGGCATCTGGTCTTGTTCGCATATGTTACGTCAGCACAAGTCATGACAATGCAATACGTCCCCGGCCCGGTACGCAAATTCATACTGGAGCACGTCGCTTCAGTGGCGCAAATCGAAGCGCTGCTTCTCATCTGGTCCAGCCCGGAAGAGCGCTGGGGAGTTCCTCAGATAGCAGCCCACATCTACACCAGCGAGACGGAAACGGCGAAGGCGCTCCACGGGCTTTGTGCCGACGGGTTGCTGGTTTGCATGGACGGGGTCTTCTGCTTGAACGCGTCGGCAGAAAATGTCGAGATGATTCGAAACCTTCAGGAAGTGTACGCCCGCAACCTCATCCAGGTGACAGATGTCATTCACAGTAATTCCCAAAATGGTCCTCCAACGGCTGATCCGTTTCGGCTTCGAAAGGACCGATAAAGTGCCAGTGATCGTGTGCGGCGCTCGCAGCAAGGACGCCGCATCCATTGCGGGGTTAAGGAGTGTTTGGCACAAGCTGGCTGGCTCGGGCGCGATTCTGGCGGCGTTGATGGCCGCGCATCCGTCCTCTGCCCAAAAGCTCTATTCCTACGAACCGCTGATGATGGACCCGTATTCCACAATCTATGTCGATAACAACTCGTGTTCGGCGGGCAAGGTCTTAAAGGTGCAGGGGGCGCCGCGGAATCAACGGCGGAAGAAGAGCTGTGTGCCGATGAGTGACCTGCAGGTCCCGCGTTCGGGGGCGTCGAGGTAGCCGAGGAGCTGTCATGCGGCAAGCAGGCCATAGACGATTGTCCGCAGCACCGGCGCGCTTCCTCATGGACAGGGATGTCGATAGCCGTCGTATCCCAGATAGGTGCCCGATGCCGGATCGTACGAGCGATATCGTTGCGCGCAGTATGCGACCGCATCATTGGCCCGTGCCTGACTGTTGGCGATGGCCCCACCAATGATCGCGCCAGCGGCAACCCCACCGAGCACAGCCGCACCTGTGCCGGGGAGCCGGCGATGATACCAGCGGTGATGGCGGTGTCCGTGATGCCAGCGACGATACTGCACGGTCTCAAGCGGCCGGGCTGATCCCGCGGCGAGCCTCTCTCCCCAGGCGGCCGACATCATCAGCGTAGCGGCGGCAGGCGGGAGTGAGATCAGGGACGAGGCCCCGACGACGATGGCAGCCGAAACAAACTTCCACAGTTGCATCTGAATACTCCTTGTCGAGTCTCATCTCCAGGTTCGAGCGACAACGCGCTCCGTAGCGGGATCGTTCTGACAGGTTAATCCTGACGTTTGGCCCGAACCGCCTAGGAAGGTGCCTCTCATGCGCCATCTCAGAATGCTGCGGGAAGCGTCATTCGCTGCCACGAGTTCCGGCGCGCTCAATTTGGAGTCGTGAGCCAGCCCTGCTTGATGCCGTAGCGAACGATATCAGCCCGGCTATGCAGCCCCTTCTTTTCGGATGCCCGCGCCTTGTAGGTCTCGACGCTCTTGACGCTCACTTCGAGCTGTCCGGCAATCTGCTTATTGCTGAATCCTTGCGCCACGAGTTTGAGCACATCCTCTTCGCGCCGGCTGAGCTCACCGCCATCGCCCTCGCTCGCTAGGGTAAGTTCGGGCGCCTTCATCGACGCCTTCTCGGCTATGGCAGGATCGAGGTAGATTGTGCCCTGGTTGACGGCACGGATGGCTCGAAGCAATTCGTCTCCGGCCGATCGCTTCAGGAGATATCCCCTCGCGCCGGCTTCAAGAACCGGATGAACATAGGCACGATCTTCATGAACGGTCAAAGCAATGATCTTCACCTCCGGGCACCTCTCGCTTACCTGGCGCGCGAGTTCCATGCCGCTGAAATCCGGCAGCGAGAGATCGATTACCGCAATATCCGGGGAGCATTCGCAAATCGCCTTCAAACCCGTTGCCCCCGTATTCGCCTCACCGACAAGTTCGACGTCAGGGATGCCCTGCAGCAACGCTCGAATGCCGGCTAGCACGACAGGATGATCATCGACAAGGGCGATGCGAATGGGAGTCATCCGACGGTCACCGGCTCTTCCAGCGGTATCTGGACAAAAATCGTACTCCCTTTTCCTGGCGCGGATTCCACCGCAATCGTGCCGCGGAGAAGCCCAACCCGCTCTTTCATGCCGGAGAGGCCCAATCCGGGCGCCACCCTATCTCCGCCCGGGACATCCCTTTCGACGTTTTCCGGATCGAAACCTATTCCGTCGTCCTCGAAAACCAGCGCCAGGCCTTCTGATTTCCTCTCAAGCACAATGCTGACCTTGCCGGCCTGGGCGTGCTTCAGAACGTTGGTCAATCCTTCCTGCACCAACCGGTACAGCACCGCCGCCACGTCAGCGGGCAGCGGATTGTCTCGCCCGAACGTCTGAATATCGACACGAACGCCATAGCGCTCCTGCCAATCCGCAACGTAGGCTTCGATTGCCCTGAAAATTCCGAGGTCGTCGATGGCCGTGGGCCGCAGATCAGAGGCCGTGCGATGAATGTCACTGCCGATCTGTGCTGCCAGTTGCTCCAGCCATCGTACCTGCTCGGTCGTCGCCCCTGCGTCGCCTTTAGCCAATCCTTGCTCAAGCGCTTTCAGGCCAAGGGACAATCCCGTCACCGTCTGGCCAATCTGATCGTGCAGCTCTCGCGAAATCCGGCGCTGCTCTTCTTCCTGCGCCGAAGCCAGGCGACGAAGCAAATGAGACCGCTCGGCCTCTGCGCGCTTTAGAACATCGATGTCCGCCAGCACGCCGTGAATCAGGTGACGCCGGTTGGGCGGGCCTTCCGCCCTCCCTGCCGCACGCAACCAATATTCGCCGCGATCGTCGGACTGAATCGGGAATTCAACGCTGCTTGACTTGCCGCTCTCCAGGCAGGCGTAACCAAACGAGGCCAAGGTCGAGCGATGCGATGGTTCGACTACAGCGAAAATCTCATCGGCAGGCCATTTTGTTTCCCCCGATCGGGCGCTTGGTAGGCCCATCAGTGCGCAAAAGCGGCTACAGCCACTGAACTCGTTTGCATGCATATCCCAGCGCCAAGTACCGAGTTCGGCTGCATCGATGGCCAGCGCCCCCCGTTTTTCGCTGTCCAACAAGGCTGCCGCCGACTGAAGCGCTTCCATGCGACGCCGTTGTGCAATTTCCCGGGCGATCACCAGTCCCAGTGCGATGCCGAGCCCGACGCTCGCCGCCGTTCCGGCAAACAACAGCCGTAAGGAACGGGATACGGGAGCGTTCAGTTCAGCGACGGGAACTCCCACATGTACCGACCATCCTTCGGTCCCGGCCAGGACACGGTGGACGGTTTCAACGTCCATGCCCTCACGCGTCTGCGTTCGCAACGAATTGGAGCCACCGCGAGCAATCGCTTCCTGCACCGCGGGTGCTTTCGCGTTTGCACTGGCAGTTTTCGTGTCCGGCGTGCGCGCGACGATCTTTTCCTTGGCATCAGTCACGGTTCCCGCCCATCCGGCGGGCAGCCCGGCTTGACCAAGGATCGTGCCGATCTGATCAGGCAACAACCCGATCGTCAGGATGTAGCGGAGTTCACCATCCCTGATAACCGGGATACGCAGGGACACCAACTGCTTACCTATCGCAGCCTGGTACGGACCAAGTCCACCCAGGACCGGCTTCCGCGTGCGGAGGACCGCGCTGAAACTTTCGGCGTCGGCTACTGGTCCGAGCCGCGCACCGAGCGGCCGCAGCACGTTCAGTACGTGCTCCTGATCCGGCTTAGTCAGAGCAGCAGTCTCCCATAACGGGCGGGCGGCCACTATTCGTGTTGCCTCGCGGTAGAAATCACCCAAATTCCCATGGTCGAGCGCGGCCGAGCTTGCAAGCGTTTCCGCGACCTGCATTTCCTGAGTAATTTCGCCTTCAATCCGATGCGCAACTTGCGTCAGCGCTTCGGTGGCCGCCTTGCGGGCGTAGCTCCGTTCCTGGTCAGCTGTAATATAGGCCATCCATCCCCCGAGAAGCAGGACCGGAATGGCGGCCGTCAGAACAAGCGCAGTGAAAAGCCAAACCGCTTCTTTCGTGCGGCCTGAACCAAATGAAAGCCTGGTACTTGGGTCCGCAATCACGGATGCGCGCATATCCCCGCCGGTGTGGACTGACGAAGCTGTGGGCTTCCTTACGATGCATTCCCGGACCGGACCAGCCTTACGTTAGTCTGCCAAGCCCCCCGTCGCCGACGGAGGTCAGGTAAATCCTGACGCTTGCAGCCGTCGGTCTAACTTCCAGGCGCACTGTTTCGGTTCCGATCAAGCAAACACGCGTTCATCTAGTGTCCGCGTAGCTCGCGAATCTACCATGGACGCCAACTTCTGCGACGATTCTATGCATAATATCGGGACCCTTAGATGCCTTTCGAGATCTTGCCAGGCCATCCACGCGGCGAGAATAACGACCGGGACGGCGGGCGGTCAGGACAAGCGCGGTGAAGAGCCACATTCCCTCCTTGCTTCGCGACGAACCGGGCGGATTTGAAAATTCAGTCGGAGCACTACGCTTATCCTTTCGCCGGCCAAAATCTGGCACGGCGGGCTCTTCCTTATCCTGCATTCCCCTCTGGAATCCGATTGACATGAGCCGACGATTTTTCCTGGCTGAGGTAGAGCATTCAAGTCGCTGATGGCCCGCTCGTTCGAAGCCTGCGCGCGAGCTGCATTGCGGTCAATGCGTAGCGCTCAAGCCGTCGGCAAGTGCCGACCGAAAACTGATCTGCCGATTTGCTCCTTCACCCGTTCGGTTCAAGAGTACCATATTGCGGACGGATCAATGCAGTTTGCAGCAGATCCAGTCGAAGGTAAAGTCATAGCCGCCCTTTACAATCCGAAGCTGATTGTTGCCTTCATTGGATTTGTTGGCACCTTCGTTGAGTTCTCGCGCGGCCTGACGATAAAACTCTTCGTCTCTACCTTTCGGCTCGCCTGCTTGCTGCCACAGCTCGTAAGCTCGCCGTGTAATCCTCATTAGTTGGCCATCATCCATGTTATCTCTCCTTCCGAAGCACTCGCGGAGAAACGAAATATGGATACCTCTCTCAGGCCTCTGCCATAGAGCTTGTCGCTTAGGCGTTGACGCATCCGTACGCCGCTTGGCAGAATATGTTGATCTCGCAGAAGTATCATCAATGAATCGCGAGCCCGTGTCAGGAAAGCCTGTCGGATGCGCAATATGGAAATCCACCAATTGTGCTTGTTCAGGCGCTCTTACCAGGTCGCTAGTTGGCATTCGCGCATAAGCCGACGGTTTTTGTGGGCCATTTTGTTCATTTTGCTGTTTACCGCCTACTGCCTAGCCGGTGAAGGGAAACCCATCAGCATCACCGTGGTGGCCGACCACACGAAGGCCAACGGTGAACCCTGGGACGGCATTCCAGGCCTTGGCTGGGGGCGCGGTCCGACGGCCATTCCCATCCCCAACAAAAATGCGCCGCCGGATCTGGCGGTCTGCGTCGTTCGTTTGGAAACGCCTCCGGAATGCAGCATGCAGTATGTGAACTTGAAGCAATATTCGCTTTGCCAGAATAGCTATGATTGCATTTTCAAGCGGGTGAGCATCCCCGATGGTCCTTTCGGGCTCATCATTCTGGATTTGGACTTACGGCGGCATGACCTAGTTGGTTTCCTTTTAATGACTGCTGGAAAGGCTCTTACTCCTGACCAGCGAGCCACTTTGGAAAGTGAGATTCGGAGAAGAGCCGACCAGTTAGCGCCCCCTTTTTCCCAAGGAGAGAAGCAACGCAGGTTGAGGGAGATGCTTGTTGTTCCGATGGGCCGCTGCGCCGAAGCTAAGGGATGCAGGCTCGTCCAATCCGAAATCCGCGTAAACTCGGCCGAGTGATCCTTGCCGGGGCAGCTCCGTTCCGTCGCCACGTCAAAGGTGATACGAGCGGCAAGCCACCCTTGACGTGCTGCCGTGACGGCGCAACGGGCCGGCATCACCAATGCCCAGGTCTAGGCATTTGCCCGTGGCTTGACCCGGAAACCGCGCTAGGAGGCGTTTCTAGACGCTTCGGCTTGAGCCTTGATATCATCGTCGAGCTGACCTTGAAACAGGCCGCTATTGACTTCAGGTGCTCTTCGGATTGGCGTCGGCGAAGCGCCTGACTATGTTGCTCCGGCCAGAGCTTGGGCTGCGCCAAACTTCACACCGCGCAGCCGGGCTCGCTCGCGACCGCCGGCGGTCCGCCTAAGAATGTCCTCTCGTGTCTTTCGCACGATGTACCCGACCAGTGCGGCCAGCACTTCGCCCAATTCGTGCATGGTGTCCGCCCGCGGCTCCGCCAGCGATTTATAAGCCGCACCACGCGATGTGATCTCGGCGAGGACGCTCGGCATCTTGAAGGGGCCGCCCGCGTGAGACGATCGAGAGCCGACACAATCACGATATCCGGCCGCAGTCTGCGGAGAAGTTGGGGTGAGAACGCGGCGATTATCCTTGGTGCTGCTTTCCTTTTCACAAAAGACCCGCTTGAATGACCCGCTTGCACCGAGCCGCGGCCAGACGCGACCACGGCTGTCGCACAAGGGGCTAAACGACGAACCATGGCCGCTCCGGCTGGAGGAGAGGAATCGATCCTCCAAGCTTCTTCACGGCGGGGCGGAGCCTTTCACAGCATACTTCACTTGCCGGTATCGCAAGCCTTCCTTGGCGATTTCGTCTGAACTCAACTCCCGCTCTGCTTTCACCCGCCGAAGATCGATTTGCGAACGCAGGCTGCGGCGCACTGCGTCCACTGCGGATTGCCTGGTCGGATGCCCCACGTAGAAAAAGCAGTACTCAAAGAATGCACCACCTCTTTGGCGCCGGCCGATGCTTACGACCCACGCCTTTCTCGCGCATTCTTCCATTCGATCGCCCTGTCCCGAGATCCCACCAATCGAATCGTTCCGTGTTGTACCCGACCTTGGCCTTCGCTTGTGTCAGGATATCCCCGACAAACAAGGGTGTGTGCGCCCCCTGTAAGGCTTCCAGCAGTGTTGATGCGTGACAGACCGTCACCGTCCCCACCGATCGTGGTACATTTTTTCGCCGACCAAACAATTCACCCGCAGTTCCTCGACTACCGGCACCGTCGTCCACTCTGGCGTCCGACTTGACACCTCGAGCACGAGCTTGGTGCGGATAGCTTCCTTGATTTGATTCCGATCCTTGATCGGCAAAACGAACGAGCCCGGCCCTCCGGTGACGCAATTCCTGTAATATGCATCAAGGCTTTTTATATCTGTCCATGGATAGGACGGCTCTTTCATCATGATCGGCAGGCCATTGATGGTCACGCCCTTTGCCAACGCCTCGTCGCGCACGCCAGTCACTGGCGGACCATTGTTGTTCGGACCATCGCCTGAGATGTCGAGGACGCGCCGCAACCCGGGATAGGGATTCTCTGCAAGCAGCGGGATTGAGAAACTACTGGCGCCGGAGATAGAGGTGCGAGACCCCCTACGGATCGGTACTTTCATGATCTCACTGGCGACCGCATCGGCGGACTCCGGTCCCTCAATCACACGCCATGGAACGATAACCTTCTAATCGCTCCACGCCGACCACTCGAAATAGGCAATTGCCATCCTGCCCCTTGCAAGAATTCTTTAGAGACGAGGGCCTGTGCATACCCTTCCCGCTGAAGCGCAAGTTCCTCCGTTTCCATGGAATATGAAACATCGACCGCTATCACTAGTTCAAGATCGACGAACGCTGCGGATCTGGTGTCAGCGAATTCATTCTTCTGGATCGGGGCGGCAATGCAATCGGCCATTGCTCCCATAACTAGCATCGCACCGATTGACATACACCAGCGCATGGCGGGTGTCCCGTCTTTTGGGACGCGATGGTGACACGCAACGGCGTTCGAAAAGCGGGATACTAGCTGGCTCTTCGGATTCCAGCTAGGAAGCGCGCTTCCTAGCACGATCGCGCTTTGGAGGCTCAGTCCTCTTAGCGAAGTACTTCACTTGTCGATATCGCAGCCGTGGCGAGCGATCTCGTTCGCAGATGATTACCGCTCTGCCTTCACCCACCGCAGACTGGCGACGGATCCCTGTTGCTTCGCAGTACATCTACAGCCGATTGCTTGGTGCGATGGCCCACACAGAAGAGTCAACAAACTTAACGGCCCGTTGCCGGGGCCGACTCTGACCACCCAGGCCTTTCGAGCCAGTTCCATAGTCATGTTAAGCTAGCGAGCGCGTTCCGAAAACACCGCCTTCGCCAGATAAGCAGGCAAAACAGCTCTGATTCGGAATTCTACCGCTAACCACCCTTCAAAACTCGTCTCGGCCTGTCAGGATTTTCCTGACAGCAGCAAGGGAGGAGAGCGGTCGGGTAACAGAGCTTTTAGCGCTCACTCCGCATGTATGGACTGTCTTCCGAAGCCCGCTTCAACGAGGGATCGGCCGCTAACCGAATTTGTCTTGGAGACTTCGCTTGCCAAGATCGGTTCGCTTCAGAACCGAGATGCTCATCGAGCAAAAACAGCCCAAGCATAAGCATCATTCCTGCTGCTAACAAAAGACTCCTCACCATACGGCTCTCCTGACCAAGGCACCGGCTTCTCTGTGGCAGAGCGATGATTTGGATGGTAGGATGCCCAACCTTAAATTCGCTCGATCTTTCGGCAGCTGCTCGATGGCGGATAGTATAGTCAAATTTCCTGGAAAGAGGGTTTCGCGACCTGTAGATGATTATCGCGAGCGCATGAGGGCCAACTTGGCAGCCCTAGCTTTCATCACGATCTTCATTCTCGGATTCAGCTGGGTACTTGAGGCGCTCGTGAACGTTCCTACTCATGATTGTAACTTTTCAGGTCGGCGGTCTTGTAATGTGAACTTCAGCGTAGGCAGCGCGCCGCTTGGCCGAGGCGGTTTCTAACTTTCCGCAAGGACACCCGCCGGCCCTTGCGATGCTTCTAAGAAAAGAAAAGCCGCCCAAAAGCGGCTCTTCCCTCCCTCACGATTGTGTGCGGCGTTGATGGCGGCTGAGACAATTCACATAGCTGAGAGCCAATTTCCATCCTGCGGTGCATCAAATCAGATAGCCCCCGAATGGAAGATGGGATTGTAGCTCCTTCCCCTTCAGCGACGTCGCACGAGGTGAGAAGGCGAGCGATTATGGCAGCCACTGCAACTCTCATAAGTACAGGATGATTGTGGCCTTTGATGTCGGCTCATCAGGCGTCGTGCTCCACTCACGGGAATTCGCAAGCGGCACCGCTGAACTCTGCCGGATCACAACCTGGCGCATCGTGAACGAGATTGGAATGCTCACCCGCCAAGCCCCCGAATGCATTTGCTGACGACGTCATTGATCAACTTGTCCATCGTGACCAGCGTGGGCGATGATGATCTTCAGCATATTGCGCGTAGTAGACGGCAGCAAAGCTCCAAGCAGCTGCGCGCTGCCCCTTTCTGAGAACGTCCATGACCGCCCTGCATTCTAGGGTTGAGACTGCAAATGGTCAGTGCGGTTCACCTACTACAAGAGGATCCTGCAAGGTGCGTCGATAGTGGGTTCTAGAGATGACTCAACCCCAACGACTCGCTAGACTTCGGGACGGACTTCCCCGCCGAAAAAATCAATCGACCACAGCGGCAAAAGCATTCTACTGGTCTTAGTATTGTGAGGAGGAGCGCGAATGAGTTTCGTCAGCGCGAACGAACATCCCACTCCGCTTAGTCCGGAAGATCCGTTGTACTACGCCCCACGTTCAGTCCGAACGGACCCACGATTTAGTGCGATACAACAGACGGGATACATTTGCCTCGTTCCTCTGCCGCTCTTGACAAGATACACGAGGAGGCCACCGCGAAATTCACCCGTCAGAGGGAGTCCGAATTCATTTACGTGGTCGATCACGCGCACTGCTCGGCATCGCGGGCGGAATTAGCGCAGCGATTGCTGTCACTGCAGTTGGAGCGCACGTCTTTTTTACCCTGTTTCCGGAGTCAAAAAGTGATCCCTCGAAGCTCACCGTTCCGATCTCCACCCCCGCTTCGGCTACGCCGTCTCAAGTGACATCCGAAGACTCCCAAGCCCTGCTTCAAGGATTCATGATGTTTCAAACGATGCAAATCGAAAACTCGAGCATGCGGGGCTAGAACTCAGGCCTGCTGGACCGACCAAAGAAGGATCGGAAAGACCTCAAGCTCTGCTGGAAAAATTCATTCAGTGGCAGCAAAAGAAGGAGCGACAATAGATACAGCGGGCTAACGCGAGAGGTGACTATCGAATGCGAACCGCGCGCGAAAGGTCAATGTTTTGTTCGCTGTAAGATGGTGGAGGTCATGCCACTATGACGAAGCCGACGGCACGCACGGCGACACGCGGAATCTCTTCGATTTCGCTTATGTTTCTTTACGCGATAATCGCCCTCGCGCCGATCGGGCTATCTGCCGCTTTGGGCATGCCAAGCGCCCGATTCCGGGCGGTACAGTGAACATCCCGTTGTGGCTAGGTACTGGCTTGGCATGCTAGGAATTGACCGATGATCGATAGTGTCGAGAACGCTTTGGGAAGGCTCGGCGTTCCGTTACGCCAAATCGTTTCAGAGAAGTTCAAGTACGAATAATGGAACCCAGATGCGCCAACGACTGATCCTTCTGACTTGTATCGGCGAGACGCTAATCGCGATTGGAGGCGCAATCGTCTTCGCGCTGCGATAATACCCGAGCCCAAGAGAGAGCGGCGCTAGCGCGCGCGACAATATTGCTGGGTTAAGGCAATGGGCTGTATTGGGGTAGGCTTACTTCGTTCTCGGAGAATCCAATTTGGATAACTATCCTCGCCAGATTTCAAAGCGAGTCGCCTATGATCGGAACGAGCGCTCCTACCTCCGTTCAAGTTACGACGTCTCTCTTGAGCTCATGCCTTGTAGCCTCTAGGTGTCGATCAGGCCAAGGAGAGCGCAGCGAACTGCCGCCTGAACTCGCGTTGCAACTCCGAGCTTTCGCATGACGTTGTTGATGTGAAAGTTACCGTACGCTAAGTCACGTTGATGGTGCTTCGAGCAAGATGGTTGTACGATTTTCACAAGCAGTTCAAAATCCAGTGATTTTGTGAGGGGGGACACGCGCCTCCCCTATCGACGGCCCGCTATGTTGCTTCCCGGTCGGACGAAAGATCCGACCAGCATCAACGCGGTCTCCATGCTCGCGTAGACAATACGACGCAGCCGCCATTCGAGTAGACTCACGAAGGCTGGAATCGCATTGGGGAAGCACCGAGACGTTCTCGGGTGTCGTCAAAATGTCGAGCACGAAGACCGACGCCCGCATCGCCTGAATGGCAACACCTACTAAGTGAGTGCCGACGAAGCTGTGCGCCAGTCAAGCCGACTTTCTCTAAACAGGCACAACGAGAATACCCAGAGAAATGCGGCCATCATCCACCTGTCAAGTCTGACAGTATAAAATCCATTGGCGACAGTGTAGCAAGCACAATGCAAATGCCGATCCTGGCTTCGTCTTACAGGAGACATGCTGTCCAGATGCTGCACCATCGGACAGCACTTACGGAGACCCAGCTCGCCACAACGGTGAGTAGTAGAGACATGTCAGATGGCGCCAAGCCTCTATCCATGTGGAGCAATTATCGCCAGATCGAGTTTCAACTTCCTGCCACAAACGGGCAACGCAACCAATGCGAACTTGGCTTATGGCGCTGATTTATAAGTGTACCGCGCCGGGCAGGTGGCCACGACCTGGTCAATACAACAAGGAGATAGGGACCTGGCATGCGCCAATGCGCCAAGCTCGCTGAGAAAACGCCAAGGAAAAGACTGAACCTCCTCCGAATTGATGGACACCTGTAGTAGGCTCGAAGAGCCAGGAGGTGTCGGATGGAAGGACGTCAACGTCGGTCGTTTACGGACGACTACAAGCGGCAAGCGGTTGATCTCGTAGCGTCGAGCGGGCGCTCGATCGGATCTGTTGCCAAGGAGCTTGGGCTGCGCGATTCCGTGCTGCGGCGGTGGATGGAGCAGCGAGGGGCTCGGCTGGAGCCGACGGCGGCGACGCGGCGCCCCACAACGCAGGCGACGCTGCCGTCGGCGGACCACGCGGCAGAGATCGCGCGTTTGCAGCGAGAGAACGAGCGGCTGCGCATGGAGCGCGACATTTTAAAAAAGTCGATCGCGATCTTTGCTGGAACACGGACATGAGATTCCGCTTCATCGAAGATCGCCGCGCCGACTATCCGGTGACGCTCCTGTGCGACGTGCTCGGCGTCTCGCCGGCCGGCTATTATGCCTGGCGCTCGCGCCCGGAGAGCCGACGATCTGCTGCCAATCGTGACCTCGTCGACGACATCAGGCGGGTCCACCGCGACACCCGCGGGCGTTATGGCAGCCCGCGTATCCATGTCGAGTTGAAGGCTCAGGGCCGCGGGGCGAGCCGTGGTCGCATCGAGCGGTTGATGCGGCGTCACGGCATCAGGGCCATCATGGCGCGGCCACGCCGGGTGCGGACCACCGACAGCCGCCACGACCTGCCGATCGCCCCGAATCTGCTCGACCGCAACTTCATCGCCACTGCTCGGAACCAGATCTGGCTGGCCGATATCACCTACATCGAGACCGATCCGGGTTGGCTCTATCTGGCCGCCGTCATGGATCTGTACAGCCGCAGGATTGTCGGCTGGGCGATGGCGGATCATTTGCGCGCCGACCTGCCCTTGGCGGCTTTGCGGATGGCGATCTCGGCGCAGCGGTCAAGTGCCGGCCTGATCCACCATTCCGATCGCGGCGTTCAATATGCCTCGGCGGATTACCGCAAGCTGATGCAATCCGCCGGCCTCAGGGCGTCAATGAGCCGCAAGGGCGACTGCTATGACAATGCTCCGATGGAGAGCTTCTTTCACACGCTCAAGACGGAGCTCGTCCACCACAGGCACTATGCAACACGGGCAGAAGCCACACGGGATATCTTTGCCTATATCGAGGGCTTCTACAATCGGACTCGTCGTCACTCCGCCATCGGCTTTATCAGCCCGATCGAGATGGAGCTAAAAGCAGCTTAACCCTGTCCATTTTTTCGGGGGAAGATCAGACCAGAGTTAAGATACGTCGTCCGAACTAATCGATTTCGCGCTTGTAACGTCGCGATTGGGCCGCACCCAAGATCGACATTTGGCGCGACAGGGCCGTCAAGCCCCCACTTGGCGGCCCTGATATTCTATGCGCTGACTTGGATCGATCGGGATTTCCAGGGTGGCGGAGATCTATCCGGCATCGTGCTTCGCCTCAGAGCTTGTGAACGTCGTGGACGTTGCATTCGCGCTGAAATCTTATTCGTTTAATGAAGGAGGTATGCTATGTCCAGAAATGACACCCACGCTGGCAAGGCGGAGCAATCGGGAGCGCCAAATCTAATTCCGCCGGAATTTGCGGCGATGGGGAAGCAGCGTCTCGACGAGCTTGTTGCAGCTCAGACGCAGCAATTCGAGAACCTCCGAGAAATAGGCTGGAGTTGCTTCGACCGGATGCAATCGGAAGCTGCGCTTGCATCCGAACTGGCCGCCAAGCTAACGGCAGTTCGTTCAATCCCTGAAGCCGCAACCGCCTATCAGGAATGGGCAACCCATCGTATGGAGATGGCAGCCGAGGACGCCAAGCGGATCTTCGCTGATGCTCAGAAGTTGACGAAGACGGGAACGCAGTTGTTGTCCAACGGCTTGCGCACCAATGGCCACGGAAGCGACTCTGAACGCACCCGATAGGCGGCTGGCCGAGGGATTGTTCAATTATACAGGCCGGCGTTTTTGCCCATCGTCGCACGCGACTTGGCTCAATTCGCGCGCGCAGCGCAACGAGCCAAGAGCCCACCGCAGGGTGGACGTCACGACAGGGTGTAACAGCCTAGCCTCCGCCACAATGCATCAGTCATTCCCAAATGGTTTGAGTGAGTGGGATTGATTACGCCGCGATGAAAAGGGCAATATCGGGAGAGTTCGCCATGGAACTCCACGGCAATAAGAACGATAGCAAACCGCATCCTGGCTACCGCACGCTAGGGGTTTCATTTGAGAATGATGAGACGCTTGCGAACTCATGTCTGTTGAGCAGGCCGGTCGAGCATTTGCTCGTTGCCACAAATTTCACAGAGCGCTCAGAATACGCAATCGAACGTGCCGTGGAATGCGGAAACAGGCTTAAGGCGCAAGTCACGCTTCTTCACGTCATCGAGCCTGGGCTCTCGAGAAAGATCACCAAGTGCCGCCAACATGAAGCTCACGAAGCCCTCAAGAGGCGAGTTCAGATATTGTCTCCTGACGTGCGTAGCCACATCTCAACCAACGTGCGGATTGGGGAGCCTTGCTTCGAGATCGTTCGAGAGTCCATTGAGCTTGGAAGCGACACGATCATCCTCGGTCTGGATGGCCAAGGCCAGACGGCAACAGCTGTCGTCCGTTTCTCCAACAAACCGGTTCTGTTGATCACGCGACGGCCAGCAGGTCCCTATCATTGCTCGGTCGTTGATGTATCTGCGATCCCGCGATGTACTGCAAGCGCGGCGGTTCGCCTCGCCCCAACTGCGATATCCCACTTCGTCTATGTCCGCTCCCAGTTTGCGGTCGGCAGTTCGAAAAAAGGACCACCTCCGGCACGATCCGTACAACTAATCATTTCACCTGGGCACGACCGTCGGGTACTTGGAACGCGGTGGATGCCGGACAGCCTGGTTCAGGCGACCGGCGATCCAATCGATGTGCTGCTCAACGTTGTTGACCGAGTTAGTGCCAACCTTCTGGTCGTCGATGCATACTCCGCGCTTCAAGAAACTCGCGAGCATCGAATATGTCTCGCGCAAGACTTTGCCGCTGCTCCGCGGTGCGATTTGTTGGTTGTGGCGAGCCAATGATGTCTTTGAATCATTCCGAGCGCATTCTTTCGCTCTCCCATGACAATGAGATCCGCACCTGGTAGGCTCTTCAAATGCTCGACTTCGGCGTCTGAATGAGCACGTGCCATGATCTGGATGCTCGGATTGGCGGCGCGAGCCTGTTGCACGATTCGTCTGGCTTCGAATGCCTCCGGGATCGCAATCAGGAGCTAGAAGCCTCGATCAACCCCGTAGAGATTGGACCGAATGCTGCTGTTTGACCGGTGGAACGGCCAGGATGTCCACATTCAACGAACGCAATGCCTCGTCAGCGACGCTCCCGAGCAGTGCGTTCAGCATCCCAGAACGGCCGTTAGTTCCAATGACCAAGAGGTCAGGCCTCATCTTATCGACTGCACCTGAGATCACCTCGAAAGCTCCGCCTTCCTCGACACGTAGCGACGATCCGGGGACACCGAGATCGTTCTCGACCAAGAACGCGGCTAGTTCCTCGGTTACTTTCTGGCGCTCACCGGAAACATACTTGTCGATTCTGGCTCGATCTAAACCGGCTAAGAACATCATCCCATTCGCCAGAGGCAAGAAGGCGTGGAGGATCGTGAAGTGAGCTTCGTCCATCAGACCCGTGGCTCGGGCAACCCTGATCGCGTTCGCCGACGGCTCGGACATGTCGATCGGAGCCAGCACGGTCCCGTAGGGCGCTTTCACGTCATTATTCACTATGAGAACCGGATAAGGTCCCGTGCGGATCAAGCGCTCAATTGTCGTCCCAACGAAGATGTCGCGTAGTGGCTGCCTGCGGTGCGCACCCATCGCGATGAGATCCGCCCTTTGCGCCGCTGCCGTGCGCAGGATGGCGTCGAAAGGATCGCCGCTCACGACAAGCGGACAGCATTGAACCTCACGCAATTCGGGCATTGAACTGGTCAGCTCGGCGAGGATACGTTCAGCCTCGCGCATATCCATCTCGACCCGGTGCTGCGGTTGATTGTAATCTACAACATTAACGATCGCGAGCTCCGCGCCCTCGACTTGTGCCAACTGGCCTGCCCGACGCAATGCCCGCTGAGACCGCGTGGAAAAGTTCGTCGCTGCTAGGATATGCATTTGCCCGCCCCAAGCGGCGAGTCATGAGGCGGCTTCAGCAGGAAACCCGGACTAGCCACTTTGCTGACACCTCCCATCACATGGTCCCTACGCTTCAAGGGCGCGACCATCCGTTCCATATGCGGGGGCATCGCCAGCAACAGAATGCCGGTGTGGCAAGTATGCGCCCATTACCCGGTCAATCTGCTGGTAGCCCGTTGATCGCCGCCCTAGCGCCTCCTGATCATTCGCGAGCGCTTCATAGACACAGGCAAGATCAAAGTAGCTTTGCCGCGCCTGCGCGTCCGTCGTCATCTCACCGATGACCCGACACTCTTCGGCGAGATTCCTTAATCGTGTAGCGTCATCGATACAGCGTCCCACCTTGCGAGCTCTGGCTGTGGCGGTACGATGCTGTGCCAGTCTGGAGCGTCGCGACGATGGAACCAAGCGTCCAGATACAGCGAGCTTTCTGTTCATGTCCCGTGCGGTCCCAGTTAAGTGTCGGCGGGCGTTGGTTTGTGATCTGCGAGCTGTCGTCATAGCGGTGAGCATTTTACAAAGCGAGTCCGGTCGACAACGCTAGTTGGAGGTTGATGCTCCAGCGCGGCTGCGGCTGGCACGGCCCTGCGGCGCCATGACTGCAGTCATTTCGTTTGCGGCTCAGTCTCAAGGCAGCGAGAAAACCGTGAGCTGACCTCCCAGCGCTGTGTAATTGCTCAAGGCCGCATAGCCGCCAACGGCGCCCAAGCCAGCGGTGGGCTCTGTCAACCCGGCAGCGAGCCCGATGCCGGCCCAACCGCCCACTCCAGACAGAACAGCAACGTATTGTTTGCCATTATGTTCGTAAGTTATCACGTTGCCGATGATTCCTGACGGCGTCTTGAACCTGTAGAGTTCTTTGCCCGTTTTGGCATCGACAGCCTTCAGATAGCCTTCGAGCGTTCCATAGAAGGCCACGTTGCCTGCGGTCACCAAGGCGCCGGACCAGACCGAGAACTGCTCTTTGTTCGACCAAACGATCTTGCCGGTCCGGGCATCCCAGGCAATGAAATTGCCCATGCGGTTTTCACCGGGCGGTGGGTACATCGACAGCGTTGCCCCGACATAGGGCTGCCCAGCCGTGTAGTTCACCTTGAACGGCTCGTAGTCCATGCAGACATGGTTCGTCGGCACGTAGAACAGGCCGGTCTCAGGCGAGAATGCAGCGGGCTGCTGGTCCTTCGTTCCCAGCGCAGCCGGACAAATCCCTCTCACATTGACGTCCGCTTTTTGGGTCGAGTACTTCGGATCGAGGATGGGACGACCATAGGTTCGTGAGCTCTTGTCCATGTCGACTTTCGTAGCCCAATTGACCACCGGATCATACTTCTCCGCGACGAGGAGTTCGCCGTTCGTTCGGTCGAGTGTGTACGCGAAGCCATTTCGATCGAAGTGAACGAGCAGCTTCCGCGGCGTGCCGCCGATGTTCTGGTCGACGAGGATCATTTCGTTGACGCCGTCGTAGTCCCACTCGTCGTGCGGAGTCATCTGGTAAACCCATCTGGCCATTCCGCTATCGACATCACGTGCGAATATCGTCATTGACCATTTGTTGTCGCCCGGCCGCTGGCTCGGATTCCATGTCCCGGGATTAGCGGAGCCGTAGTAGACCAGGTTAAGTTCGGGATCGTAGGAGTACCATCCCCAGGTCGTGGATCCGCCAATCTTCCACTGGTCACCTTCCCAGCTTTTGAGACTGGAATCAGTGCCGACGGGCTTTCCGTGTTCTGTGGTCTTCTGCGGATCGATCAGCATCTCGCCATCGGGTCCGACTGAATACGCACGCCATGCCTGCTTGCCGGTTTTTATGTCGTACGCTGTCATCGAACCGCGAACTCCGAATTCGCCACCGGAATTGCCGACGAGCACCTTGTCTTTGACCACCATCGGAGCCGAGGTGCCCGTCTCGCCCTTCGACGTATCGCCGTTCTTGACCGACCAGGCTGCCTTGCCGGTTTTAGCGTCCAGAGCGACCAGCGTGGTGTCAGCTTGGTACAGAAAGATCTTGCCATCACCATAGGCCGCACCACGATTGACCGTGTCGCAGCACATGATCGGAATCACATTGGGATCCTGCTTCGGCTCGTATTTCCAAAGGATCTTGCCATCGTCATTTAGATCAAGCGCGAAAACCGGGTTCGGGAACGGACCGTGGACGTACATAACATTGCCGATCACCAAGGGTCCGCCTTCGTGCCCGCGCAAGACACCGGTCGAAAACGTCCACGCTACCTGCAGCTTGACGGCATTGTCGGACGTGATCTGCTTGAGTTGTGAGTAGCGATGGTTGGCATAGTTCCCTGTCGGCATCACCCATTCCTTCGGGTTCTGCGACATCTTGATGAGTTCATCGTTTGCACTGGCCGCTCCAGTGGCGAGCATTGCTGCAGCGCTGAAGCAGATCTTGAGCAATAGATAGCTCATCTGAGTCCTCCCTATTGGAATTGTCGTGCGGGCCAGTCTCTGCAAGCGGCTTTATCGCGACCGCAAGAGTGACGCCTTGTCGCTACATGAAGATTCTGGCCTGTACTGCGGTTCTCGGCGTTCGGTGCAGACTTCGACCGTATCGGCTTAGGTCGGCGTGACGACTTTGCCCAGATTGCGACGCTTGACCGGAGGCCGCTTTCGATCCCGCGAACTCCCCGCCGACGCTGCAGTCCTTATGCAGCCGCCGTTGCTCCAGACAGCCAGCGCTTTTGCTCCATCGGACACATGCTTTTTGGGCTTGCTGGAGCTCGTCTTTGCGCCAAGGCTATCGCCCGTCGTCACGACCTTCTCCCTCTTCCGAAGTCGTCGCGCCTCCGGAGCAGCAGAACATCTTCGAATTCTTCCGAACACCGTGACGAGATTGCACATGGTCGCGGGCTTTCATACCTGTTAACCTTGTCAGGTATCCTGGGTCGAGCTGCGCCCCGATACACGACCTGCGTCCAGCACCTGAGGATCGATGGTGAGGACGAGACATACCGAACGACCCCGTTTGTTCGTCAGCACGCGCTCAGTCAGGGCGGTCATTTGGCTGCTGCTGGGATCCATTTTCCTTTTTGACATATGGACCCACCCCGAAAATGTCTCAGCCTGCTTTGCATACGCGATTCCGATTTTCGTGAGCTTGTTCGAGCTGCAGCCGCGACCATTTCTTTACGCCGCAACGGCGACCGCACTATCAATCGCTGGATCTTTCGCTCTGCCGTCGAGCGAACTGCCATTGACGGCGGTGCTCGCTAACCGCTTCATTGCCATTGCCACGCAGTGGGTCGTTGCAGTGCTTGTTAAAGTCCAATATCGGCGCCAAGTCGACATGCAGCAGCAAGCCGAGTACCAGCGCCGTTTCGTGGCCATTCTCTCGCACGAGATCGGCACCGCGCTAACCACCATCACGGGCCAGGCTTACCGTCTCGCCAAGCTCTCGGAGCGGATTTCTCCCAGCGACCTGAAAGCGCGCGCCGACAAAATTCGTGGCGCCGCGGAACGCATCGAGGGAATCGTCGGTCGGGTACAATTCGCTTCATCGCTGGGCGACGGCACTATCCCGGTTGAACGCCAGAGGATCGATGTCACGGTTCTGCTCACCAAGCTCTTGGAACAGCTTAAGGAGGACCAACGAGGCGGCCCCATCGAATTGCATGCGTCGTCCGAACCCCAAGTAGTGGAAGGTGACGAAATGCTGCTACGCCAATTGTTCGAGAACGTTGTCCTGAACAGCGTCAAGTATTCCGGTTCATTCAACGCGCCGATTTCGATCGACATCGCGACCCACGCGGGTATGGTTCGCGTCGCAATCGCGGACCGGGGTGGGGGCATCGCACCGGATGAATTGCCGAGAGTGAGAGAGCCTTACTACCGCGGGAAAAACAGTAAAGGGACCAGCGGCGCGGGCCTGGGCCTCTATTTCGTCGAGCGCATCGTCGAAGCACATAGCGGACGACTTCTCATCGAAACCGATTTCGGCAAGGGCACCAGGGTAATCATAGACCTTCCGCAAAGCAGGGATGCGTAGCCTTGATGACACGTCTCCCGCGAGTCCTATGCATTGAGGATGATCCCGCAACCCTCGACCTGCTGGTCGAGGTTCTGGAGGATGAGGGATTCGAGACCATTGTCGCCACGGATGGCGTCGAAGGAATTAGGCAGTTATCTCATCATCCGGATCTCATCCTGTGCGACATAGACATGCCGCACCTGACCGGATTCGATGTCCTCGGCGCCTTTCGCAAAGATGCGGGCCAGTTGCGCAATGTTCCTTTCCTGTTCATTACGGCGTATGGCAACCGCGAAAGCCACCTGCAGGCGCGCCGAATGGGGTGCGACGACTTCATCGCCAAACCCCTTGATTTCGAGCTGTTAGTGGAAATCATCCGGAGCCGTCTTGCCCAACATCCAAACCAGGAGCACGTCGATTTTTCCCTGACCGGGCGGGAGATCGAAGCACTGACTTGGGTCGCGAAAGGAAAATCGTCCACCGACATTGCCGTATTGATGAACGTGAGCGAGCGCACTGTCAATTTCCACGTAAACAATGTGATCCGCAAGCTCGGTGTGGCGACGAGAGTTCAAGCGGCAATCCGTTGCGCGCTCCTGGGGCTCATTGAGACTTGATACCGTATGCTGTCCAAAACGCGTACGATCTCATTTCGTAGATCTCGCAACGCCGCCCTATTCCAGACTGACCGAACAACGCGGCATTGCACCACACTGTCAATGTTTACAGCTGGTTTTTTTCGAAGCCCTACTCAATCTCAAGGCTAGTTTGCTGGAGGCGAGATGCATGCCTCGGAGGAACCACCATGCCAACTGGACCTTGGGGCCCTCCCCCCTTGCGAAGGGACTCTCAGCCGCCTGATCTGGAGGAGTATATCCGGCGGCTTCAGGAATGGGTCAAACGGAATTACCCCGGCGGCAATTTCGGCAGCAAGGGACTTTTTGTTCTTGCACTGGCCTCCGTATTCGTGTGGGCCGGCTCGGGCTTTTTCCGCGTCCAACCCGATGAGCACGGAGTCGTATTGAGGTTCGGCAAGATGAACCGCATGGTCCAGCCGGGCCTGAACTATCATTTGCCCTACCCCATCGAACAAGCTCTGACGCCGAAGGTCACTCGCATCAATCGGGTCGATGTCGGAATGCGTCTCGCTGGGGACACGCGGCGGGTCGCTGTCGGGCAGGAAGTTCCGGAAGAGGGTTTGATGCTGACCGGCGATGAGAACATCGTCGATATTAACTTCGCCGTGTTCTGGCGCGTCAGTCCCGATCGAAATGGCACGACCGACTACCTCTTCAATGTCCGCAATCAGGAGAGCACGGTGAAGGCGGTCGCCGAAAGCGCGATGCGCGAGGTGATTGGACGTTCGCTGTTGCAGCCCATCCTGACCGAGGGCCGTCAAATCGCCGAAAGTGCCGTTCAAGAGCTGATGCAGACCACCCTCGATCAGTATGGCGCCGGCATTCTGGTCACTCAGGTACAGCTGCAAAAAGTTGACCCGCCTCAACAGGTGATCGACGCCTTCCGCGACGTGCAGGCCGCGCGCGCCGACGGCGAGCGGGCTCAGAACCAGGCGCAAGCCTATGCCAACCGCGTTATCCCCGAGGCTCGCGGTCAAGTGGCACAGATCATCCAGGCCGCCGAGGCGTATCGGGAGCAGTCAGTCGTGGAGGCGAAGGGCCAGGCAGCGCGGTTTCTTCAGGTCTATGGCGAGTACGCCAAAGCTCCCGTGGTCACGCGACGGCGCCTGCACATCGAGACCATGGAGCGCCTGTTCGCGGGCAAGGACAAGATCATCATCGATGCTGATGCTGGCGGCACCGGAGTGGTGCCATACCTGCCGCTCAACGAACTAACGCGGCAAGTGCGGCGACCGACTGCAGCAGACGCCAGAGGCAAAGGGGAATTGCAATGAGACCTAGCGTGACCTACGCCAGTGTACTCGCCGTTCTTGCAGCCCTGCTCATATACGGCTCTCTTTTCAGCGTCCATCAGACCGAGCAAGCGCTCGTCTTACGATTCGGAGACCCGATACGAGTGATAATGGAGCCTGGCCTCAATGCTAAGTGGCCGTTCATCGATCGGGTCGTCCCCATCGACCGCAGAGTTCTCGATCTAGAAGCACCAGTTCAGGAAGTCATCGCCTCCGATCAAAAGCGTCTCATTGTCGACGCGTTTGTTCGCTATCGTATTCAGGATCCTCTCAAGTTTTATCAGACCGTCAATTCGATCGAAGGCGCGAATTCGCGCCTGTCCATACTGGCTATCTCGTCGCTACGCCGAGTCCTTGGCGAGTCGAGTTTCATAAAGGTCGTTCGGGACGAGCGTCCACAGTTGACTGGCCGCATGCGCGAACAAGTCGACCGGGAGGCGACCGCCATGGGCATTTCGGTCGTAGATCTGCGTATCCGCCGCGCGGACCTGCCAGAGCAGAACAGCCAGGCTGTTTACCAGCGCATGCAGACCGAGCGCCAGCGGGAAGCGGCGGAGTTTCGCGCGCTCGGCAATGAACGTGCTCAAGAGATCCGCGCGCGCGCAGACCGGGAGGTCACGGTTCTGGTAGCGGAAGCGAACTCCAGGTCTGAGCAAATTCGTGGTCGAGGCGACGCCGAGCGAAACGCGATTTTTGCTGCAGCTTACGACCGGGATCAGGATTTCTTCACCTTCTACCGCACCATCCAGGCCTACGAAAAGGGCTTTGCCTCCGAAGACACGCGCATGCTGCTCAAGCCAAATTCCGACTTTTTTCGGTATTTCGGGAATGAAGGAGGCAAGCCCGAAACAAACGCAGCTGACTAGATCAACCGCAGAATAGGCGATGCTTGTACCGACTTGCTCATCACAGGGGCGCATGTCCGGGGTGATCACGTACGGGATTTGGGCGCTGATACCGTCATCATGGAAGAAGCGGGAAATTGCCCGCGCTATGGTCGAAGAGCTGGAGAGGAGATATCCAGATGTCGACGAGGAAGATACCTAACGGATCGCGAGCAATTCGAACGTTTGAAGTGATTACGCTGGCCGGCCGGGTCTATCGATTCCGGCATCCGTCATTGCCGCGGCGACTAGCCAAGCCTTTCCTCTCGTGTGTCGATATTACCGCGATCTCCGCGACTATTCTAGTGTTGAGCTACGTCCTGGGGTTTGCTGCGGAGGATCTTGACAGCCATTCGATGCGCGTAACGAACGGATAACCAGTGAGCGTCTTGCAGAAGCGCACTTAAGTGCCGTTCGAACAACAACGCCGCCAGGGAGGACGTCCATGACTGCAAAGTCTGAAAAGACCAAGGCAACCCGTCGCAAATTTTTGCTGGCCGCCGGCGCTACCGGCGCCGCCGCCATCGCCATGCCGCAAGTCAGCCGGGCGCAGACAGCGACCCTGAAGATGCAGGGCTCGTGGGGCAAGGCCGACGTCTTCAACGAGATGGCCGAAGACTATGTGAAGCGCGTCAACGAGATGGCCGGGGGCCGGCTGCGCATCGACTATCTGGTCGGCGGCTCGGTCGTGCATCCGTTCCAGGTATTCGACGGCGTGCATGGCGGCCAGATCGACGCGGCACACACGGTGACGGTCTACTGGTACGGCAAGCACAAGGCAGCATCGCTGTTCGGCACGGGTCCCGTGTTCGGCTTCAACGCCAATGAAGGCCTTGGCTGGATCCACAACGGCGGCGGTCGCGAGCTGTTCGAAGAGCTCCAGAACCAGATCATGAAGGTCAATATCAAGAGTTTCTTCGCGATGCCGATGCCGACCCAGCCGCTCGGCTGGTTCAAGAAGCCTATCACCAGCGACGCCGACCTGAAGGGGCTCAAATACCGCACGGTGGGTCTGGCCGCCGACCTGTTCCAGGTGATGGGCGCTTCCGTCGCACAGCTTCCGGGCGGCGAAATCGTGCCGGCCATGGAGCGCGGCGTGATCGACGGATTCGAGTTCAACAACCCGACCTCGGACCGGCGCTTCGGCGCGCAGGACGTCGCTAAATACTACATGATGGGCAGCCACCATCAGGCGACGGAATATTTCGAGATCATGTTCAACAAGACCAAGTTCAACGCCCTTCCCGCCGAGCACAAGGCCATTCTGCAATATGCAGCGGAAGCCGTATCGTCCGCCAACGAATGGAAGGCCATGGATTACTACTCCAAAGACCTGCAGGAGCTGATCAGCAAGGACAAGGTCAACGTTCAGCGGACGCCGAAGTCGGTGTTCGATGCGCAGATCAAGGCATGGGACGGCCTGATCGCCCAGCTAGGGTCGGATCCATTCATGAAGAAGGTGATGGACTCGCAGAAGGAATGGGTGCGCCGCGTGGTTTACTACAATATGAACAACGCGACGGATTATCGCGGCGCCTTCGAGCATCACTTCCCGGGTGTGCTCAAGGTGTGACGACCTTCGCGGCGCGGCATGAATAGGCTGGGCGGCGCGGTTGACGCGCCGCCCAGCCAGGAACTGGTGGGGGCCATCTGGATGTGCGACTTGCCGCGAGTTCAGCTCGCATGACGAAATTTCTTTTTTTCATCGATCAACTCAGCACCTGGGTCGGCAAGGCGTTCGCCTGGCTGATCCTGGTCCTCACGCTCGGCGTCAGCTACGAGGTGTTCATGCGCTACGTGCTGCGTGCGCCGACCACCTGGGCCTTCGACATCAGCTACATCACTTACGGCGCGATGTTCCTGATGGCGGGTGCTTATACCCTTTCGCGCAACGGCCATGTGCGCGCCGACGCGGTCTACCGCCTCTGGTCGCCGCGCACCCAGGCGACGATGGACCTTGTTCTCTACATTCTGTTCTTCCTGCCGGCGATCGCGGCATTGATGTATTCGGGCTGGAATTATGCCGCCATGTCGGTGCGCTTCCGCGAAGTCAGCATCTTCAGTCCGGCTGGCGTGCCGGTGTTTCCGCTGAAGGCGCTGATACCAGCCACCGGTGTCCTTCTGTTTCTGCAAGGGGTGGCTGAAGTCATCCGCTGTGTGCTCTGCATCCGCACCGGCCGCTGGCCGCAACGCCTGCACGACGTTGAGGAAACCGAGAGCCTCATCATTCGCGGACAGCAGCAGCAGGCGGCTGCGCAGCGGAGCGAGAAGGGAGCAGGCGCATGACCGATCCTCAACTCGGCATGCTGATGCTGGGTCTGTTCATCTTCATCATCATGCTCGGATTTCCGATCGCCTTTACGCTGATGGCGATGGGCGTATCGTTCGGCTACTACGCCTACTACACGGCCGGCCAGGATTTCTTCCAGAATCGGATCTTCACGCTTCTTGTGCAGAAGACGTTCGAGGTCACATCCAGCGACGTGCTGGTCGCGGTACCGCTGTTCCTCTTCATGGGTTACCTGGTCGAGCGCGCGAACATTCTCGACCGCCTGTTCCAATCGCTGCAACTGTCGATGAAGCACGTGCCGGGCGCGCTGGCGGTGGCCACGCTGATCACCTGTGCGATGTTCGCGACTGCCACGGGAATCGTCGGCGCCGTCGTCACGCTAATGGGTCTATTGGCCTTGCCCGCGATGCTTCGAGCCGGTTACGACACCAAGCTGTCGGCGGGCGTCGTCTGTGCCGGCGGCTGCCTCGGCATCCTGATTCCGCCGAGCATTCTTCTGATCGTCTATGCAGCCACTGCCGGCGTTTCGGCGGTCAAGCTCTATGCGGCCGCGTTTATTCCGGGGTTCCTGCTGGCTCTGTTGTACATTCTCTATGCCATGGCACGCGCGATCATCAATCCTGCGCTCGCGCCGAAGCTGCCGCCGGAGCAGACCAACGTGCCTCTCAGCACGGTAATCTGGGCCCTCGCCACGTCATTCCTGCCGCTCGCGCTGCTCATCGCATCAGTGCTCGGTGCGATCCTGTTCGGGCTCGCGACGCCCTCCGAGGCGGCCGCGGTAGGCGCCCTCATGAGCATCGTTCTGGCGGCCGCCTATCGTTCGCTCAACTTCACGATGATGCGCGAATCCGTGTATCTGACCGTGCGCGCCACCGCGATGGTCTGTTACCTGTTCATCGGGTCGTGGACGTTCTCCGCGGTGTTTGCCGTCCTTGGCGGACAATCGGTGGTTGAACAGTTCTTCACCTCGATGAACCTGTCGCCGATCGGGTTCCTGCTGTTGACCCAGGTGATCATCTTCCTGCTCGGCTGGCCGCTGGAATGGACCGAGATCATCATCATCTTCGTGCCGATCTTCCTCCCACTGCTTCCCAACTATGGGATCGATCCGATCTTCTTTGGCATCCTGGTTGCACTGAACACGCAGACCGCGTTCAATACGCCGCCCGTCGCGATGTCCGCCTTCTATCTGAAGGGCGTTGCGCCGCCGCAGGTGAAGCTGACCGACATCTTCTCCGGCACGCTCCCCTTCGTCGGCCTGGTCTTCTTCACCATGGCGCTGGTCTATATCTTCCCGGGCATTGCGTTGTGGCTGCCCGGATACCTCTATGGTTCGCTAACCGGACCGTGAAACGGATGACGGGGTTTGCATGAGCCCCATCTGCTCGGCCTCAACCTGCCGATACACGCGAACTTCGAGACCACGTGATCACGAGTGCCGTCGACGCCATGCCGCTCTCAATCAGACGCGGCAGTTCCCTACGACCGGCAACGCGCCTTTCTTGATAAAGACGTTCTGCTGGCTGTCGCTCGATCTCGTAAGGCCGGCGGATCAAAGCCGGCCTCTTCAACGAGTTGGCCGACTGCCCATCTGCAGCAACCGACCTTTACAACAAAATCCAACAGTAGCGGTCGTGGAAGCGGTCGGGATGAAACCAATTGCGCCCGAGTTCCGCGCTTTTGAACTCCCGCGGTCCTCCGCTCCTTTGGACTTAAGGAAAGATTTAGGCCCTCCACGCCGCTTTGCGATTGCTTGATTTATCCTTTACGTGTGAAATAAGAGCACGGGTGTCGGCTGCATGGTGCAGCGAGACAGGCTGGTGCGTTGGTCGGGCCGCCGCGCAGAATGCGCGTGTCCATGGACGAAGCACCACATCGACAGCTACCACGGCCCCAAGTTTTGGCTGAACGTTTGTTTGAGACGCTGCAGCGATTTCTGCACGTCGAAGCCGTCAGCGGTGTCGTGCTGTTGATTGCAGCTATTGCAGCGATGATTTGGGCAAACTCATCCTTCGCCCAGAGTTACGATGCTCTCTGGCATATGCCCCTTTCGATCGGCCTTGGGCCTTTCGTCTTTTCCAAGACGCTGCATTTCTGGATCAATGATATCTTGATGACCGTCTTCTTCTTGGTGGTCGGCATGGAGATCAGGCGTGAAATCCATGAAGGCGCGCTGAACAATCTTAGGCAGGCCGCACTCCCGATAGCCGCGGCGCTGGGCGGCGTCATTGTCCCCGCTTTGATCTATATCGCGATCAACGCCGACCCCATCCGCCGCCATGGCTGGGCGGTGCCCACCGCTACGGACATCGCTTTTGCTGTCGGAATACTTGCCTTGCTGGGGCGGTCTATCCCCGTCAACATTCGCGTCTTCCTTCTGGCCGTGGCAATCATCGACGACGTCATTGCCGTACTGATCATTGCCGTCCTCTACTCGGGAGGCCTTTCCTACGGCGGGTTCGTGGTCGCTGGCTTGGGCTCGCTCCTGGTGCTGGGGCTTCAGCGGATCGGCATCGGTTCAGCCTACGCCTACGTGCCCGCTGGCGCGGTGATTTGGGCTGGTCTGCTGATGGCTGGTGCTCACCCGACCCTCGCCGGTGTCGTTCTTGGGTTGATGACGCCTGTGAAACCCATGCCGATGCGGGAACATCCGGTGGACGTGGTGACCCGCGTCGCAGCCGAATTGCGCAGACTTGTCGGGACTGCGAAGAGCGCTCACCGGATGGAGCGCCCGCTACAGCAACTTCAGCTGGCCAACCGGGAAATGCTGCCTCCGGTCGTTCGTGTACAAACAGTACTTCACCCATGGGTCGCCTACGGCGTAATGCCACTGTTCGCGTTGGCGAATGCAGGCGTCAGCCTGAGCGGCGTTGATCTATCCGTTGGGGGATCGCAACTGGTGATGAGCGGCGTCGCCATTGCCCTGCTCGCCGGCAAGCCCATTGGCGTTGTGGGCGTAACGTGGCTTATGGTCCAAATCGGATGGGGCAGACTGCCGCCCGAAGTTTCTTGGGCTGGCGTCTGCCTGGTCGGTCTGCTGGCCGGCATCGGATTCACGATGTCGATCTTTATTGCACTGCTGGCCTTTGATGATGAAAACCTGTTGGGCGCGGCGAAGCTCGGCGTGATAGCGGGCTCGGTACTGGCGGCTTGCCTCGGTTTGTGTTGGGGCGCGCTGCTAGTCAAAGACAAGAAATCGAGGGTGTGAGGTCAAAATGGCATTCAAAGGTCCCCACGTATGCTTCGTTTCGTTTACCATTGAGATTACACCAGCCGAAACCACGAACGTAATGGTCGTGGAAACCGATCTGCATCTAAATTCGAAGCACGCTGCGTTCAATCATCTCGCGGTACGGCGTCTGATTGCGGCAGCTCAGGATTACGTCACGACCAATGCAGTAGGTGTTACCCATGTCCGCCTCATTTCGACCCATAGCGGCGAAATCTGACTTCGTAGTTGCGCACGACATTGCCACCCCCGCAAAGCGTAAGGCTTGAACCAATTGACTCTAAAATGCCCTCTCGCGTCAAAGGGCCGCTTCGGGTCGATTGTGTTCTTTAAGCGGTCAAGGACAACAACTCGATTCAGTGCGTTGCATGACGTCGTCGGGTGCGTGTGTTCTTTGCGTGCTCAATTCGGCACTTGATGGGGTCAGCTGGGTGCGGAGCGACTCGGTTGAAAATCGCAGGTCGGTCGAAGGATCGGCCGCATGCTACAGAATCGGCGCTATCATCCCCCCTCCCTCGGGGCGTTCCGAAACGAGCCGGTTTGACTTACGCTAATCGTCATGAGCGGCCGACCACAGACAAAGTATCCAGCCAGTCGGCCTCAAGCGGCAGGAATACCGCGGAATTATCCGTGCCATTAAATTGATCTTAGTCAATGAAAGACAAGCGCACTGCTGAGTATATTTGTTCATATGAGGCGCAGTCATGCTCAAGCGAATATTGCTTCTTTTAGGCGAAACACCATCGTCCGTAAGCGCACGGACATACGCCTTTGCTTTGGCACAGCAGACCGGAGCGGAGCTGTCCGGATTGGCTGGCATTGACCTGAGTTACATTGAGACGCGTATGCCTGGCGTCGCTGGCGGAACAGACTGGAAGTGGAGGCTGGAAGAACAGTTGCGAAAGCAGGCTGATGATATGCGTCTACGCTTGCATGAGACTTTCGAGCGGGAATGCATTGCCCACCATAATGAGCTCGATTGGCTCTCGTTTGTAGGCGATCCGCTCCAAGCGTTACAGATGGCCGTCGAAACACGTGACTTGGTCATCACCGGCCACGACACGGCATTCCATGGCAACATACGTGAACAACTGCCTGAAATGCTTTCGCAGCTGTTATTGATGCCGCCGCGGCCCGTTGTCGTATGCCCCGATGAATTGCCGAAGGGTGACGACATCCTGATCGCCTACGACGGCAGCTTGCCTGCCATGCGAGCTGTTCAGCTGTTTGCATTGCTTGGTATCGGAAAGGCCAGACGTATTCATGTTACATCCATCGATACGAGCCAAGAACTCGCTGCGCGACGCACGAGTGGCGTCATGGGTTATCTTCACAACCACGGCTACCGAGTTGAAGCGAATCCAATTACGTCGACGGTTCATCCGTCCGAAGTGTTGCGAATTGAGATCTCGGACCGAAAGATTGGAACCCTAGTTATGGGCGCTTACGGGCATCGTGGTTTCCGGGAACTTCTTTTTGGCTCGACCACGGCGTCTCTCGTTGAGGCTCCTCATTGCGCGCTCTTTATCTATCATTGAGCGGAACCTCGTGATGTTCTGTTCAGGGCCGCTCTCCGTAAAAATCGGTGTTTTGGGTCTTGGCTCCTGATTGGGCAACGATCGGCAGCGGACCACAGCTAACCCCGAGCCGATGAGCGACGACAACGTCCTACAATTTTCTACCGCAGCTGGGAGACCGCATGAAGTAGGCGCCAGAGGGTTCGTTAGATGCCCCCCGGCACCAACACGCCGCTGCCACCAGAGGCAGCGTTGGCCTGCGAGGCAACTGGTGCCGCGAAGGCCGGACGAGATGCAATCGGGCTCATCACATTGGAATTGCTGGCAGGCGCCTTCATGTCTTTATGACCGTAATTCTGACGGGAGCTGGCGATCTGCCGTGGGGTATTGCGCGTCTAATTCCTGGCCCGGTCTTTTCGCTCGGACTTGTTCTGGCGATCGTCGGTGGTGCGGAGTTGTTCACCGGCGATTCTCGGATGATTGTTGCCTTTGCCAGCCGGCTTGCGAGCGCCCCTATGGCACGGCAAGTCTGTGCGCGCCGCATTAAGCGTGCGGTCGTGCACCACTGTATGTCAGCAAAAGCGTGCCCTACGCTTCAGCATTGAGCCGGATCAATAGGATCTTCGAACGCCAGAGATATTGAATTCCTGTGTTCGCAGACGTCAGTCGCGACGTCTATGTCGCTTCCCGATCCAGTCGCATGCGATGCCAGTTATCGGGCGGGCTTGTTCATCCTGGAGGTTACCGCATGCGCGACGAAAGCACGCCGATTGTGCACCACGCTGCTCCGGTGGATGCGACGTTCAACGCACTCGATGCGACGGCGAAAGGTCTGAGCCAGGATGAAGCAGAACGTCGTCTGAGCAAGTTTGGCGCCAATCGTCTTCCTGAGGCTCCACGAATTAATCCTGTCCTCCGGCTCCTGGCGCACTTCCACAATGTGCTGATCTATGTACTTCTCGGTGCCGCAGTCATCACAGCCGGACTTGGGCACTATATTGACACCGGGGTCATCCTTGCCGTTGTCGTCGCCAACGCCATGATTGGATTCATCCAAGAAGGTCGGGCGGAACAGGCGATGGACGCCATCCGCCAGATGCTGGCACCCCATACCTCCGTGCTGCGCGATGGCCAGCGTCAGAGTCTGGATAGCGCACTGGTCGTTCCCGGCGACATCGTATTTTTGGAGCCCGGCGAGAAAGTGCCTGCCGACCTGCGGTTGTTCCAGGCAGATGGGCTGCGCATCGAGGAAGCGATTCTGAGTGGCGAATCCGTGCCAGCCGATAAGGCAACGAAGCCGGTTGCGACAGATGCAGCACTCGGCGATCGTTCGTCCATGGCTTTCAGCGGCACGCTGGTGGTAGGCGGCATCGGGCGTGGTGTGGTGGTGGCCACCGGCGCAGCATCGGAGATCGGACGGATCAGCGGAATGCTTTCCAGGGTGGAGACCCTGACCACGCCGCTGATCCGTCAAATGAACGCCTTCGCCCGATGGCTAACGATCCTGATCCTGCTGATCGCGGCGGTGCTGCTCATCTTCGGCTATTTCGTCGAGCACCATCAATTTTCCGAACTGTTCATGGCCGTCGTGGGTCTTTCGGTAGCAGCGATTCCGGAGGGATTACCCGCCGTGCTGACCATCACGCTCGCAATCGGCGTGCAGGCCATGGCGCGGCGAAACGCCATCGTCCGCCGGTTGCCTGCGATCGAGACGCTGGGGTCGGTCTCAGTGATCTGCACCGATAAGACAGGCACGCTGACGCGTAACGAGATGATGGTCGCTTCGGTCGCTGCTGGGCGCGATGTCTTCTCGGTCGATGGCTGCGGCTATGCCCCGACAGGCGAGATCCGATTCGGCGATACGATTATTGCTCCGAATGACCACGCCATCCTAGATGAATTGGCTCCGGCTGCGCTGCTGTGCAACGACGCGGCGATTCACGAGCGCGACGGCGTTTGGACGGTCGAGGGCGATCCCATGGAGGGTGCCTTGCTGGCGCTGTCCAGGAAAATTTTGTGCAGTCAACCGATGGAGCTCTCCCGATGGACCAGGACGGATGTCATCCCGTTCGACGCCCGGCACCGTTACATGGCGACCCTCCATCACGACCATGAAGGCCACGCGTTCGTCCATGTCAAAGGCGCGCCCGAGCAAGTTCTCGCGATGTGCTCCATGCAGCGCAATGCGCTGGGCAGCACCGACCCGCTGGACGGGGCGTATTGGCACGGGATATCCGACAGCATCGCCGCCAAGGGCCAACGCGTGCTGGCTTTTGCGACGCGCCAAGTGCCGCCTGACCATACGGTATTGGAAACAGCAGACCTCCAAGAACAGCTTGTTTTGATCGGTCTCGTCGGCCTGATTGATCCGCCACGTCCCGAAGTTGTCGCTGCGGTGGCTGAATGTCACGGCGCAGGTATTCGTGTGAAAATGATCACCGGCGACCATGCCGGCACGGCCGCCGCTATCGGCCGGCAGATCGGGTTGCAAAACTCCGACATGGTTCTGACCGGATCCGACCTGGATAGGATGAACGACGTGGCCCTGGCCGCGGCGGCGCTCGATACTGATATCTTTGCCCGCACCAGCCCCGAGCACAAACTCCGCCTGGTCGGGGCTCTTCAGTCTCGCGGTCTAACGGTCGCTATGACCGGCGATGGGGTAAACGATGCGCCGGCGTTGAAACGGGCCGATGCAGGAATCGCAATGGGCCGCAAGGGCAGCGAAGCGGCCAAAGAAGCATCGGAACTGGTGCTCGGGGACGATAATTTTGCATCGATTGTAGCGGCGGTGCGCGAAGGACGCACGGTCTACGACAACATCAAAAAGGTAATCAGCTGGACGCTCCCCACAAATGCTGGCGAGGCTTTCACGATTGTCGTGGCGCTTCTCTTAGGGATGGCGTTACCAGTGACGGCTGTGCAAATACTCTGGGTCAACCTGATCACCGGCATCACGCTCGGTATTGCGTTGGCCTTCGAACCGACAGAGGCACACACCATGCGCCGTCCACCGCGTCCACGGGACGAGCCGCTTCTCAACGCGGGACTGGTCTGGCACATCGTCTTCGTTTCCACGTTGTTCCTCGGCGGCGTATTCGGCATCTATGCTTACGCAATCGACAAGGGGTACTCGGCCGAGCTCGCGCGCAGCATGGCGCTAAACACTTTGGTCGTGCTGGAAATCTTCCATCTCTTCTTTATCCGCAATATCTACGGAACTTCGCTGACTTGGGAGGCTGTCCGGGGCACCAAGGTGATCTGGGGCACCGTGATCGTCATCACGGGCGCACAGTTTACGGTGACCTACCTCCCTCCCTTGCAGCTTGTGTTCGGAACGCAATCAGTTCCGTTCTTCGACGGAGCGCTTGTTGTGGCCGTCGGTGTGGTGTTCTTTGCGATTATCGAGACCGAAAAGCAACTGCGCTTGGCTTTTGCTCGAAACCACACGTGATGATTGACGACGCTTGGATTGTGATTGGATAACTCAATAGAGGGAGCGTCCCTGACGGCAACGCGGCGAATGATTTAAATGTGCTGCTCGCCTTCGGCATCGATGACCTTCGCTCGCCGTGAGCGAGCTCATGTTGGGCAACGACCGAGCGCAGCGTGATCTGCGCCAGCTCACTGGCTGCAACATCAAAGTGTTCGGAAGAACCGCCGCTCGTAACTCCCGATTCTTGCGATTGGTCGAGCAGATCATTCCGCGGCTGGCAGCTTTAAGTCGACCATTGCCCTCCGAAGGCACGTGTCAAGCCGGCGGGTGCGAAAAGTGAGGAAGAAGTATTATACTGCAATGGCTCGCGAGGGCTTCGCGTTGGGGTTCACTCATACGCGAAATCCGCGTATGCACTGCGTAAGCAGTAAGCACCCGTAGCTCAGCTGGATAGAGCGTCGCCCTCACAGGCGCCAAGCCGCGCGATCGCGGGCAGCGCTGCGAAATTTGCAATCCCCGCGCCGCCCGCCATCGGTCATGCCCGATCCTGTGGCCTTTCCTGCGAGATGGTGGGCGCATCGGTCGCCCGTTCCAAAGCGAATGCCTCTTTTCCCTTTACGGCCCAGCGTCAGCCAAATCGACCGGACTGATGGAAATCATCTCCATCGTTGAAGTGCGCGGCGGCGCCGCCGGCGCCGTGATCATGGTGGCAACCCGGCGAAACGACGCGAACGACAATCCTTCGATCATCTCCTCATCGGTGATGACTTCGTAGGCACCAGGAGGCAAGAGGCGGTCGATGCCCTTGATCCGGAAGGGATGCTTGAAGGTGACCGTTTCGCGTCTGGAGCGCATGGTCATGATCGGCTATCCTTCAGAAACGGCTTTGCATCGGCGCTATAGTGAAGCAATCCGTTACCGTGCTCTTTGTGCCTAGCTGGCTATCTCTTTATCATGAGATGGCTGCGAAGTCACCAAATACAGGGCAATACACATCCCGGACTTCTTGTCGATGCCGGCGGACGAGATGCTTGCTGATGCCAAGTGGAGAAATGCGAGTTGGCGATCGGCGAGCATAGCGACTCGGGGATAAGAAATATTATCTCGCAAATCTACCCGCCGAGATAGACCTGGGGCGGTTGGCTGCAACCGTCAAGGCGCGATGGATCTGCGAGCAAGCGCATCTACAGTTGAAAGAGCAATTCGGTCTCGATCACTTCGAGGGACTGTCCTAGCACGGTCTTCCCCGTCACACTCTTATGACGATGATTGCTTACGCCTTCTTGCAGCACTGCCGCATTGCCAAGACGGGACAGAAAAAAGAATCGACGGGCCACCTCAGCCCAGCCTGCCGGCCGTGCGTCCACCATCGTCGCTCTCATTCTTTGGCCATCAGATCCGCGATACCCATACTGCAGAAGACGGGTCAGCGAAAAGCAACGGCGTGAACAAATCTGCCAAGGTAGTGTCAGCGCATACGCGAGGCGCCTTTATGATCGTGCAGGAAACGGGCGATCCGCGTCTTCAACACAGTGGCGTTGTGCGATTTGCCCGAGGCCGCGTGCTCGAAGAGCCTGCGTTGGACGTCAGCAGGAAGATCATTCCATTCGCTGACCAGGGCGGCACCCAGACATTCCAAGACTCTGCGCTCCACGTCCCGCAAATCGCGGGCTTCATAGGGTAAAGGCCACGCCAGCTCCTGCGCTCCGCCTTCCTCGTCCCAACGGTCGAGAGCGGTTACCATTTCTTCTCCCGACGTTGGCCTTCGATCTTTCTTTTTGACCATGCTACATAATCGCACATATCGGCATTAAACGCCATTCGCTCGATCGCGGGTCGATCCGAAGCGGCAATCCTTCCAGTACCGAGAATGCCGCGGCCGCGGAACTCGGTAGTTCGCCCATCGGTTATTGCAAGGGTTTGTTCGCGCGGCGTAGAGGCTCAAGGTTCACCATGGATGTGATCGTTACACCTGCAGAGGCAGGCACGGTTTGGCAGCTGACGGACCTGCTCGGGCGCTCGATGGGGCGCATCACGGCAAGCGCCCCCGTCAGTTCATGATCTATCCGGAGGGCCACGCATCGGAAACCATGGCCAGCATACAGCAAGGGCCGCACGCCTCGCTCGACGCTGCACTGGCTGAGATCGAGAGGCACACCCCGGGCCTCTGCCGTCGAAGTCCTGCGGAAGATCAGTCTTAGACGGCGCCCGAGAACCCCAGCTCCTCGGCAGAGTATCCTATATTTACTGCGAGAAGATCTATATGTTTTACGGGTAAGCCGTGATCTTGCCGCTCAATATGACGGGACCATCGGTTCCGGTAGAAGGACGTGCGGATCTTCGCGCGAGGAGCGAGGCGAATGTGGGCTCCGGTGGATGTCACCGCTCGATCATTTGCGCCGTGTTCGCCGAGATCTTTTGGCGGCTCGGCTTCACGCAACCCTGATAGCGCGGAGAGGACCCGCTTGAGCCGCTTGGTCATCGTCTCCAACCGTGTCGCCTTGCCAGGAGAAGCTGCGCAGCGCAGCGGCGGACTTGTGACCGGCCTCGTCGACGCTCTGCATCAGGCTGGAGGCTTATGGTTTGGGTGGAGCGGCAAGCTAGGAGAAACAACACCAGAGCCGAACGTTTTCGAGACCGAGGGAGTGACGTACGCCACTGTCGATCTTACCCGCGCGGACCATGACGGCTACTACAGCGGCTTCTCCAACGCGGCATTGTGGCCCTTATTCCACTATCGTCTTGACCTCATGAACTTTACCCGCCGGGACTTGGCCGCCTATCGACGGGTGAACGCCCTACTCGCCGACGCCCTCGCGCCCCTGCTCAGGCCGAGTGACCTCGTCTGGGTCCATGACTATCATCTGATCCCGATGGCCGAGGAACTTCGCCGCGCCGGGGCCACACAACGGATCGGGTTCTTCTTGCATACGCCGTTTCCGTCTTTGGGGGTGCTGGCGACCCTTCCCCGCTACGGCGACCTGCTGAAATCACTGTGCGCTTACGATCTCGTAGGCTTCCAAACGGTGGAGGATCTGACCGCCTTCCATGACGCCATCGTTCGCCGCGCAGAAGGCAAGGTTTCGTCCGATGGCCAGATTCAGGCTTTCGATCGCGTTCTTCGCGCCGGCGCCTTCCCGATCGGGATCGATACTGAAGCCATTGCCCAAATGGCCAGTCGCGCTGTGACGTCTCGAACGGCACGCCGGCTGCAGGAGAGTCTGCGGGGGCGCCAGCTCATCATTGGGGTGGACCGGCTGGATTACAGTAAGGGCCTCGAGCACCGGTTCAAAGCGTTCGCCGGTCCTGCTTTTTTGAGGCTGGTTTCAACAATCCCGTCCATATCCGTCTTGCTGCGTGCGAGACCATGAATTCGAGGCCCATAGGCGATATTGTCGTAAATCGATTTGGGAAACGGGTTTGGCTTCTGAAACACCATACCTACACGGGCACGAAGTTGAACCACGTCAAGGCCACGCTCATAGATATCGGTGTTATCGATCTCAATGTCGCCGGTAACGCGGCATATCGGAATCGTATCGTTCATTCGATTGAGACAACGCAAGAACGTCGACTTGCCGCAACCGGAGGGACCGATGAACGAGGTGACCGACTTCTCCTGAATATTGACCGTAACGTCAAAAAGCGCCTGTTTCTCTCCGTAGAAGACGTTGACATTCTTTGCGGTAATTTTCGACCGATTTGCGAGAACTTCGCTAGATGCGCCAATCGTCACCGATGGCATTGTTGGTGCGCTGTGGGTGTTCATTGAAAACTCCGTAACTCCGGGCTTGCCGTATGCGCTCGCAAATCAGGCCTTACCATTGCAGCTTCTTTCGAAGCCGATAGCGGAAGTAAATGGCGACACCGTTGAGAAGAAGCGTAATCGCCAACAAAACAAGGCCGGCTGCGGCGGCATTGGAGTGGAAATCATCGCCCGGGCGAGACACCCGGTTGAACGCTTGAATTGGCAGAATGGAGCCTGCTGCAGGGGGTGCTGGCGTTTGTGGTCGTCGCTGCGGTTTACGTCGTGGCGCTGAGATCGGACATGCCAGTGCCCGAAGTGCGGGCGTTGACGTTCTTTTCGCTCATCGTCGTGATCGTCAGCCTGATTCTGGTCAACCGATCCTTCAGCGCATCGCTGCTCACCGCCCTGCGGCGACCGAACCGGACGCTGGCCGCGGTGCTCGCCGCCGTCGCCGTTATCCTGGCCCTCACTATGCTTTGGCCATTTGCGAACCAGCTCTTCGCCTTCGGCCCCCTCCACGCCGACGATCTCGCCCTGACGCTCGGTGCAGGCTTCATTGCGCTGCTCGCGCTGGAAATGCTGAAGCCGCTGCTACGCCCGCAGCTGCAGTCCCAGAGCCGGCCAAGCCAACCTCTTGCGATGGATCAAACGCCGAAGCCGACGGAACGCTAGATTGCGTCTCGGAAAAAGGAGAGCCCCATGGCGTTCAAGGACATTCTGGTGACATTGACGAGTTATCCCGATCCCACCCCGGCGTCGGTTACCGAGGATGCGGTCGCGATTGCCGCAACTTTCGGCGCTCACCTGGCGGCGGTGGCCTGCGAGGTGCATGTGGAAGTGCCCGGGCACTTCCTTTCCGGATCGACGGCTAATATTCCCGGGATCATTGCGGGGGAAACGGAAAAGAGCCGAAACAGCGCCAAGGCCATGCTGGCGGCATTCGACGCCGCCGCAAACAAGGCCGGTATTCTGCACGAAGCCCATCTCGAAAAATGCCCGACCTACGCCGTGCCGGATCTGCTGGTAGACCACGCACGGCTTCGAGACCTCACTATCGTGCCGGTGCCGGAAAGCTACGACCAGTGGTACGCAGAAGCCGTGATATTCGGGTCGGGGCGGCCAACCCTCGTTCTGCCCGAGAGCCCGCGTGCGCGCCCGTTCGAACTGGGCACCGTTGCCATCGCCTGGGACTTCAGCCGCGCCGCGGCCCGCGCTATTTCCGATGCCATGCCGTTGCTCGAAAAGGCGAGGAAGGTGCGGATCGTCACCGTCACCAACGAAAAGAAGCTGGACAGCAGGCATTCCGCCGAAGCACTGGCCAAAAACCTGGCGCGCCACGGCATCGACGTGGTGCTCGACAAGGTCGATGCCAATGGCCGAGGGATCGGCGAGGTGCTCGAAGCCTACACCGTTTCGCACCGGATCGACGTTCTCGTGATGGGGGCCTATGGGCACTCGCGATGGCGCGAGTTCATCTTGGGCGGCGCCACCAAGAGCCTGCTGTCGAAGCCGCCGCTCCCGATCCTATTTTCGCATTGAGGGCCGCGTCAGCCTTCGGCGCGCCGTGGAGGTCCGATGGCGGAAGACACCAACAGAGATAATTCCCGTCCGCCATTGAAAGTCCGCCGGGTCAGCCTGGACACGGGACGCGAAAACGTCGTCGTAATTTCGCGCCACTCCAGCGCACTGCGGCCCGACCTATTCCGCGGCTTCAGCCGGGTGGAATTGCAGTGCGGCTCGAAGGTGTTACTTGCCACGCTCGTGATCACGGACGACGACGCGCTGATTGGATCCGATGAAGTCGGGCTTTCCGAGCCGGCGTTCCGGCGCTTTGCCGAGCCAGCGGGCAGTCTCGTGACGGTCAGCCCCGCTGCACCGCCTGAAAGCCTCGATGCCGTTCGCGGCAAGATTCAGGGCCGAACGTTCGAGCCCGCTGAGATCGACGCCATCATCAGCGACCTCACGCATTACCGCTATTCGGACATGGAGATCGCGGCGTTCCTGATCGGCTCGGCAAGCTTCATGACCAGCCGCGAGTTGCTTGCTTTGGTCCACGCGATGGCGGCGGCCGGGACGCAACTGAAATGGCCAAGCCCCATCATCGTCGACAAGCATTGCATCGGCGGCATTCCGGGAAATCGAACTTCCATGATCGTGGTCCCAATCGTCGCGGCGCATGGCCTCACCATTCCCAAGACATCATCGCGCGCGATCACCTCCCCGGCAGGCACAGCCGACACCATGGAAGTGCTGGCACGGGTTGACGTGTCGGTGGAAGAGATGAAGGAAGTCGTCGCCGCGTGCCGCGGCTGCCTGGTCTGGGGCGGGCACGTCAATCTGTCGCCGGCCGACGACATTCTCATTTCCGTCGAACGCCCGCTATGCCTCGATACCCGCGAGCAGATGGTTGCCTCGATCATTTCGAAGAAGCTCGCGGCGGGTTCGACCCATCTGCTGATCGACCTCCCAGTCGGACCGATGGCCAAGCTTGCCAATGCGACAGAAGCGATGCGGTTACGCAAGCTGTTTGAGTTCGTCGGCGACCAATTCGGCATTGCGGTAGAGGTGATAACGACCGACGGCCGGCAGCCAATTGGCAACGGCATCGGCCCGGTTCTGGAGGCCGGCGATGTGATGGCTGTTCTCGCCAAGGACGCAAGCGCGCCAGCCGATCTGCGCGAAAAATCCCTGAGACTTGCCGCGCATCTACTGGAATATGATCCCCAGCTTCGCGGCGGGGCAGGTTACGCGCGCGCTCGCGAACTGCTCGACAGCGGCGCGGCTTTAAAGAAAATGCAGGAGATCATTGATGCGCAGGGGCCTTCGACCTGCCGCAACGACATCGGAAAACTGACATTTGACGTTCGCGCTGACAATGATGGCTCCATTTCCGAGATCGACTGCCTGCAACTGAACCGTCTGGCACGGACCGCGGGCGCGCCGATCGACAAGGGTGCTGGCATTAAGCTGTTCTGCAAGATCGGCGATCGTGTAGAGAAGGGCCAGCCACTCTACCGAATCCACGCCTACGACCAGGCGGAACTCGATCTTGCCGTCGCCGCTGCAAGGCGCAACAGCGGCTACTTCGTCGGCGCCCGCCATCCGGCTCCCATCGAGGCCGCCCCGTGAGCGTAGCCGTCATTCAAAGCCTGCCATCGTCATCCCGCGACGCATCCCGGCTCGCCGCGCGACTTGCCTTACCGATTCACGAGATCGCCATCCATACGTTCCCCGACGGCGAAATGCGGGTGACCGCCGGACGGGCAGCGTCCACGACGATCATCTATGCCTCGCTCGACCGTCCCAACGACAAGCTCATTGCCCTGACACTTGCTGCCGAAGCACTGCGGCGGGGCGGCGCGCAACGCCTCGTGCTGGTCGCGCCTTATCTTTGCTACATGCGGCAGGATACGGTCTTCCACGAGGGTGAAGCGATCAGCCAGAGGGTGATCGGCCCGCTCCTCGCCCGATGCATGGACCGCGTCATCACCGTTGATGCACATTTGCATCGCACCGCTGACATCAGGATCGTATTTCCCGGTATCGAGTCCGATAATCTCTCGGCCATGCCGGCCATATCAGACGCGTTGCGCAAGACCGGTCTCGATCCCATGACCGTTGTGGCAGGACCGGATGCGGAGTCTCTGCCCTGGGTCAGCGACCTCGCCGACCGGCTCGGCCTATCCTATACAGTTGCGAAAAAGACCCGCCGCGGCGACCGCTCCGTCGCAATCGAATTTCCGAACCCGGCATGCGTTGCCGGCCGTCCCGCCCTGATTGTGGACGATATCGTGTCGTCCGGCAGCACCATGATCGCCTGCGCCAAGGCGCTCTCCGCGGCCGGCGCGACGACGATCGATGCCGTCGTCACCCACGCGCTGTTTCCGGAAGAACTTTGCCGTGAAATGACTTCGACAGGCATTCGCTCGATCCGATCGACCTACAGCGTGCCTCATTCCACCAACGCCATCGCGCTCGACAACTTGCTCGTCGATGCCGTGAAAGGCGAATTGATGCACGAACATGCTTCGGAGATTTCTCGATGAGTGTGACCATCCGGTTTTGCGGCGCGGCGCGCACCGTCACGGGCTCTTGCTATCTCTTTGAAGCCCGGGCCGGACGTTTCCTGGTCGATTGCGGCCTGTTTCAGGGACAGAAGACCCTGAAGGAGTTGAATTACAGGGCCTTTCCATTTCGCCCCGCCGACATCGATACGGTGCTGCTGACTCACGCGCATATCGATCATAGCGGCCTGTTGCCCAAGCTCGTGCGCAGCGGATTTGCCGGCCGCATCTTGGCAACACGCGGCACCATCGATCTCTGTTCCTTCATGTTGCCTGACGCCGGCAGCATCCAGGAGTCGGAAGTCCTGGCGCTGAACCGGCGCAACGCCGCACGCGGACGCGGCGAGGTCAGTCCGATCTATACGCAGGCCGATGCGGTCGCCTCGCTGCAATCGTTTACCCCGGTCGAGTACGAAAAATGGCTCGACGTGATTCCGGGAGTTCGCGCGCGTTACTGGAACGCCGGGCATTTGCTCGGCTCTGCCTCGATCGAGATCGAGTTTGCCGATGGGAATACACCAGGTAAGCCAATGCGCATTCTCGCATCCGGCGATATCGGACCGGACGCCAAATTGCTCCAGCCCGATCCCGACGCCCCTTCGAGCTTCGACTATGTCATCGCTGAATCGACCTACGGCGACAGGGAGCGGCCGGTGACCTCCCCAGATGCGCGTCGCGCGCGTCTAGCCGAGGAAGTCCGCGACGCCGCAACCCGCAAGGGCGCGCTGCTAATTCCGGCCTTCGCGGTGGAGCGCACCCAGGAACTTCTCGTCGATCTGGTCGACCTGATGGAACGCGGCGACATCCCCCCTGCTCCGATCTTTCTCGATTCTCCGTTGGCGATCCGCGCGACGGAGGTATTCCGCAAGCACGCAGAAAGCCTCGATCCCGAAGTCGACCTCCGCCGGCTGTTGAACTCGGCGCAGCTGCGGTTCACCGAGACGGTCGATGAGAGCAAGGCGATTGCCAAGCTGACTGGCTTTCACATTGTCATCGCGGCCAGCGGCATGTGCGACGCTGGGCGTATCCGGCATCATCTGCGGAACTGGCTGTGGAACGCCAGAGCTACCGTGTTATTGGTTGGTTTCCAGGCCCAGGGAACGCTCGGCCGGTTTCTCGCCGATGGCGCCAGGGCCGTCCGCATCCAGGGCAACGAGATCAAGGTCGCGGCAAGCATCCGCAGCATCGACGATTATTCCGGACACGCCGACGGATCGCAACTGGCACGATGGATCGCCGCGCGCCGCCCGATTCTGCGCGGCCTGTTTCTCGTCCATGGCGAGGAGCCCGCCATTGCCGGCCTCGCCGAACGCGTTTCCGAGCGCATCATTCCGGCGGCGCGGGTGTTTCAGCCGCTGCTGGATGATATCTACGAATTATCGGCCGCTGTGCCGACACCGGCCGAGGCAGCCCGCCGCCGGCGGCTGGTGCCGGAGGCCGTGGTTGCGCTCGACTGGCACAATGACATGTCGAAGCTCGTCCTCGACATCAACGACCGCATCGAGGCCGCCGCCGACGATCGCGCGCGCGGCGTCATCATCAGGCGCCTGCGGCGAGCGTTGTCCTGACCCATACGAATCTCGATCACTCCGGCGCCCTACCCCTCCTTGTGAAGCTTGACTTTTCCGGCAAAATCTTCTGTTCGCGTCCATCGACCTGACGTCCTGCCGGACTCAGGACACCTGCAGGAGAAGGACGCCGAGTTCGCCAATCGCCACGGCTTCTCCAAGCACAAGCCGGAGCTGCCGCTCTACACGGAATGGACGCGCGGAAGGCGCTTGAGTTCCTACGATCGCTGCCTTTTGACAAGGACCATCCACTGACTGGCGGAGCCGGCGTCCGGAGCGTGATAGCCATCATGCCCACGGATACCGACGGTCCCTCGGGGCCTGCCCTTAAGGCATCGCCCCGAATTTTCCCCTGATATTCGCAGTGCTATCGATGACACCGTGAATTTCGTTTCCCGAAGGAGGCGGAACATGGGTCAGCTCTATTTCCATTGCTCCAACGCGAGAGGCACATTGGCTAATCGATCCGGCGCCGCGGTAGCCGATTTGGCCGAGGCACGTGACCACGCCACTAGCGTGGTGCGCTCGCTCCTTATGACGCGCCGCTCCGAAGATTGGCGCGGCTGGGTCTTGCACGTCAGTGATGATCGCGGCGATGAGATCTTCGTCATGCCCTTCGCCTTTGTGCTCGGCAAGCCACATTGAGAGGGCGCCATGTCAGTCGCCCGACGGTCAGTGATGGTTATAGGTCAGCACTTGAAGATGACCATGGCGAAGTGGCAGAAGCTGCTTGAAGCTGCCCGCGATCCCTATCGGCCCGAGCGTCACTACATGCGAGGCCCGGGCCCAAAGTGGCACGCGAAGCATCAGCTTAGCCAAAACGGCGTGCTCTAGTTCCCTATAGATGCGAAATTGGCGGTTGCCGGAACGCCTGGCCCATCTCGGCAAAGGGGCTCTGTCGTCCTTCGAATGCGCGCAAACCTGCTGGCGCCGTATTGAAAGCGAGCAGCATGCGGAAAGTTCGAGCTAGTCGTCAGCGTCAGCCTATTTCAGATGCTTGGGGGACCCTCGCCTCACTACCGTGTCCCGACAAATCTGATGCTCATCACGGCGTGATTGCCACCTTCAGCACTCCGTCCCGCTGATTCGCGAATAGGTCATAAGCCCTCTCGATCTCGTCCAGCTTGAAGCGGTGAGTAACGAGGGGACGAGTATCGACCCGCCCCGATGCGATCACTTCCATCAGACGGCGCATGCGCTCCTTGCCGCCCGGACAAAGCGTAGTCCGAATGGTGTGGTCCCCGAGCCCGGCCAGGAAGGCATCGAGCGGGATTTTAAGGTCGCCCGAGTAGACGCCCAAGGACGAGAGCGTGCCGCCGGGTCGCAACACGCGCAGCGCCCCCTCGAAGGTCTCCTGACGTCCGAGAGCCTCGATCGACACGTCGACCCCGCGACCATCGGTGAGCCGCATGATCTCCGACACCGGATTTGCTTTGGTGAAGTCCACCACGTGGTCAGCGCCCATGCGACGGGCCATCTCCATGCGGGCGGGCACGGAATCGACGGCGATGATGGTGGTCGCGCCCATTAGTCGTGCACCAGCGATCGCGCACAGGCCAATAGGGCCTTGGGCAAAAACAGCGACCGTGTCACCAATGCGAATGGCTCCGCTTTCCGCTCCAGAAAATCCGGTGGACATGATGTCTGGGCACATCAGCACTTGCTCGTCGCTCAGGCCATCCGGAACTGGTGCAAGATTCGCTGTTGCGTAGGGCACGAGCACGTACTCGGCCTGCGTGCCGTCGATAGTGTTACCGAACTTCCAGCCTCCCATGGCCCTCCAGCCGTGCTTCGTGCCGGGCCCGTCCTGGGCATGGCAATCGCACAGCGCCGCAATGCTGTGACCTGAGGTGCAGATGGCGCCGGCAATCACCCGCTGTCCTTCCGTGTAGCCCCGCACCGCCGAGCCGAGCTTCTCGATCACGCCGACAGGCTCGTGCCCGATGGTCAGTCCTCTTGCGACCGGATACTCGCCCTTCAGGATGTGGACGTCGGTGCCGCAGATGGTCGTGGTGGTGATGCGGACCAGGGCATCGAGTGGCCCCACATCGGGAATCCGTTTCTGGTCCAGCACGATCCTCCCCGGCTCGACGAAGATGGCTGCTTTTATTTTCATGGACGTACCCCCCCTCCGTTTAGCCGCCGCGGTCCGCTGCCGTGCTCTCGCACGTTTGATTGATCCTCAAACCGTCAGGCGGCCTGGACCTTAAGGCCCAGGCAGGGCGGCTTTGAGGTATCGACCGATCAGCAATGCCGTCGGATAGGACACTTCTTCTTCAGTGCGGGCATGTGCCATCAACTTCTCGGCGAAGTGCACGTATTCTAGCTTGTTTTCCGCCATTGCGGCTTCAACCAAACCCTGGAGCGCCGTCACGATGTCCTTGTGCTCGGCGAGCATATGCGGCAGTTCGGCTTCGAGCCTGTCGGTCATCTTGAGTGCCTCGGCCGTGCCGGACTCGATCTGACCCTTCGACAGCGCACCGAGCAGGCCAAGCGGCGGCAAGGCATACTCTTCCTCTTTGACGAAATGCGGATGCATCAGTTTGGCGACGGCTTTTGCCGCTTCGCCGGTGCGTCCGCCGGCCTTGGTTGCGCGTGCCAAGTCGCTGTGTAGTTCCTCGTGCTCGGCCTTTAGTGAAGGCGGTATCTGGAACTTCATGGCTCTCTCCCATTGTCACGGGCCGAGCGCTGCCAAGCGCCCGGCCTTTAGTAAGTATCTTTGACGTTAATCAGCGTGCTGTTCGGCGCCTTTTCCGAGCGCCGCCTGGTGCAGGTTCTCGGCGAAGGTAATAAAGCCGAGTTCTGCGCTGACGCGCTCCCGGCTGTGCGGCACTTCGGCGGCGGTCTTGGGCTCCAGAGGTGCCTTCTGGAGTTCGCGCACGTGCGCGAGTCTTTCGTTCAACGCATGCTCTATCTTTTCCATGAGCACTGCCTTGAGCTTCGCCAGATCGCCGGTCTCTACCGCATGCTCCGCAGCCGGAATTACTGGCCCATAGTCGATGCCGGCGGGCTTTAGCCCCGTATACGCGGCGCCTTCGCCGGCGCGGTGCAGTCGAATCACCGTCTCCATGACGGCTTGGTCCGCGAGCTCCCGTGCATCGGCCCCGAGGCCGCGCACCTTGCGCGACTTCTCAAACGCCGCACGTATTTCCGCCTCGGCCGTTGCCGGCGCGTAGGCCAACACCGGATTGATATTCCCGGTTTCAAGCGCCTTTTGAACGGCTTTTGCGACTGGCCCGTCGAGTGAATCGCAGTGAGCCTGCGCGCTCTGTGCGCCAAACATAATTTCGGCGGCAACGATTGCAGCGATCAACATCTTAAGCTTAGTCATGCTGCACTCCTGGATTGATGTTTGCACGCGGGTATAAATGTCTTGTTTATTCGCGCGTTTATGCGATTGGCGAATTGATTTGAATCAATGGGCGTGAACGCCGTTCCTTGCCGGCTGGGTATGCAACATATTCGTCAGAATGACTGTTCCTAGCTCGACTCGGACGGGCGGGTCGCGCAGCAGATTTCCGCTTATAGTCCGCAAGCCGATTAATTCCGTGATAGCCACGCTCACCAGAATGCCCCTCGTTTTCGTCGTCGACGACGATACCGACGTGATCGTCTCGCTCCGATTCTTGCTGGAAACCGAGGGTTTCTCAGTCCGTACATTTCGCAGCGCCGACTCGCTATTGAACGCCATTACGATGGACGGAGCCGATTGCTTGATGATCGACCACAGGATGCCGGGCATGAGAGGCGTTGACCTCGCTGGTCTCTTGCGGGAACGCGACATCGATACGCCAATCATTCTCATTGCCGGTCACCCCGACACGTCCATTCCAGCCAAGGCCGCAGCCGCCGGCATCCGGCATGTGCTGGTCAAGCCGGCATGTCGAGGACGCCTCTCCGGCCATATCTGGGACGCGATCAGCAGCGATTCCCGGGCGTTCGCGCGATAATCCCTGACCTCCGGGACTCTACGTACGGGCTTGCCCTTAAGGCATCGAGCGAAATTTTCGAGCGGGTCTGTTCCATTTACCAATACGCCAGCCGCCGCAGAGGAGATGGCTCAAATGCTCACCCAATCGACCGCCGCTTCCCTCAACGTCAACCGGGTCGTTCCTGGATCGTTTGCCCCTGTCGAAGCCTTTTGCGGCCTCGCCGGGCATGCCGGCCTGATCGCCACCGAGTTCACCTACCGCAAGGACGAAGAAATCTATGGCGAGGATGAGCCGGCGGAATATGTCTACCAGGTTATCCGCGGCGCCGTCCGCACCTACAAACTCCTCTCCGACGGCAGGCGCCAGATCGGCGCGTTTCACTTGCCCGGCGACGTCTTTGGCCTGGAATCCGGCGCCACCCACCGCCTGGCGGCCGAAGCCATCACCGACACGACGGTGCGCCTGGTAAAGCGCCGCAGCCTCGACCAGGCCGCAGGCACCGATGTTCAAGTCGCTCACAAGCTCTGGACCATGACGGCAAGCGATCTCAAGCACGCCGAAGAGCACATGCTGCTTCTCGGACGCAAGAAGGCCATGGAGCGCGTCGCTACGTTCCTCCTCGAGATGGATCGACGACTTGCTGTCGCCGGCATGATGGCGCTGCCTATGTGCCGTCGCGATATCGGCGACTATCTCGGCCTCACGCTTGAAACGGTGTCACGCGCACTGTCGCAATTGAACGATGAAGGCGTGCTCGGCTTTTCCGGCGCCCGGCAGATCGTGCTCCGCAACCGCCAGCGCCTGCGCAATATGGACGTCTGATTGATCGAGCTTTCAACGGCGGCTCATCTCTTGCCGCCGTTGACGCAACCCCGCTATAAGTCGCGAGCAAATGCCGACGCATTGCTCGGGGCTTCCTGTTTGGACGTGTGCCGATCGCGAGTATTCGCGGCGACACTCCGGGAGATTGAATCCTCTACCTTCCATTGTCTACGATGAAAAGTCGGCCGCCTTCACCTCGAACCGATCTGCATGCAAAGCCCCCTCATGAATCTCGTCCATCTAGCAAACTCTTTGCTTGACAATATCTATCGTCCGGATTTGACCGAAGCACGTGAACACGCCACATGCCGCAGTGATCCAGATGCCGGCGAAGGAGAACAACGGCAAAGCCCTCGTTGAGCGCGAGGCAGATGATATCGCCCGATGTCATTCGTAGAGGTCCTTAAGCAATCCACCCGAATTTCCAAAGCGGGCTCGTTTAGATATGAAAGGAGGAACTGGACGTAGGCGTTTCGGTCGATGAGCGGCCAAACAAAATCAAAACAGAGCGATACAGCTCCCAGGGTTCGGGCGGTGTTGCCCGACGTGACCCCAACGCCAAGCTTAGCAGCAGTGACTTAGCTCAGGAGGCTTCCATGATCACGGCACTTTCAAATGCTTTCAGTTCGCAACCCAACTCCTACACCGACACGGATTGTCTGACCTCGCAGCGGTTCGTCGATTTTGACCTTGATCAATCCCGCGCCTCTCGCCGCCGCCATCGAGTTCTTTCCAGCGCGCGAGAGGTCGTCGCATTGTTCCACCACCATATTGAAGATCGCCCGAGCCTCCAATAGGAGCAGCGCGATAGCGGGAGGCAAACAATGAAAATTCTCTCCGCGAGTGACGTGTTTCTCGGGCTTACTGTGGCGAGCACCACTCTCCTAGTCGGCGTCAACGCCTTCGCGCTATTCCTTTTGCGCTGACTATCAGACGAACGATTGTCCGATACCGTTTGTGGTAGTATGGATGCGCCGTTCTCAGCAGTTCGCCGCATCTCCGGTTCACGGAGACCGTCGACGAGAGCAAGTCGATCGCGAAACTCACGGGCTTCCACATCATTATTGCCGCAGCAGCATGTGCGACGCCGGGCGCATCCGGCATCATCTGCGGAACTGGCTGTGGAACGCCAGAACCACAGTGTTGCTGGTTGGTTTCCAGGCCCAGGGAACGCTCGGCCGGTTTCTCGCCGACGGCGCCAAGGCCGTCCGTATCTTGGGCAACGAGATCAAGGTCGCGGCAAGCATCCGTAACATCGACGATTATTCCGGACACGCCGACGGATCGGAACTGGCGCGATGGATCCCCGCGCGCCGCCCGATTCCGCGCGGCCGTTTCTCGTCCACGACGAGGAGCCCGCGATCGCCGGCCTCGCCGAACGCGTTTCCGAGCGCATCATTCCGGCAGCAAGGGTGTTTCAGCCGCTGCTGGATGATATCTACGAATTATCGGCCGCTGTGCCGACACCGCTCGAGGCAGCCCGCCGCCGGCGGCTGGTGCCGGAGGCCGTGGTTGCGCTCGACTGGAACAATGACATGTCGAAGCTCGTCCTCGACATCAACGACCGTATCGAAGCCCCTGCCGACGATCGGGCGCGGCGTCATCATAGGCGCCTGCGGCGTGCGCTGGAGGAGTAGCGTTTTTGAGTGAAAGCCTGCCCCGGACCTGATCCGGTTTGGGTACCGGTTCGCGCGAAAAAAAGCGCCAAAGCAAAACTCTAGAGCGCCAGTCTGACGCTGCAGATATCGTGTTCGACCGGGTCCGACTTCACTTCGAAGCCCAGGCTGCGGCACATCGCCAGCATGACCGTGTTGTCGGCCAGCACGTCGCCCGAGATGGCCTTCAGTCCTTCGGACTTCGCATATTCGATGATCATCTGCATCAGAGCCCAGCCGAGCCCCCTGCCCTTGAGGTCCGATCTCAGGAGGATGGCGTATTCGCCGCTCTCGTAGATCGAGTCCGAGTGCATCCTGACCACGCCCACCAGTTCGTTGGTCGCCTCGTCGAATGCGACAAACGCCATCGCACGGGCATAGTCGAGTTGCGTCAGGCGAGCAATGAACTCGTGGGAAAATTCCTTCATCGGCGCGAAGAACCGCAGCCGCAGATCCTTCATGGTGACATGTTTCAACATCTCATGGATCAGCGGTTCGTCCTCGGGCCGGATCGGGCGAACGAACACCCGCCAGCCGTCCTTGACCTCGATGTGGCGTTGCCATTGCGAAGGATACGGCCGCACGGCGAAATTGGCGGGGCCCGAGCCGCTAAACTTCCGCTCCACGCGCCCGATCACGACGCGCGCATCGACCGCCAGCACGCCCGCTTCATCCGCCAGCAGTGGATTGATATCGAGGCCGCGGATTTCGGGAATGTCCGCAGCCATCTGCGCCAGCTTGACTAGAACCATCGCGACGGCGTCTTGCTTCACCGCCGGCACGTCGCGATAGGCGCGCAACAGCCGGGAGACACGGGTGCGTTCGATCAGGCTGCGCGCCAGTTGCAGATCCGAGCGGCGGAAGCGCCAGCGCCTTGTCGTTGATGATCTCGACCGCCGTCCCGCCACGGCCGAACACGACGAGGGTGCCGAAGGTCGGATCGTCGGCGAGGCCGAGAATGAGTTCGCGCGCCTTCGCCCTGACCACCATCGCCTGCACTATCACACCCGAAATTCGCGCCTCCGGCCGTAGCGATTTGGCTCGCGCCAGAATGTCGGCGGTTGCCTTGCGGACAGCGTCAGGACTGGTGAGATGGAGTACGACGCCGCCGACGTCGGATTTGTGCACGATGTCGCGCGACATGATCTTGAGCACGACGGTCGAGCCTTGCGCAAACAACTCTGTGGCATGCGCGACCGCCTCGTCGGCATCGGCGGCAGCGAATGTCGGAACGGCGGCGATTTCATAGGCGTCGAGCAGCTGCTTGACCTCGATCGGATCGAGCCAGGAGCGGCGATCGGCCAGCGCCGCGGCAACGAGCTGCCGCGCGGTTTCCGTGTCGGGCACAAACTCGCTCGGCATGGCCGGCGGAACCTGCGCGAGCGCCTCCACCACTTCGCGATGTCGAACCAGATGCATAAAGCCGAGCACGGCGTCGCCGCCAGTCTGATAATTCGGAATTCCGGCGCCGCTCAGCAAGTCGCCGATCGACTGGTCCGCCCCGACCCAGACCGCGAGTATCGGCTTGGGTCGCATGCGATGTTCGGCGCGATATTTCTGGACCACCCCGGTCACGGCCGTGGCAATCTCATCGGCACGCGCGATCGCCGTCTGGACATTCATGACCAGCACGGCGTCATTGTCCGGGTCGGCCAACAACACTTCGAGTGCCGCGGCATAGCGCGCGGGATCGGCGTCGCCCACGATATCGACCGGATTCGACTTCGACCATGTCGGAGGCAACACCGCATTGAGCTTTTCGCGGGTCGCAGGCGAGATGTCAGCGGGAATGCCGTCCAACTCGACCAATCGATCGACGGCGAGCACGCCGATGCCGCCGCCATTGGTCAGGATCGCCAGCCGTTTTCCGGGCGGCGATTTGACCCGTCCGAGCGTCTCCGCACAGTCAAACAATTCGCGCAGATCCGATACCCGCAAAATGCCGGCGCGCTGGAACGCTGCATCGTAGACGGCATCCGCCCCGGCCAATGCACCGGTATGGGTCGCGGCAGCTTTCGCGCCTTGCGCCATCCGGCCCGACTTGACGACGACGACCGGCTTGATTCTGGCAGCCGCGCGCGCGGCCGACATGAACTTCCGGGCGTCCTTGATCGCTTCGATGTAGAGCAGGATGGCCTGCGTCTTTTCATCCAGCGCGAAATAGTCGAGCAAATCGGCGATATCGACGTCGAGCTGGTCGCCGATCGAAACAATGCCGGAAAAGCCGACCGCGCGCTGCGCCGCCCAGTCCACCATACCGGCTGCGATGGCGCCGGACTGGGAGATCAGCGCCAGATTTCCCGCGGCCGGCATATGCGCGGAAAAGCTCGCGTTGAGACTGACGCAGGGCATCATGATGCCGAGGCAATTCGGACCGATCAGCCGCACGCCGTATTTTTGCGCGGCCCGCTCCGCCGCCTCCGCCAGCGAATCGGGACCGTGGCCAAGTCCGGCACTGACAATGATTGCGCCCGCCGCGCCGCGGCGGCCTGCCTCGTCGATGAGTCCGGGAATAAACCGTGCCGGTGCGGTGACGACAACCAGTTCGGGCGCAAAAGCCAATTTTTCGATACTGCGGACGGTTGCGACACCGTCGATCTCACGATAGCGCGGATTGACGAGGCCGAATTCGCCTTTGAACTGTGCTTTACGAATATTGTTGAGAATGGCGCGGCCGACCGAGTCATGGCGCGGACTGGCGCCGATCAGCGCGACCGAACGCGGCGCAAGCATGTTTTTCAGGCGATAGGTCGACATCGTGTTCAATACCCGGCAGATCGCGGGCCCTTGCGAAGGTACCCCACGCAATGTGGTTTCTGGAGCGGAATAACAACTCGGCTGGGTCTCGGACCGATGACAAATCTGGCCTCAATCGGTGGCTTTCGTGGGAACTAGTGAAGAACGTAATCGCCGGGCGCATCGGGCAGAATACTCTCGTCCGGTTTGGTGCCCATGCCCGGCGGTTCGGATGGCTCACTGGATCGCGCGGCCAGCCACTTCGTCCATTCCGGCCACCACGATCCTTCAACCAGCGGCACAGTCTTCAGCCATTCGTCTGGACCAGTGTAGGTGGCCTCCGCCGCCTTGGTCTTGACCCGATAGGTGTGGCCGTGCTCGCCGGGAGGCGCCACGATTCCCGCATTATGGCCGCCGTTGGTGAGAAGGAAGGTTACGTCAGCATCGACCTGATAATGAATCTTATAGACGGATTTCCACGGAGCGACGTGATCGCGAAGCGTCCCTACCACGAACATTGGGGTGTGAATATCCGACAGCGAGATCGGCTTGCCCTCGACGAGGTATCGGCCCCCGGCCAGATCATTGTTGAGGAACAGCTTGCGCAGATACTCGGAATGCATCCGGTATGGCAGGCGGGTGGCATCCGCATTCCAGGCCATCAGATCGCTCGGCGCGGCCCGCTCTCCCATCAAATAATCACGGGTGAGCCGCGACCAGATCAGATCGTTGGAGCGCAGCAGTTGGAATGCGCCCGCCATCTGCGTGGTATCGAGAACGCCGCGCTCCCACATCATGTCTTCGAGAAACGCGACCTGGCTTTCGTTGATGAACAGGGTCAACTCGCCGGCCTCGGTGAAATCCGTTTGCGCGGCAAGCAAGCTGATCGACTTCAGGCGGTCGTCACCGTCACGCGCCATGGTCGCGGCTGATATCGACAACAGCGTTCCACCCAGACAATAGCCGAGCGCATGAACCTGGCGATCGGGCACGATATCGCCGATCGTGTCGAGCGCGACCTTGACGCCGAGCTTTCGATAGTCATCAAAGGCGACCTCACGGTCGGCCGCGTCCGGATTGCGCCACGAGATCATGAAGACGGGTGAAGCCTTCGCCGGTGAGATACTTCACCAGCGAGTTCTGCGGCGACAGATCGAGAATGTAGTACTTCATGGTCCAGGCCGGCACGATCAGGATCGGTTCCGGATGCACTTTGCCGGTGGTCGGATAATACTGGATCAGCTCGACCAATTCGTTGCGGAACACCACCTTGCCGCGCGACGTCGCGACGGTTTCGCCGACGACGAAATCGTCGGTTTTGACAGGTCCAAGACCCGCGGACGCCAGGCTCATCCAGTCGGTGCAGAAATTATGCCAGCCTCGCACGAAGTTCTTGCCGCCGCTCTCGAACGATTTCCGCAGCACTTCCGGATTGGTCGCGGCAAAATTGGAGGGCGACAGCACGTCCAGCATCTGCCGGACCGAAAATTCGACGATCGCTTCGTTCTGTTTCGCCACGCCGCGTACGCCCGTGGTAGCGTTGTGCCACCATTGTTGGCTCAGTAGAAACGCCTGCGCCATCAGATTGAATGGTGGATGTTCCCACTCCGGCCGATCGAAGCGCCTGTCCTGCGCTGGCGGCCTGATCAGCGACCACGGTCCCTGCCCGGGCGAATAGAAGTGTTGTACGGCTTCAAGAAACCGCTTCGCTTCGACCAGCGCATCCTGCGAAATCTCGATCTGTCGCTGCGGCGACCAGGCGAGATGCGAAAGCCAGTCCGCATAGGCCAGCAGCAGCGCTGCTGGCGAAATGCCGCCGCTCATGCGCGCCAGCATCGCATGAAGGGCGCGATCGGCCTGATATGTTTCGCCGTTCGTTCCTTGCGTTACCGGCGCAACTGGCTGTTCGGCCGGCACGGCTGACTGCCGATAGCCACCCTGGTCCGCGGAACGGGCACGAAGCGGCAAGATGGTCACTTCCGCCATTGGCAGTGTTGATTTCGGCTGCATGGTATTTAGCCGATCAGTTCAGCGGCGACCGCTGATTAAGTTCGAAGTGGTGGCGATCATCCGCTCGCCATGCCTGAACAGCCGTTCGGAGTCGCGGCGAAGGAAGTCGAGCTGATGCTGCCCGCATTCCTGACACATCGTCTTGACGTCCTTGACGGAATGGGCGCCCGCCATCTTCGCCACGAACTCCGTGAAAAGATGCATTTCGGTACGAGTTCGCTCCAGCACCTCGTCGGTGAAGAAAACGAATTCCTCAAACATAATCCTTTGCGCGCCGAACATGAACTCCAGTGCACTCTGGTTCAATTTGGAGGCTTCGGCCTCCCCATCGGCAGCTGATTGGGAGGAGCCGGATACGGCCCGTTCAGGCAGCTCTGCCATGACAATCTACCTCCGATTTCTGGGTTCTGGGTTCTGGGGAAACGATACCGACAGGCATCGGGCGGCCATTGAGATGCATCAAACTGGCGGGTAGCGGCCGGTTGGCCCCGTGCCCGATTTCAACGCACCGGCTCGCCGAGATGGAAAGTGACAGCATCCGAGCGCGACGATTTCGCGGTCGGTCGGGTGATCGCAGGGCTCGGCGCGAAAGTCGAGATCCCCGGGGCACGACGGCTTTCCTTCAGATGCTTCAGCGGCAGCGTCTTCTCGTTTCCGGGCCCCATGATAAGGACCGCTCGCAACGTTCCAGCGCCTCATCGATGCGTGGAAAGAAGGTCGGATCGCCCTCGACCTTGCCGGAGCCGATGGTATTGGCCTTTGTGATGCAGATGCGGCGTTGCCAGGTGGGCAGGAATCGTCCGCTCGTCGACACCCTCCAGGCCCAGGTAAAAAAACCTTGGCGACGCGGCGATCGACTCAGACGACGGCGTGGCTGTGTACGGTCATGTCTTTATCTCTTTGAAGAAGGATCAGTGCGACATCAGCACCGGCACGGTCATCGACTCGAATATGCCCCGTGTGACGCCGCCAAGAATTCGCTCCTGCAATCGCGAGTGGCCGTATCCGCCCATCACCAGCAGGCCCATATTGCTTTCGGCCGCGATCGATAGAATGCCTCCCTGAACATCGCTGCGTTCCGTGGCCAGCCGCTGGACCCTCACTGCGATGCCGCGCCGGGCCAAATGGACAACGAGTTGGTCCGAGGACGCCTCGCTCGCTTCCTCATTAACCGCAATCACGGTTACGGCTTTCGCGCCCATCAGAAACGGCATCGCATCGCGCAAGGCTCGAGCGGCGAGACGGCTGCCGTCCCAGGCAATCCCGACGTGGTGCGTGTCGAGCGGTCCCTTGTGGATGTAGGGAACCATCAACATCGGTCCGCCGGAATTAAACAAAATCTCCTGCGGAATGTCATTGTCGTAGCTAAATTTCGACGAGTCGGGCTGGAGCACGATTGTCATGTCGTAAAGCCGCGCAAGCGCTCCGATGGTTTCTCCGGCTTCGGCCGGGATCGCCGCTAAGCTCCTGACGCCGTAGGCAATTTCCGCCAGCTTGGCCTCGACCTCGAACACGGAAATCGCCGCGTCGGCCCTTTCCTGGGCACGCTCCTGTTCGGCCCCCACTACGGCAGCAATGGCGGCTCCACCGCCTCCCACCAGCATTCCGACGGTGCCCGTCGATTCATAGCCGATGGCCACCGCATCGAGATGCGACCGACGCGCCATTGTCAGTGCGACGGCAACCTCAATCACCGGCCTGACCGGACGCTCCGAGGGAATATGAACCAGAATGTTCCTGAACATCGCGCGTTCTCCCAAACATTCGCGAGGACGCTCGGCCCTCGGTTTCTGCATGCAGCGTAACCGACGCGTGTACGGTCGAAGTTGATGCACATCAAACCCGGGGAATTTCGTCCGGCAGCGCCCGCGAATGGCGGCGGCGCTTGATCTCCAATGCCCGGTCGTGGCCGAGAAAGCCATAAGGGCATGGGTGTCGATGCGCTTGCCGGTCTTTGCCGCACTAAAGCTGAGCCATCGAGGAAATCGAGCACGCGGCTGATCGACTTCGGCCGCTTCGGCTGCACCGATCGGCGGCTGTTCGGTCATGGATGCAGCACGGCAGCGCCGGTAATCTGCCCGGCGCGCAACTTCGAAAGAACTTCATTTGCCTCCCGCAACCGAAACACGCTGGTGTGCGTCCTGATGCCTGCTTGCGCTGCGACTTTAAAAAACTCGATGCCATCGCCTCGCGTCAGGTTGGCGACCGAAAGTAGCTGCCGTTCTTCCCAGAGGATATTGTAAGGGAACGAGGGAATGTCCGACATGTGAATGCCCGCGCACACCACGCGCCCGCCTTTGCGCACGGCGCGGAGCGCCAACGGAACGAGATCGCCCACGGGCGCGAAAATAATCGCGGCGTCGAGTAGCAGCGGCGGCCGATCCTCGGATGACCCGGCCCATTCTGCGCCAAGCGATTTTGCAAGACGCTGCGCCTCGACATCGCCCGCGCGTGTGAACGCATAGACCGAACGCCCCTGCCAGCGGGCCACCTGCGCGATGATATGCCCGGCTGCACCGAAGCCAAAGATGCCGAGATGCTTTCCATCGCCCGCCATCACCAGCGAACGCCAGCCGATCAGGCCCGCGCACAGCAGGGGCGCGATGGCGACATCGTCGCCGGCCTCGCCAAGCGGAAAGCAGTAGCGGGCATCGGCGACCAGATGCGTGGCAAAGCCGCCGTCGCGCGTGTAGCCCGTGAAGCGCGGGCGGTCGCAGAGATTTTCGCGGCCGCCCCGGCAATAGGAACATTCGCCGCAGGTATAGCCGAGCCAGGGAACGCCGACACGTTCACCAATTTTCAGGGATGTAACGCCAGCACCGAGTGCTTCCACCCGGCCGACGACTTCGTGGCCGAGAACGATGGGATAGGCAATGCCGGGCAATTCGCCATCGGCGACATGCAGATCGGTCCGGCACACGCCGCAGGCACTCACCTTGACGCGCACCTCGCCGTACCCCGGCACCGGATCTTCCCGCGGCTCAAACCGAAGCGGCGCGCCGGGCGCCGACAGGACCATGGCGTACATATCGTTTGTTCATCCTAACGCAAGCCTGCCCAATCTACCTGCGACGACCCGGCCGAAGTTTGATCCCCGTCAAAGGGCCACGGTCTGCCTCCCTCTACCATGCGTTTGCCAGTACGGCTTTAACTAGGAGGTACACATGAATACCAAATCCGTGATCCCGGTTGGAACCCAGGGTGCCGTCACCCGGCGCGAAACCAACCCGTTCTCACTGCTGCAGCAGGAAATCGACCGGCTGTTCGAGGGCGTTACGCGCAATATTCCCGGCTTCACCACCACGACGATGCCGAGCATGGACATCAGCGAGACCGACAAGGTGATCGAAATTACCGCCGAACTCCCGGGATTGGAGAAGAAGGATGTCGAGCTCAACGTTGCCGACAATCTCCTCACCATCCGCGGCGAGAAGAAGAACGAGCGCGAGGAGAAGAACAAGGACTATCATCTCGTCGAGCGCAGCTATGGCTCGTTTTCGCGTTCGGTTGAACTCCCCACCGGCGTCAAGGTCGAGGACATTTCGGCCGAGATCGCCAACGGCGTGCTGAAGGTCACCGTGCCGAAGCCGGCGCCGAAGCACACCAAGCAGATCGAGATCAAGTCGGCCGCGTGAGCGAAACAGTCGGAGCGCTGCACCAGCCCGCAGCGCTCCGTCGCTCCTTCAGGGCACAAAATAGGAGACCGCCATGCGCGCCCATCAGATCATGACACGTTCCGTGGCTACGGTCGCACCAGACGCCACCATCCTCGAAGCCGCTAACACCATGCTGCGACATCATGTCAGTGGGCTTCCGGTGGTCGATGCGGCCGGCAAGCTGGTCGGCATCGTCTCGGAGGGCGATTTCATTCGCCGCAGCGAAATCGGCACACAGCGCAGGCGCGGCCGCTGGCTCAAATTCCTGCTCGGCGCCGGCGTCACTGCAACCGACTACGTTCATGAACATGGCCGCAAGGTTTCGGAGGTCATGACCACGGATCCGGTCACCGTGGCCGAAGACGCAACGCTCGAACAGATCGTGACGTCGATGGAGACCAACGGCGTTAAGCGGCTACCGGTACTGCGCGGCGACAAACTCGTCGGGATCGTCTCGCGCGCCAATCTGCTGCAAGCGGTTGCAAGTCTCGTCCACGAAATCCCCGATCCGACCGCCGACGACGACCATATTCGCAGCCGCATCATCGCCGCGATCGAGAAGATCGACTGGAGCCCGTTCGGGCTCAATGTCATCGTACGCGACGGCATCGTCCATCTTAGCGGCGTGATCACCGACGAGAGTTCGCGGCAAGCGGCCATGGTAGCTGCAGAAAACGTCGCAGGTGTGAGGAAGGTTCACGACCATCTGTGCTGGGTCGACACCATGTCGGGGATGTATCTGGAGTCCCCCGAAGACGTCGAGATGGCAAAAGCCAGTTAGGCCAGCACCGGCACTTCCAGCACGCGTTATCCGCGCGCGCTCTCGGTCAATGCGCACATGATGTCCTCCCGCGCGATGATCCCGGCCAGCCGCTGTTTGGCATCCAGCACCGGGAGGCTCTTCATCCGATGGTCCACCATCAGCTGCAGGACGCGGGTCAGTTTCGTGGCTGGATCGACATAGATGAACTCCGGCGTCATCACATCCGTCACCATGCGCGACAGCAGGTCATCATTGGCCGGAACCATGCGGCCGGGGTTGAAGGCAAAGCATTTCAGGAAATCGAAGTTGCTCACGACGCCGACGATGTCATGGCCTTCGCGCACCGGGTAGCAGTTGAAATTTCGGCCTCGAACATCTTGTGCAGCTCGCGCATGGTGGTGTCGCGGGTAACCGTCTTCACCTGGCGCGTCATGTATTGCCCGGCGGTCGCTTCGAGAAATCTATGCACGGGGTTCCTCGCCATCGTAAATCGTTAACGGGACAGGAACGCGCAGCGACGCGATTCAGTTGCAAGGTGGCGTGTAACGCCGCTGAGCACCCATTCGCGGAAGCGCGAGTGGCCATAGGCGCCGGCAATCACGGCGCCTGCTCCGACACGGGCAGCGATTTTCTCGATTTGTTCGGTCACGCCGCCGGCCTTTTCCGGAACGACCGTGTTCGCCGCGATGCCATGGCCGCGCAGCCACGCCGCCAGGTCGGCAACATGCGATAGCGCATCCGCGTGATTGCCGTCCTGCTCGGGAATTTCCGCAATCGTGACTTCCTTTGCGGCGGCCAGGATCGGCAACGCATCGAATACGGCCCGCCGCGCTTCCCGCACGTCCTTCCAGGCAATCAGAACGCTTCTCAGGTCGAGCCATTCGACCGCTGATGGCACGACGACGAGCGGCCGTCCCGCCTGCATCAGCAGGTCGCTCGGGTCCGGTGCCGCGCAGGGATCCACCAGCATCTCCTGCCGGGCGCCGATCACGAGGATATCGGCCGCTCTCGTCTGCTGCGCCAGGTAGGGCACCGGCAACGACCGGGCGGAACGCCACTCCACCGCTGTCGCGCGCCTCTCGACCGAAGCGCGAAACTCCGCTTCGAGCTCCGATAGGCGTCTCTGGATAGCGGCCGCCTCCTCATCGAGCAGCTTCTGCGCAAAATCGCCGTCGGCGAAATACATTGGCGGCCTGAGATCCGAAGCCGCAACGCCGATGATGCGCGCCTCGAATCTTTCGGCGATATCCCCGGCCACCCCGAGGCAGGCATCGTTGGGCCGATCCAGCGCCAGACCGACCATGACGGTTTTGTAGTTCATAACCTACTCCACGCCTTGGGACGAAAATGCCGCGGGCCCAGCCCACACAAAGGCATCCTAGACGTCCGCCCCGGTTTGAAGCTGACCTGGATCAATAATCCCTCTCGGCTCTTCCACGCCTGCAATCCAACATTGTGCATGACTTCGGCACAGAAAGATCGGAAAATGGCGCTATATCAATCAGATGCGCGCCTTTAACAATTTCGTCTCGGAGCTATTTCACACGCTCGATCTAATGCGGTATCTGATGAGCAAGAGCTGCCTAGAAGGCGAAAGATGATTGACCCCGACCGCCCGTTTGGAGATCAAGATCTGCTCGACCAGAACGCGCGCAGCGGCGCCGAGGGATCGGGTGTCGGCGCCTGGGATCTGGAGTTGTCGACCGGGAAGTTGAGCTGGTCTACCGCCACCCGGAAGCTCTTTGGTGTCGGACCGGATGCGCCTGTCGACTACGATCTCTTCCTGTCCCTGCTCGATGCGCAGGATCGCGATCGCACGGCAAGAGCCGTGCAACAGTCGATCGCTACGGGATGCAGTTTCGACGTTCAATACCGGGTGCGCCGGCATTCGGATGAAGGTCACTGGGTACGCGCGCTAGGCACGACCATCAATGGTCCTGATGGCGCCCCTGCCCGGCTCAGTGGCATCATGATCGACATCAACCGCGAGAAGCGCCTCGAGGAGACAGTCACGACGCGTGAGAGGCACTTTCGCTCGATCCTGGATACGATCCCGGATGCGATGATCGTGATCGACGAGCACGGAATCATGCAGTTCTTCTCCAATGCCGCCGAACGTCAGTTTGGTTACGCCGAATCCGAGGCGATCGGGAGGAATATCAGCGAGCTGATGCCGGAGCCGGATCGCAGCCGTCATGATGGCTACATCGCCCGCTACCTCAAGACCGGCGAACGGCGCATCATCGGCATCGGCCGCATCGTCACCGGCATGCGCAAGGACGGCACGACATTTCCGATGCACCTCACTATTGGCGAGATGCATTCGGGAGGAAAGCCCTTCTTTACAGGTTTCGTCCGCGATCTCACCGAGCAGCAACAGACCCAGGCACGGCTGCAGGAACTGCAATCCGAACTGGTCCACATCTCGCGTCTAAGCGCGATGGGCGAGATGGCTTCCGCCCTGGCCCACGAACTCAATCAGCCGCTGTCGGCTATCAGCAATTACATGAAGGGTTCGCGCCGCCTGCTGGCTGATAGCACCGATGCCAACGCGCCGAAGATCGAAGCGGCGCTCGATCGCGCCGCCGAGCAGGCGATCCGCGCCGGCGACATCATCAGGCGACTGCGCGACTTCGTCGCCCGCGACGCGTCCGAGAAGCGCGTCGAGAGTCTTTCAAAAATGATCGAGGAGGCCGGCGCGCTCGGGCTCACCGGTGCCCGCGAACAGGGCGTGTTTCTGCGCTTCAACCTCGATCCGACCTGCGATCTCGTGCTAGCCGACAGGGTCCAGATCCAGCAGGTGCTGGTCAACCTGTTCCGCAATGCGCTGGAAGCGATGGCCGTCTCGACGCACCGTGAGCTGATTGCCTCAAACACCAAGGCCGCAGATGATATGATCGAAATTGCCGTTTCCGACACCGGGCCCGGCTTTGCAGGCGATGCGCATGCGAACCTGTTCCAGCCATTTTTCACGACGAAGGAGACCGGCATGGGCGTCGGCCTTTCCATCAGCCGCACCATCATCGAAACCCACGGCGGCCGGATGTGGGCCGAAACCAACAGGTCCGGTGGCGCGACGTTCCGTTTCACGCTGCCCGCGGCACACGCCAAGGATATGACCGATGCCGCAGAGCGCTAAAGTCTATGTCATCGACGACGATCCGGCGATGCGCGACTCGCTGGATTTCCTGCTGGGCTCCGCCGGCTTCAACGTGCGTCTGTTCGATTCCGCGCAAATGTTCCTGAACGAGCTTGCGAACCTGGAGGCCGGCTGCGTGGTCACAGACGTGCGCATGCCGGGCATCGACGGCATGGAGCTGCTGCGTCGGTTGAGTTCGGGCCCGCGAAAGCTTCCGGTCATTATCATGACCGGCCATGGCGATGTGCCCCTCGCCGTAGAAGCGATGAAGCTTGGAGCGCTCGATTTTCTCGAAAAACCGTTCGAGGATGACCGGTTGATCGGCATGATCGAAGCCGCCCTTGCGGAGCGCGAGAGCGGTTCGAAAAGCGAGGCGTTGTCGGCCGACATAGTTGCCCGCGTCGCCAGCCTTACCCAGCGCGAACGCCAGGTGATGCAGGGGTTGGTTACGGGGCAATCGAACAAGGCCATCGCCCGGGAATACGATATCAGCCCGCGCACGGTGGAGGTCTATCGGGCCAACGTGATGACCAAGATGCAGGCCGGTAACCTTTCCGAACTGGTGCGCATTGCTATCCGGGCCGGTGTCGTCGAAGATTGAGCCAAGTCAATTCGGGGACTGGCAAAACGTCTATGTTGTCGGCATGCCCGACACCCGAAACAGCGCCACCAGTGAGGCCGGAGTCGGCCCTCCCTCTCAGAAATCGATGATTTACGTCGTCGATGACGACCACGACGTCCGTAAATCGCTGCGGTTTTTGTTGGAAGCCGAGGGGTTCGACGTACGCACGTTCCGCAGCGGGACCGGGTTGCTTGGCTCTTCAACACGGCACCGCGCGGATTGCCTTGTCGTCGACTACAAGATGGCGGAAATCGATGGTTTGGAACTAGCCCACCGGCTGCGAAGGCTCGGCGTCTCCACGCCAGTCGTTCTGATCACGGGCTATCCGGATGAAAACATCTCGGCCAAAGCGACCTCGGTCGGGGTTCGCCAGGTGGTCTTGAAGCCCAACTTGGAGGATAATCTGGTCGAATGCGTTCGAAACGCGATCAACGTGCGACGCGCCGCGGGCCAACCCTGACCTGGTAGGACTTTACATGCACTCGCCTGAAGAACTAACGGCGGCAGGCTGACACCGTCGCTACACGGAAAGACTTGCAAATGGCTTGGCTGCTTCGTCTCCTCTCGGTCGTTGCCGCAACGATTACCTCTCTGTTCGTCGCGCGCGACGCACTGAATTTTAGCATCATGCAAACCTTGTTGATGATGACGTTGATCATTGGCGCTGCTGCCATCGCCATCGCATGGAAAGCACGACGTCAGCTCTAGTTGAAGCACGCCAACCGCGTTTCTAACTCCTATGCAGTTCTGTGTTTGGAAACGGATCGATCGCCCTTTGAGCCCGTTGAGTGAAGGCCGTCCGGGAGGGACAAAGATGGGAACGACACAAGCGAACGATATGCTGCTGGCCGCGGCGGACCTGGACCTACTGGATCGCTACTGGCGTGCAGCCAACTATCTATCGGTCGGTCAGATCTATCTGCTCGATAATCCGCTGCTGCAGGAACCGCTGCGGCGCGAGCATATCAAGCCGCGCCTGCTGGGACATTGGGGCACGACACCCGGGCTAAATTTTATCTACACTCACCTCAATCGCGCCATCCGGGCGAGGGATCTCAACGTCATTTACGTTTGCGGGCCCGGTCATGGCGGCCCCGGCGTGGTCGCGAACACCTATCTGGAAGGTTCCTATAGCGAAATCTATCCCGACGTCAGTCGGGATACCGATGGTCTGCGACGTCTGTTCCGACAGTTCTCGTTCCCGGGGGGCATCCCCAGTCACGCCGCTCCGGAAACGCCGGGATCGATTCACGAGGGTGGCGAACTCGGTTATGCGCTGGTGCACGCCTATGGTGCGGCTTTCGATAACCCTGACCTGATCGTTGCCTGCGTGATAGGCGACGGCGAGGCCGAAACCGGACCACTCGCGGCCTCATGGCACTCCAACAAGTTCCTGAACCCCATCCATGACGGCGCGGTTCTGCCGATTCTTCATCTTAACGGCTACAAGATCGCCAACCCGACCGTGCTCGGCCGGATGGACGACGAAGAGATCCGTCAGCTCTTCACCGGGTATGGCCACGAACCCCTGTTTGTCGACGGTGAAGAACCTCAGCTAATGCACCGACAGATGGTCCAGGTACTCGATCGGGCCATCGAAAGCATCCATGCGATCCAGAGAGCCGCGCGGGACGGACGCAAGACCAGCGACCGCCCGAAATGGCCGATGATCGTGCTCCGCAGCCCCAAAGGCTGGACCGGCCCCAAGGAAGTCGATGGCCTAAAGGTTGAGGGATTCTGGCGGGCACATCAGGTCCCGATCGCCAATCCGCGCGGAAATCCCAAGCATCTGGAGCTCCTCGATCATTGGATGCGCAGCTATCAGCCCGAAACTCTATTCGATGACACCGGTCGCCTGCTTCCCGAATTACAGGCACTTGCGCCAACCGGCGAGAAGCGAATGGGCGCCAATCCGCATGCCAACGGCGGATTGTTGAAACGCGATCTGACGCTGCCGAACTGTCGCGATTATGCCATTGATGTGCCCCGGCCTGGCGGCGTCAAGGCCGAGGCAACGCGCACGATGGGACGTTTCCTCCGCGACGTCTTCCGCCTGAACGCCGAGGCCCGGAACTTTCGAATCATGGGACCGGATGAAACCGCATCAAACCGCCTCGATGCGGTGTTCGAGGTGACCGAGCGGGTCTGGATGGAGAACATCGAGCGTTACGATGTTCACCTCGCCCAGGATGGTCGGGTGATGGAGGTCTTGAGCGAACACCTCTGTCAGGGTTGGCTCGAAGGATATCTGCTCACCGGCCGGCACGGCCTGTTCTCCTGCTACGAGGCCTTCATCCACATCGTGGATTCCATGTTCAACCAGCATGCCAAATGGTTGAAGGTTTCGCGCAGCCTGCCCTGGCGGCGCCCAATCGCCTCGCTCAACTATCTACTGACCTCACACGTCTGGCAGCAGGACCACAACGGTTTCAGCCACCAGGATCCGGGTTTTGTCGATCTCGTCGCCAACAAGAAGGCCGACATCGTACGCATCTACTTTCCACCTGACGCCAATACCCTGCTCTGGGTTACCGACCATTGTCTGCGGACCTATGACAGGATTAACGTGATTGTGGCTGGCAAACAGGCCTCGCCGCAATGGCTGACCATGCAGCAGGCGGCGACGCATTGCGACGCAGGCATCGGAATCTGGAGATGGGCTGGTAGCGAAACCGAAGGCGCCGAGCCGGATGTCGTGATGGCCTGTGCAGGCGACGTTCCCACGCTAGAAACCTTGGCCGCAGTAGACCTGCTTCGAAGATCTTTGCCTGAGTTGAAAATCCGCGTCGTCAACGTGGTAGATCTGATGACGCTGCAGCCGACGGAACAGCATCCCCACGGCCTTAGTGATCGCGATTTCGACGGCATCTTCACCCGTGATCGGCCGGTGATTTTTGCCTATCACGGCTATCCCTATCTGATTCATCGCCTCACCTATAACCGGACCAACCACGCCGGAATGCACGTCCGCGGTTTTGATGAAGAGGGTACCACGACGACGCCGTTCGACATGGTCGTGCTGAACGAGCTTGACCGGTTTCACCTGGCGATTGAGGTTATCGAACGCGTTCCCGGCCTCGGCGTCGCTGCTGCCCATATCAAGCAGCAGTTTCGCGATGCATTGATCGAACATTCGCACTACGTCCGCGAACACGGCGAAGACATGCCGCAAATTCGCAACTGGGTCTGGCCAAGCAGCCCGGCCGGGCACACCTCGGCCCCAGCCAGCGACTGACGACTGCCTCGCCTATCACGTCAGGATCATGTCCGACGCCGTCCTGATCCTGAAATGCCGGCTCTTCCAGCATCAAATTCGGAATCGCGCGCGCCGGTCGTCTGCAGGGGTTGCATCAAGGCTCTGGGATGGGAGTAAAAATGTCAGGGATCAGCTGAGAATCGGTCCCTAACAACGAAGTTGGAGATGGCGCCTCGGCTCTTCATCGAGCCGAGGCGTGTCCGGAAACTCGCTGGCGCGCTGGGCATCATTGAAAAGGGGCATCTGTTTCGGCAACAGCCTTGCGCGGTAGGGTACTGGCTGTTCTTTCCAGAGCTCGCGTCATCCACTAGCTCAAGCTAGACGAACTCCAGCCTGCTCGGGCTCCCTGCGGAATTTCGTCGAAGTCACGCCGATTGTGCGCCGGCAGCCATGACGCAGGTCAAACCTGCTGCGGTCGCGGCAACGACCTTCTCCTTGACGCCACCAACCGGAAGCACCAAGCGCGCGGCGGGGCGGATCTCGAGGCCCGGGTTGAGTTTCTGATCGCGCATGAATCCCTGACAGTGGAACAATTCGCTTCGTTGCACTCCGCCGGCGCTACCGGCATGGACAGGTGCCGGCTTGAGGAGCAGGTGGCGAGGGTCAAAAGAGGGACGTTGAACTGACGGCGAGGTGGTCATTGACCAGCGTGACTCCCGGAATAGCCTCGGCAATCACGCGGATTGCCTTCCGCTCCTCGCCGGACTTAGCATAACCCCAGAGGTCGACAATTCCGTTGGTCACCGTCACACTCAAATTATGGGTGTGCGCCCAGGAATGTTTTTTCAGTTCGCCGAGCAACTTCTGTCGAATCGTCGAATCGGAAAGGGTCATCTCGATCTTTGGCCGGGCGCTAGCGACTGCCTGGATCAAGTTCGCGCGGCTAACGATGCCGACAAGATTGCCATCCTTGTTGACAATAGGAACGTGCTTGATCCGGCGTTCCTCGAGCAAGGTCGCGATTTCATGTAGCGGCGTTTCCGGAGCCGCCGTTACAACGTCGGAGGTCATGACATCCTGAACCTTCGCGGCGTGCGATTTGACATAATCTGCAGCGAGCGTCGCGTCATCTGTGAGGAAATGTAGCCACCACGAATAGACCCGCTCAGTTCCGGCTTCCGCGCGATGCATCAAATCGCTTTCAGTTACAATGCCGACCACCTTGTCTGCGGTGTCGATCACGGGAACCGCACTTATGCGTTCCTTGAGCAAGACGTTCGCTACTTCTCGAACGGTCGCATGTTCCCCGACGGTAATGACGGGGAAAACCATCACATCGCGCGCTTGCATGACAAGAACTCCTTGTTGGTCTAACAACCTCTATTCTGGGAGTTGCGCTTGATTCTAAATTGATCCCAATCAAGCGGCGCGCACTGGCAGTACGTCGATGAGCCAGCGCAAGGCCGCTTTGTCCACGGCTCCGTTGTGAACTCGCACAGAGGCTCGCCGGCGGTAGATTGTTCTCTGACGTCCATTTCCGTTTCCAAGCAAGCCAAGCGACGTTTGTAGTCGAGCCCGAAATGCTGACCTAGCCCTTGATCTCGATCAAAACTGCGCAGGCAACGATGTGATCACGCTTAATCCAATGGAGGATATGACCAAGTGCGCCAGCGCGCCCGTAGGAAGGTGACCTTGACATCAATAACGTCCGCAGCAACGAAGTAGCCATTGAATGGCCCCCTCGTAGCGGCCATACCATGTACTTTCCTGAGATTGCCCGCGCCGCCTGGTTCGCGCTTTCCCTAGCGCGGGAAAGGTTTCTAGCTAGCCAGCGGCCATTTCTCGATCGCCTGGAAAGGATGTGGAAGATTGCGTCGCGACAGCCCGGTCAGAAAGCATCATCGTGACTGCCGATCGACGCGGCTGGGGCGTTCTGAGACATCGCCGGAGCATCGGCGGAGCGGCGGCGCTATCCAACCCTTGCCCATCTCTCATCTTCCGACGACCGGAACCAAAGCCCGGACATCGCGTCGAACAGGTAAAGGTGGTCGTGGACCAACTTGGCTCCGTCGACATTTTCAGCGCCGTCATATGGCTGCCGACGCCGGAGGGACTTTCGCTCGCCGGCCAGCGGATGCTCGCCGTGCTTGCCTTTGCCGTCATCGTTTGGATGACCGAAGCGCTCGACTATGCCGTCTCCGCCATTGTCATCGCCGGGTTGATGGCATTCCTGCTCGGGTTTTCGCCGAATCCGGCAAATCCCAAAGTGCTGCTGGGCACCAGCGCCGGGCTCGGCCTCGCCTTTAGCGCTTCGCAAATACAGCACTAGCGCTCGTGGCGTCGGCACTGTTCATCGCCGCCGCCATGACCGCGACTGGCCTCGACAAACGCATTGCGCTTACGATTCTCTCACGCGTCGGCGGCAAGGTTCATCATGTCGTGCTGGGCGCAATTCTGGTTGGCTTCGTGATGGCCTTTCTGGTGCCTTCCACTACCGCACGCGTCGCCTGCCTGGTTCCCATCATGCTCGGCATCATTGCTGCGTTCGGCGTCAACAGGAAGGGTGCTTTTGCCGGCATGCTGATGATCGCGACGGCGCCAGCATCTGGAACGTCGGGATCAAGACCGCCGCCGCGCAGAACATGGTCGCGATCGGCTTCATCGAGAAGACTCTACACAACTCCATCACCTGGCTGGAGTGGTTTATCGCCGCGGCGCCATTTGGAATTCTGACGACGACCGCACTCTACTTCGTGATGACCACGATGATGCCTCCCGAGGTGAAAGAGATTCCCGGCGGCCGCGAGCAGATCCACAAGTCTTTGGCCGATTTGGGTCCGATGAAGGCCTCGGAAATGAAGCTGCTGGCTATATCGCTGACCCTGCTTCTGCTCTGGACGACCGAAGGCACCCTTCACAACTTCGACACGTCATCGACCACGCTTGCAGCCGTGGCGCTGATGTTCTTGCCGGGGATCGGCATCATGACCTGGAAGGATGCCCAATCGCGGATCCCGTGGGGCACGATCGTGCTGTTCGGCATCGGTATCAGCGTTGGAACGGCGTTATTACAGACCAAAGGTGCATCCTGGCTCTCGGACCTCGCGGTCGTTCAATTCGGCCTTAAGAATGCGACCGCCTTGTTTATTCTCGGAGCACTCACCTTATTCCTCACGCTAATCCATCTCGGCTTCGCCAGCGCGACTGCGCTCGCTTCCGCAATGATTCCGATCGTCATCGCCGTGCTCCAAAGCGTGGCAACGCCCGGCATCAACATTGTCGGAATGACAATGCTACTTCAGTTCGTGGTCAGTTTCGGCTTCATTCTGGTGGTGAATGCGCCGCAGAATATGGTGGCTTATGGCACGGAGACCTTTGAGGCAAAGGACTTCGTGCGCGCGGGCCTGGTCCTGACTCTGATTGCGCTGGCCTTGGTGATGCTGTTTGACGTCACCTACTGGCGGTGGCGCGGCTACATCTGAGCACGATCTGCGTTGTTGCGAGCGGTCTCCGGCAACCTCTTTGCCGGAGACAATCGAGAACGACCGCCCTCAAGGTCGAGCGTCTGCGTCCACGTCACTGCTGTCCGAGATCGCGTCACGGTGCCAAGTTTGCTGTTGAGGCCGATCAAGGTTCCGTCACGGTGGTCGATCGGATCAATGAGCCATTAGCACCCAGCACGGCGGGTGGCCCAGAACGGTGTATGTCGCTCCACCCATCACGAATTCCCTTAGCCGCGAGTGGCGATAGGCGCCCATTACCAGAAGGTCGATGCTATTGGCTTTGACATAAGCTTCAAAGACCTTTCCAACCGAGCTCCCGTCGATTTTCAGAATCTTGAAACTGGCTTCAACGCCATGTTTGGCCAGGTGGCCTACCAAGGCGTTGCCGGATTCCAGCAGAGATGGAGTGCTTTTTTCGGCCGCTGTCAGGATATGGACAACCTTGGCGCTTTGAAGCAGAGGAAGTGCATCGCCTACTGCCCGCGAAGCCTGTGCGCTGTGGTCCCAGGCAATGGCAACATGGTCGAATGAATTCGACAGCTTGTCGACGGATTTTTCCGAAAACAGCAGTAAGGGCCGACCCGATTCGAACAACAAACTCTCGATCATCTTCTCCTGGCCACCATCGTAGTCCTTGACGGCAATGAGCGAAAGGTCACTGAGTCGCGATCGGCTCACCAGCAGAGCCGCCATATCCTCCGCGGAACACGGTGCGATGGTTCGGGTGTGCCCAACTTTTGAGGATTTCGCGGCGACTTCGAACGCTTCCAGCATCTGCCTGGAATTGAGCAGGCTCTTTTGATGTTCGGGAGCCTCCTCAACCGGAGCACCGCCCCCTGGCACAAAGGCCCTGGTGAACGGACTCGCAGGCGCGGGGACTTCCAGTTCGACGGCGGTCGCCGAAATATCGGCTCCCAGGTAACCAGCTATCGCGACACCCTTTTCAATCGCCGCCACCGTAGTCGGTGTCGGATAACTGGCAAGCGGCAGAAAAATGTCCTTGATTGCCATGGCCCTCTCCCTTTGACGAAAGCTTAGGACCGCGCCCTCGCATGGAGTTGATCTGTGTCAATCTCGAATGCGGATGCCGCTTCAGGCGCGGACGTAATGATTGCCATGACGCAATCCGATGTGATTGATCTATCGCATGGCTTCCCCCTCGCATCGACTTATTGGAAGCACGGCGAGGGAAGCTTGCGGCTGTTGCGGTGCGAAGCAAGCATCCGTGGGGCCCGAATTTCGCGGCTGCTCCAAGAAGCCGATTCTCTTGTTTGCGAGCCGTGAACCGACCTAGCGGCAGGTCCTCTTTTGTACCGCTATTGGGGAACAAGCGGACGTCGAACGCGGCTAATCCAAGTACACGACCTAATCGCCTGCGGCCCTACAATTCGGAGGCAGTTTCCCACGCTGGTTCATCAGCCAAAGCGGGAAGTCGCCGAAATGTCTCGTTCGGGCTCCGAGCAGAATCTACCCTGCGCGCGAGCCGACGATGATGGCCCCAGGATCGGGCTTGATCGATCCAGACGGTTTCGAATATTTGCCGCGATCCTTGCGCGAGGCGCATTATGTGCGGGGCCTGGATTGGGTCATTTATTTGATCTAGCACAATGCGTTCCAGCCGCGATGGAGCGCGTACTTTGGGCTATGTCATGTCAGAAGGAAAAGCTCCGCCACCTCGAATGCGCCGGCATCGCTGTCATCATTTTGAGCATTACAGTGGTCCTGTGCATGATCTCGGCGGCGTTCTGAGCTTGCGCGCTAACTTTGTTTGCTCATGGCTCGATGCCGGCTCGCGTGCTTGGCAGACCTAGGTGCCAGCAATGATCATAATGACCAATATCTCAATTGCCGCCCTCGCCCTCGCTGGCTGGCCGCTATCACCCCCTGTTGCTGTTGACGAAAGGATACCTTCAGGGTCATACGTGTTCGCGCTCACACATGATATCGAGGGCTGCCTCAAGCCACTCGCCATTGACCCAAAAATCGCTCAATGTCGCATCATACAAAAGGGCACGCGCGTCGATCCGAAAGAGCGCAGCCCTACAAACTTCATCTTGACCTGTGTTGAAGACGGACGTGAGCCGCGATGTCTCTACATCCCGGCCGAAATTTTAGGTGCCGCGCAGCCAAAACGCATGACCCCCGTCAATGATCGCCGCTAATCTGTCGGGGCGGCATTCGTGTGAATTTGCTCCGCGGCGGCATTGACCCTCGTCATGGTTTCGGTCAGCTCCGCATAGACCTCATCGTCGATCGTCACCACGCCGAAATTGGAATTTTCGCCGTCAAAGCGCCCTTCAGCCGGCTGGTCGGCATGTTCGAACCAGTGATAGCCAACGACCGCCGGCTTCTTCAGCGCTGCCGTGACGTAACGTTCGAAACACTGGGCGCGCTCCAGCTGGCTTTCCACCCGCGGTCCGGCACCACGGCTATTGGGCAGGCCGGAATCGTCACCGCGAAAGGAAAATTCGGAAATCAGGCACGGCTTATCACCTGCTGAATACGCATCGATAACTGACCCTGGGTCGAAGTCATAGTGATTGAATGAGATCACATCGAGGTAGCGGCCGGCTGCGGCAATTACGTTAGGATGCGGCTGGTAGCCGAACCGTGAACCTATCACAAGATGATTGGGGTCGGCAGCCTTGATGGCCGCGACGCATAACTCGAAATATGCCTCGGCGACAACCGCAGCAAAGGCATCACAGTCCGCGAAAAATGCCGCGCGCGCGGGATTGGCGAGGTTAGCTTGGGTCTCTAGCGCGTCGATCAGACCGCCGGGCGGCATTCTGAAGAACGGCGCCTCCGCACGTCCGACCGTGCCGAACTCCTCCCATGATCGCGCCGGCGTGCGCCATACTGCGTTGAATTGGGAAAACTCCCGATAGCGTTCCTCTAATCTTATGATGGCCGCGACGCGCCCAGGGCGGTGGGCCGGCAAGTTCAGAAACAGAGTCAGAAGCTCGTCAGCCCCGCGCCAATCCGGCGACCAGTACAGCTCGTTGTCGATAAACCAGCCGATCAATTCAGGCTCGTTGCGCCGCTTAGTGCAATGATTTTCTGCGCTTAAGCGGATGTGCCACGAAAACGCGGGATCAAATACATCCGGAAAGATCTCGTCACGCCGGTGTAACCGGAAAGAGGCACCAACTGCAGCTATAGGAGCGGTCGCAAGCAGCGACGATCCTGCACTGGCGACAAGTTCATCAGACCAGCAGCCGAGCGTGTTAAATCGCCAGTGGGCCAGTCGGTCCGCTGCCGCTGCGCGCCAGACGTGCGGCGTACCATATTTCGCCCGGCACGCGTCGGCGTAGGGTACGCGATTGGTATTTCCGACGTGGTCCTGATCGAAGCGAACCGTGTTGACGCCCTTGGAAATGAAGCGACCGCCATCGGGGTCGACAAGCCAGAATACGCCGTTACGCTCGGCCACACGAAAGAACCCGCTCGAGCGGAAGCAGTCGTCGGCGATTCCGCCCCATTTGGTTCTTTGCAAGCGGAGACTCCAGTGCCAGACCAACAAGGTATTATCTATCGCATTGGTCCCGCCAGGACTTCTTGACATAGCTCAAGAGTTACCTTCATCGACCTGACTATTGATGTTGCAATGAGTAATTCGCCTGGACGGAAGCGCTGCGTATCAACTCCAGCCGGGAGTATAACCGAGAACCAATTTCATGCCGACATCGGAGCTGCCTGCCATCGCCAGCCTGCGCCCGGGTTTCATCTGGGGGGTCTCCACCTCCAGTTTCCAGATCGAAGGCGCAACCAAGGAAGATGGTCGTGGACCAAGTATCTGGGACGTCTATTGTGACAACGGCGAGATCAAGAACCACGACACCGGCGACGTCGCGTGCGACCACTACCATCGCTACCGTGAGGATGTCGCCTTGATGAAGACGTTGGGCGTCCAGGCGTACCGGTTCTCGGTTGCGTGGCCGCGCGTACTGCCGCACGGGCGAGGATTAGCCAATGAAGCGGGGCTTGAATTCTATGACCGGTTGGTCGACGAGCTGTTGGCCGCCGGCATCGAGCCGTGGCTATGCCTATATCATTGGGATCTGCCGCAGGCCATTGAGAATGCCGGCGGATGGTTGAACCGGGAGTCGGCGGCATGGTTTGCCGACTATACCACGCTGATCGCCACGCGTTTTGGAGATCGGGTCAAGCGCTTCGCTACATTCAACGAGCCGTCGATCTTCATTCTGTTCAGCCGTTCGCTCGGCAAGCGCGATCAAAGCAGCGAGGACAATCTCCACCGCATGATCCACCACGTCAATCTGGCGCACGGTGCAGCGGTGGATATACTCCGTGAGAGAGTGGCCAGCGCCTCAATCGGGTGCATTCACAATCTTCAGCCCTGCTGGCCGTCCAGCGCAGGCGAAGCCGACGCCGCGGCGGCCGCGCGCCTGGGTGTCTACTGGAATTACGCCTTCCCGGATCCGCAATGCCGCGGCGAGTATCCCCCCTCGATGCGGGCGGCGATCGAACCGCATGTGCAGCCCGGCGATCTGGCGCGGATTTGCCGCCCACTCGACTGGTTTGGACTGAACCACTACAGTCCGGTTTATGTGAAAGCGCGGGCTGATTCGATGCTGGGTTATGACTTCGGTGAGAAACCCGCCGATGTTCCGCTGACACCGATTGGATGGCCGATCGATCCCGAAGCCTTCGGCGAAACGCTGCGGATCGTGCACGCACGTTATGCTTTACCGATTTACGTTCTGGAAAACGGATATGGCAATTCCGACCAGCCCGACCAGGCGGGAGCCGTGATCGATACGGGTCGGATTGAGTTTCTGCGTGCCCATATCGGGGTCATGAATAACGCCGCTTCCGAAGGTGTCGATGTCCGCGGCTATTTCATTTGGTCGCTGCTGGACAATTTCGAATGGGACTCTGGGTACAGTATCCGGTTCGGTCTAAGCTATGTCGATTACGCGTCACTTCGGCGAACTCCGAAATCCTCCTTTGGTTGGTATTCAGGACTGATCAAAGCGGTGCATCAACGATGATGGCAACCTCCTCGCCGCGAACCAACGAAAAGCTGCTGCTTGCAGACATCGGCGGCACCAACGCACGCTTTGCGCTGATGGCCGACGGAACGGTCGGCGCCATGGCCCATATGGCTGTCAAAGACCACGGCAGCTTCGGCGAGGCACTCGGCGCGTATCTCGGCGGCGTGCCGGAAGCTGGCACGATCTCTTCCGCAGTTCTGGCCGCTTCCGGCACGATCCAGGATAACCGCTGCGCGCTGACCAATAATTCCTGGGTAATCGATGTCGCAGAGTTGCGCACTTCTCACGGATTTTCTACGGTTCGTCTGATCAATGATTTCGAAGCGGTGGCGTGGGCTCTGCCCTGCCTTCCGCGCGACAGTCTGCTTCCGCTAGGCGGCCGACAACCGGTCGCGGGAGCACCGCTCGCTGCGCTTGGCCCCGGCACGGGCCTCGGGATGGCGGTCAACATCCCGCACGCCACCGGCCGGGTCGTGCTTTCGAGCGAGGGCGGCCATTCCACCATGGCCGGCAGTTCGTCGCGGGAGGATGCTGTTATCGAAAATCTACGGCGGCGATTTGGGCATGTCTCGGCGGAACGCGTTCTGTCGGGCGCCGGGCTGGAAAATCTCTACGACGCGATCGCTGCGCTGGACGACATTATTCCGTCAAGGCGTCGCGCATGCGATATTACCCGGACCGGAGTCGAGGGTACCTGTTCGACCAGTCGCGCCGTCATCGATATGTTTTGCGCGATGCTCGGATCCGTCGCCGGCAATCTCGCGCTCACGTTCGGTGCGAAAGGCGGCGTATTTATTGGCGGAGGCATTCTGCGCCACATCCCCGAATATCTTGCCCGCTCACGATTCCGCGCACGCTTTGAGGAAAAAGGGCGGTTCAGCAGGTATCTCGAAGCGATACCGACCTACCTGATTCTGGACGAGAACGTCGCATTCGTTGGCCTCCGCGCCCTGGCGGAGGCCGAAGGCATTGGCTGAGAATCCATCGACCCAGATCGTCACTCTCACCATCAACCCGGCCGTTGACATTTCGACGTCGGTAAAAGAAATGATGCCCTTCACCAAAATGCGCTGTGCGCCGGCTCACCGCGATCCCGGGGGTGGCGGAATCAACGTAGCCAGGGTTCTGAAACGGTTGGGGGCTCAAGCAACCGCGATTTACCCGGCCGGCGGAGCTACCGGGCAGTCACTGGCGGCACTGGTCGAAGGTGAAGGCGTGCGCAGCGTCGTGATCCCGACGCTGAACGACACGCGGGAGGACGTCACGGTCTTCGACGAGACGACAGGAGAGCAATTTCGCCTGGTCTTTCCGGGGGCGCTCCTCCGCGAATTCGAATGGCAACAATGCGTTAACGCGATTGCGCGCATCACACCTCAGGCGGCATTTGTCATTGCAAGCGGCAGCCTGCCTGCCGGCGTGCCGGCGGATTTTTACGGCAGAGTTGCTCAAGTTTCGAAAGGCCTTGGCAAAGTAATCGTGGACACGTCCGGCACCTTTCTGAAAGCCGCCCTGGAAGTGGGTGTTTATCTCATCAAGCCCAACCTTCGCGAGTTTCACGAATTGGCAGGAATAGCCTCCGCCGATGAAGCCTCTCTCATCGAAGCAGGATGTTACCTGTTCGATCGCTATTGCATCGAAGTTATTGCTCTCTCCATGGGGTCCGATGGTGCCCTGCTCATGAGCCGCGATGCTGCTTGGCGTGCAAATGGCCTTCCTATCGAGCCCGCCAGTGTTTCCGGCGCCGGCGACAGTTTCCTGGGCGCGATAGTATGGAGCCTGGTGAGCGACGGCCGTCTCGATATGGCTCTGCGCTACGGCGTTGCCGGCGGTTCGGCCGCGCTACTCAATCCCGGTACGGAGCTTTGCCGTGTCGACGACGTTCATCGACTTGCTTCTGAGGTGATTGTGACGCCGATTGCTGGCTATCCTCGTTAGTCAGGAAAGCGATCTAGACTGGATGCACTTCTCTGGATCACAGCGATCAGTTGGAAGTCGGCATTCAAGGAGCGGCGATTCTCGTTGTACCGTCAGTACGATCGTCCCTTGCAGAATGTCTAGCCAGAGTTTTTTCTAGCCGCCTTGTCGAAAACAATAGAGCCGAGCAACATCTCGATGCGACCATTGCCCCACAACGGGAGCAAGAGGCGCGTGTAACCGGCCGGATGTTCGGTATCGCCTTTTCTGCTCGTTGTTTGATAATAATAAGTGGGAGCGCCGCCCTCTATAGTCGCTTGGCATTGCAACGTTAGCTCATCGAACGGCGCGTGAAGATCGATTTCGCCGAGAAACTTGTTGCCAATCGTTCCGCCGTACCATTCGGTCAGGTCCGCTCCGATGAGATCGAAGCGGAACCGAAGTGGAGTTTCCAAGACGTCAATCAGCATTGATTGCCGCGCAAGCCGGGACCGCAATGAGAACTTGACGTCGTCCCAAAACGGAACGTCGTTTGCACCACGTTTCAACCCATTCCAATATGCGTGAACGCGACTAAGGTCTGGTTCAAGTTCGTCGGGAAGAGAATAGCTGCGAACTTCTTCTGTCATCGAGCAACTGCCCTTCTTCGAGCAAGGGATATTGCCGCCAACTGAACTTGCCCCTTCCAGCGCGCTGGGAGCAGGCTGCCTCTCGTCCACACGTCCGCCTTGGCCGACAACCCCAGCGTCGCTGGCCTCGCGCTCATGAAAGGCTCGCAAGACCTCCCTGACCTCGTCATCCTCAAGGGCGTCCTGAACGCGACGTTCGTCGGATATGAATCGTTTTTCGTCGGAAACTCGCGTAGCCTTGGGGCCGCATGAGGGCTTCGTTGCATCGTTGGCGACGACCGTTTTTTGGTTTGCCATTCATCTTCTCCACGCATCCCTCAGAAAACAGTATGGCCCGCCAACCATGGGAGGCTTTGAGCGAGATCAAAAATCAAGCTCGGTTCCGGCCCAGGAGTGGCGCATCCGGTTTTGATTGTTGCAAAGGAACGACGCATAATGTCAGATGCGTTCATGAGCATATCTGTTCAATTGGCAGGGCATTTGGCCGGCCCTCCCTTGCAGCTCGATTAACCCAAGGGCGTAATTGGCAGACGTACACCCCTGCCGGTTTGAGATGGGTCAAGTTCGCGCCCACGCCTTTGCCTTTTGCGGCGACACGACATCGCCGGCTGGTGTCATTTCAGAAGAAGCGGAGCAGCCCAACAGCGAGACCCGATCATTCTCCTCACGCGATAGCCGCACATCGACTTCCTCCGCGAGGGCTATCAGTCCCGACACTGCGGTGACCGGGAGCATTCTGCCGTCACTCAGGTGGTTCGGGTAGCTGGGCAAGGCCTTGCTCCGCCCACTTCCGGATATCGGCTAGTGCCGGAGGCGCAGCGAGACGCCGGCTATGGCGCATGAAAGGTAACAGCAGCGGTTCGCCAGCCCGTCGATCATCTTGGAGCGCGAGCACATCGCCGGTCATGCGTCCGTCGTCTCCAAAGCTGCGCCAGAACTGCTTCCGACCCGGCCATGTGGTCTTTCCGACAGACCGTTTGCGTCGCGCTATACGGGCATACTCCTGAAGCTTGCAAGCGCAATCGAGCGCCGGCACGTCGGAGGATGTGGTCAGCTGGTGCAAATGCCGAAGCCATCGACCGGGGCGTTCGCACCCAACATGCTCGCAAGTTCGTCTTCGTCCAGACCCCCGGCCGCAAAGATGGTCACATTCTGCAGATCTCCCTCGTCCAGAATGCGCCCGAACCCTCCGTGAACTGATAGTTTGCCGGAGCCAATCGATCTCAGCGAGAAAATTCTCAAGGAAGTCGAGGGCTCGGGTCCTGCCGCCACAAGGAAGCCTCTGCGAGCCCGAAGCCGACGCAAGAAGAACTCAAATACGGCGGTGTCCGTTTGGCCATGATCCAGGTAGGCCTGAAGCACGTTAAATTGATACAAATCGGTCAGCAGGGGCTGGTCGCGGGATACATATGGCCAATCCCATGTGAGATGGCAGAACGCCGGGTGACCGACCTTGTCCTTTCGAAGGACAGTATGCGCAGCGGCCTCGCTGCACGCTCGGAAGAAGATACATTACAGAACGGCAAATTCTTGATCACTTGATCTAGCTCAACTCCTGACTTGCTGCGAGGGCTTATGAAAGACCGCCCTTCGAAATTTTGAGGCGCAAGATGTCCAAACTCCCGAACCTCCCCGCTCTGTCGATCTCGCCGGAAAAAGCGTACTTCATCGCTGCCAAGGCTCGCCAATTCGACGCCAAGGACGGTCTTACCGACCCGGAATCAGGCTCCAATGCGAGCGATGATGGCATGCGTTCCATTTTGGAGGATCGAACCGACGATCCGGTACTTATTGAACTAGCAAGCTTTATCCATGACTTGAACGACGACGAGCAGATTGATCTTGTTGCCCTCGCCTGGCTCGGGCGCGGTGACGGAGACATCGGAAATTGGGATGAACTTCGAGCCGAGGCCGCCCGTGCGCACAACAAGCGGACAGCCGCGTACCTGTTGGGAAAGCCGATGCTGGCCGACCATCTGGAAGAAGCGCTTTCGAAATTCGGCCATTCATCGGAAGAATCCGAGGCGGATCTGTTCTGACAGGAAATCCTTCGTTGGAAAACTCATGCCGTACGGACGAATATCGATCTGCCTGCATCGGTCCGCGATCACGTTCCGCCGCATGCGCAGAACATCTATCGCGCTTCGTTCAACCATGCCTCCGCAGCTCACGCTGGTGACGTTCGGCAGGAAGAGATCGCTCACCGTACCGCTTGGGCGGCCGTCAAGCGATCCTACGTCAAGGACCGCGATCGCTGGGCACCGATCGAGTACGAATGGCCGTCCACCCTAATTCAATGGATCGAAGCCGATCGCTTGGCCGGAAAGCGTTTCAGAATTGCAACGACCTCCTGATCGCTGACCTGCCGGAAGTCACGATAGAAATAGCCGATCGCTCCGAATAATTCGGGCGTCTCCAGGCAGATCAATGCATCGACTTCCCCACGCAATCCCGTGATCGTGTCGGGCGGGGCGACGGGAACGGCGAGTACCAATTCCTTGGGCTTCCGGTTACGGATCGCCTGCAATGCGGCCCTCGTCGTCGCTCCAGTTGCGATGCCGTCATCGATGACGATCACCACCTGTTCCGTGATCTCCGCCCGGGACCGCTCTCCGATGTAGAGTTGGCAGCGGCGTTCGATCTCGGCAAGTTCCCTTACACGCCGCGTCGAACTCTTCCGCTGTTGTGCCCGAGAGCTCAATCACCTCCTCATTGCGAACAATGATCGGCGCGGCGCCATCCACTACCGCCCCATCGCAAGTTTGTCCGCGAGCGGGTGCATCACGAGGCAATATGAGGCGACGGGAGTTCATCGGCCTGGTTGGTGGTGCGGCGGCTTGGCCGCTCGTGGCGCAAGCGCAGCAATCAAGATGCATTCCGGTCGTCAGTGCACGGGCATCAAGGCGGCGGCAGCGATGTTCCGAACTTTTTTGCCCTCCGCGTTAAAGGGCGCTCAGCAGGACAGGTAAGTAATCTGATGCTCGTCGGTTGCTACTTTTGCTGAACACGACTCAGATAATCGATAACAGCAAGGATGCGTTTTCGCACGACGACTTCCGGGCTTTGATCCGGCCCGGCCATCTTCCAATAAGACGGATCAACATAGTGAGGCAAGTTGATAATGGGGTTGAATCGTTCTCCCCAAATTGGCATTTCACGAGTGCCGTGAGCGGGAATTGTTTTCGATCCATATATGGTTTCATAAACAGCGTCCGTGGGAAAGACCCCGTTGTTGCGCTTGGCCAACATCGTCAAATCGGGAGGCGGTATCTTAAGCTGGTCACTGACGGGTCCTTTGCCCTTTGCATCCGTACCATGACAACTCGCGCACGAAGACCGAAATTCTGACTTACCGACGTCCAAATCTTCAGCCTGAGCCGCCACCGCGAAACCAGCGGTAAGACTGATAATTGTCAACCATTTTACACCACATTTTATCATGTCGCGCTCCGATGCTGGCTAGGAGAACCTTACTACTAGTCGCTTTGCCCCCCGATAGTTTGACGCACATCAAAACCGGCTTCCGGCTTAGGCTTATGAATGTTCTGAGTTTCCGCGAGCCCATGCAGACGAGGTGAATAACGATCCTTTTTGCTGCTTTGGCACTCAGCGTCGTTTCGCTGCGATGCGGAATTTGATCCGCTATCGGGGCATATCGGACAAGAGTGCAATCAAGCTCGATTCATGATGGGGTGGACGCCCTGCCCGACGGCATCGATGTGCCAAAGTGGAGGTGTTGAGCACCACTTAAGGGAGGCGTCCGTGTCAGAGGTTATCACAATCGGTCTGGATATCGCCAAGCACGTCTTTCACGTTCACGGGGCGGATGAGCGTGGTCGAGCGGTGTTCAGCAAGAAGATTAGCCGAGCAAAACTGCTAGATTTCTTCGCAGCGCAGCCGAGTTGCAAGGTAGCACTGGAGGCATGTGGTGGAGCACATCACTGGGCTCGTCATGCTTGCGGCCGAATATGTCAAATCTCACGGCCGTAAAGTTGCAGATGTCATGAGCCGCAAGGTGATCACGGCCTCGCCTCCGACACCGCTGCATGAGATCGCGGCCTTGATGGAGAAGAACGCCGTCAAACGGGTGCCTATTCTGGTGAACGACCAGTTGGTCGTCATTGTCAGCCGGGCCAATCTCGTTCAGGCCGTGGCAACGGCACGCAAGCTGCTTGATGTTCCGCTTTCCGATACAACCATTTTCGCGAAAACATACTATCTCATCTGAAGAAGCAGCCGTGGGCGCATACAATGATGTTGAACGTGACCGTCAATGGGGGCATCGCGGATCTCTGGAGCCTTGCTGAGTCCGCTGACGAGCGAAAGGCCATCAAGGTTGCCGCCGAATCCCCCCTGGAGTTTGCACGGTCAACGATAATCTGGTCACCCGGACCGTTGGCGGATGAGAGTGAGTTGACGGCTGCACAGACTGGTCGCTGCTTCAAAACTGCAGCATAAGCCCTGGCCGCCGCTGGTCGGTTCAAAGCGCACGACAGATAACGCGCGCGAACAAACGAGGCGTCAGAGCCGAAACCCGTGTTTTCCGAGCGGCTTCACCGTGGTTGCCTGCGCGCCCTTTTCGCCGATCTCATCGGTAAACACGACCCGGGAGCCAACGGTCAGATCGGAAACGCTCCGTCAAGAACGCTGTTGCGATGGAAGTAGATCTCCTCACCATCGTTTGATCGAAGGAATCCGAATTCGCCGGCTTGGTCCGCTCGTACGACGGGTTGCCCTTCGTGGCTACCATCCCTCCATGCGCCGCACACTATCCTGAAGTCGCCTGCCTGCCCGCTTGAACGCATCGCTAATAACAAACGGCAAATCCGAATGTCGCTCGTCATCCGTCGGCGTCCGCCCGATTTCGACTTCGCGACCGTCAGGTAGCGCAAGTCGAATGTTGATGTCATACAGGCCGCCAGCTTTGTGACGCGTCCCAGGACTTTAACGACATCCGGCATGCTGCAATACGACCATAGAGTTGTTCAAGCTTCTTCACATGGTCCGCGATCATGCCCTCAACCGCAGGACTGCCAGCCATCTCCTGAAATTCTATTTTTAACTTTCGTTTGCATTAGCCTCTCCTCCATCGGATAGAGGCGGACGGACAGATGAGACGTGCCATCGGTCTAAAGCCGGTCCGCTACGACCCTATCGTCACCCGGTCCTTGACGTTCTTAACGCCGGGGGCCGACCAAGCCGCCTTCTCGACCGCAAACTTCTCGTCCCAATTACGGACCTTGCCTTCAAGCAGGACTTCATCGTCGTCTCGAATTGTAACGCGTATGTCCTTGGCTTCGATTTCGGCGTGCCGCTTCAGGGCCGCTTCGATCTTCCTTTTTACGTTGTCGGCCTTCGCGTGCGGCTCTATTTCGATATTGTTGACGATGCTGCGGACCCCTGACAGTCTGCGAACATCGCGTTCGGCGCTGCTCTTTTGATAGTACCAGTTGACTTTGCCGGTCAACGTTACCAAGCCGTCCCGCACCGTGACCTGTATTGCGTTAGCGGGGACGACGCTGTCCCAAGACAGCACATCGACCGCGCGCCTGGCGATCTCATCGTCAGATGTCTTTAGGTCCGAAGCATAGCGAACTTCGATCTCATCCGCGATTCCATGCACGCCCTTTACCCGCCGCGCGGCGGCTAATGCTGCCAGCTTTTGCGCATAGCTGCTGACATGTCCGGTAAGCGTTACAACGTCCTGATCTACGGCCACGCCAATATGAGCTGCATCGACGATGGGCTCATAAGCGAGTTCATCCAGAATATCGTCACGAAGTTTTAGTTCATTCATGATCTGCCCTGAGCGCCGAGTAAATTGCCGGTCAGATAGCCCGACCTCGTCGGCCGGGTTGTTGATGCAGGTCAAGGCAGGTCAGGCGTTTCAGGCTGAAATACCTGAGTTCGCCGGTTCCGGGCTTCATCGCCGGCAACGCAATGGTCCGAAAGACGGCCTGAATCGCTGTAGCAATTCGAACGGCCAGCTTAATACACACGTGCGCATGACATCCACCGCGATAGCGAACTATTGGGCTTGATCAAAGATCAGCTCTGGCCGCCGCCCATGAAATCATTGGTCAACAAATGGTCCAACAGGAGGAACAAATGCCTGCAGAGATTCAGAATTTCCTGGTCGCTACCGACGGGTCCGAAAGTGCCGGGCGAGCAGTTGATGTCGCGGCCGCGATGGCCAAAGCCGCTCACGGCACATTGAGGATCCTGACCGTTGGCGAAAGCCAGACTGCGCCGCAACAAACGGATTTTACGCCCTTCGAGGGAAAGAAGGCGGACCTCGCCGAGCGACTTCTGGTGGAAGCGCAACAACGAGCCGGCTGGACTGGCGTGAAACCGATCAAGACTCTCGAGCGATGGGGCGATCCCACCCAAGCAATCCTAGATACGATCATGGAGGAGAAGGTAGACGCAATCGTGATTGGACGGCGAGGCAGAGGTCGCCTTTCAGGGCTGCTGCTTGGTAGCGTTTCCCAGAAGCTGATTAGTCTTGCGCCTTGCGCTGTCATTGTCGTGCCGTAGATGCCAACCTTTCGTCCCGCTCTCATCAGTGCGTTCGTGAAGGCGATCGAGAACGGTCGTGCGGGCAAAAGCACAGCGAGCCGTTAATTGACCGAAGTTGAGAGGCGACAATGTTCATCGGCGTTCCAAAGGAACTCAAGACCGACGAATACCGTGTCAGCCTCACTCCAGAGACGGTCAAGGCGCTGAGCGCCAGGGGAAATCGGGTCGCGGTCGAAACGATGGCGGGCGCTGGCGCTGGCATCACCGACGAGGAATACATTGCCGCTGGCGCCGAGATCATCGCGGATGCAGATCAGATATTTCAGCGTGCCGAACTGATTGTGAAGGTCAAGGAACCGCTGGCATCCGAACGGAAGCGCTTGCGACCCGGCCAGATCCTCTTCACCTATCTGCACCTGGCGCCCGACGCCCAACAGACCCATGACTTGATGGCATCCGGCGTAACAGCCCTCGCCTACGAAACCGTCACTGACGCAGCGGGAAAGCTTCCCTTGCTGGCCCCGATGTCGAGGGTTGCCGGCAGCATGGCGCCTCAGGTCGCCGCCCATTTCCTGCAACGTCCCCAAGGGGGCCGCGGCATTCTGCTCGGCCGCATCGAGGGCCTGCCGGCTGCTGAAGTCGTGATTCTCGGTGGCGGCGTCGTCGGACGCAGCGGCCGAGATGACGATCGGCATGGGCGCCAATGTGAGTGTTGCGGTGCACAGCCCCGAGACGAGACGGCGCCTGTCGGAGCTTTTTGGCGGGCGCGTCCGTCTGGTTGCGGCCGATGCCGGCGCGATCGAAAATCTCTGCACCGCCGCAGACCTGGTGATCGGCGCCGCCCTCGTCGCAGGTGGCGCGGCGCCCAAGCTCATCTCGGGGCGCACCGTCGCGGCCATGAAGCCGGGCTCCGTCATCGTCGATGTTTCGATCGACCAGGGCGGCTGCGCCGAAACTTCGCGCCCGACGACGCATTCACAGCCGACCTGTTTGGTTGACGGCGTCGTGCACTACTGCGTGGCAAACATGCCCGGCGCGGTGCCGCGAACATCGACATTCGCGCTCGACAATGCGACGCGGCCGTTCGTTCTGGTCTTGCTGATAAGGGATTCCCGCGAGCACTGATCGACGATCCGCATTTGCGTAATGGACTCAATGTGCACGACGGCAAGGTCACTTGCCGCCCCGTGGCCAACGCCTTGCGACTGCCCTTCACCGCCGCGATCGACGTCCTAAAATGAGAAATCCGCGCGCCATGCGCGCCCGGGGTCTGACGCACGTCAAGGCCAGCGCCGCCGTTTAATCTGAAGCGTCGGGAGCAGCACGTTCTGTGAGCCGGTCGAGAGAGAGAAGGCATACTTGTTCGCCTTGGTAAATTGCGAGGCGGCATCGGTCCCGAGTGTGCTTCATTGGTCGCGGAACTCTATTCATAGACGTCTGTCATAGCATCGTCCTTTCCGCTGGTACCTCGCTGGCACAATGTCTTTAGGCTACTCACCGGTCGTCGCCTTGATGAAGATCAAACAGGACTTCGTGCACCGCCCTATATTTTCAGCAAGGAGATCACCATGCGCGCGCACCAGATCATGACCCGAAACGCCATCACCGTGCTGCCCGAGACGCCCATTCTCGAGGCGGCCCACAAGATGCTCGAAAACCATGTGAGCGGGCTACCCGTGCTCGATGCATCGGGTAGGCTCGTCGGCATCGTCTCGGAAAGCGACTTCTTGCGACGTTCGGAGATCGGCACCCAGCAAAAACGGCCGCGTTGGCTTCAGTACTTTCTTAGCCCGGCTCATTCTGCCAACGATTTCATTCATGAACGCGGCCGCAAGGTCAAAGATGTCATGACCCGCGACCCCATCGCCGCAGACGAAGATACCTCGTTGGATGAACTGGTACACCTGATGGAGAAGAACGGCATCAGGCGCCTGCCGGTGCTGCGGAACGACAAACTGGTCGGCATTGTCACCCGTGCGAATCTGCTTCAGGCCGTAGCCAGCATAGCCAGGGAGATTCCCGATCCCACGGCGGATGATGGACACATCCGCGACCGGATCATCCGAACCCTGGAAGCCACAGACTGGCGGCCAACCGGGCTTCAGGTCGCCGTGCGCAACGGCGTGGTTCACTTGCATGGCCTCATCATCAACGACGACAGCGCGCGCCGGGCGTCGATCGTCGCGGCGGAAAACACCGCGGGCGTTAAGGAGGTGCACGACCATCTGTGCTTTGTCGACAGCCGGTCGGGCTTCTACATGGAATCGCCTGAAGACATGAAGGCCACAAGCTGACGCTGTGCCACGCGGAAGGATTTGGATATGGCTTGGCTCCTCCGCCTCATCTCGGCCGTTGCCACAGCAATCACCTCATTGTTTGTCGCGCGACGACGCCTTGATTTTTGGCATCATGCAAACCTTGTACCTCAGGCCGGCATTAGGACACAGACAGCGGTATTTCCGCTGATCGAGGCTAATGCGGTCATTGCAAGACTGCCGACGGGACAGATTTCCGGCGCGGGATTCTCCAACCCTAGATCCCGCACATGGCAATTTCAATGACAGTACTACCTTCCAGGCCAGCCGACGCGCGGGTCCAGGAGCGCATCTTCGCCTTCCTTACGGACCCCACCGCCCATCCGCATGTTCGCCGGATCGATACCCATGCAGCGTCGGTTTTTCTCGAAGGTGAACGCGCGCTCAAGATCAAGCGCGCCATCCGTTTTCCTTATCTCGATTATTCGACGCTGGCGAAGCGAAAGGCGGCTTGTGACCAGGAGATAGCGATAAACCGTCGGTTCGCGCCGCAGATTTACCGTCGTGTCATTCCCATTACTCAAGACAGCCAAGGATCGTTGAGCATCGACGGTGAAGGACCGCCGGTGGAATATGCGGTCGAGATGACCCGTTTCGACGAAAGCCGGACCGTCGACCATCTGGCGGAAGCCGGTCCGCCGGCGCCTCATCTCGTCGACGCCATTGCCGATGCGATTGCGGCCTCGCACCTCGCTGCGCCGCTCGCGCCGGGCGAGCCATGGATCCAGTCGATTCCGGGCATTATCTCCGGCAACACAGCGGCATTCCGAGCCGCGGCCTGCTTCCCCGAACGCGAGATCGACGGCCTTGGAGACGCATCTCATTTAGCATTTAGCCGAATCTGCGGGCTGATGGAACAGCGTGGCAAAGCAGGATTTATACGGCGATGCCACGGCGATCTGCATCTGGCGAACATCGTGTTGATCGAGGAACAGCCTGTTCTATTCGATGCAATCGAGTTCGATCCAACGATCGCATCCACCGATGTGCTCTATGATCTTGCATTTCCTCTGATGGATTTCATCAGGTACGACCGGCACGCCGCGGCGAACGGCCTCCTGAACAGGTATTTAGGCAGAACGCCCCCTGAAAATCTCGATGCGCTCGGAACGCTTCCTCTATTCATGTCATTGCGCGCCGCCATCCGCGCTAATGTTATGCTTGCCCGGATTGGCCCAACTTGTCACAACGAGGCCGATATCAGGCAGTCCGCCCGTGCTTACTTTGAGCTTGCGCTTCGATTGATCCAGCCTGCTGCGCCAATGCTGGTGGCGATCGGCGGCCTCTCCGGGACCGGAAAATCCATCCTGGCGCGAGCGCTCGCGCCTCACGTGGGACCGGATCCAGGGGCCGTCGTGTTACGCAGCGACGTTCTACGGAAGCAGTTGTTTGACGCCAACGAGAACGAACGGCTCCCCGAGAGCGCATACCAGCCGGAGATTACGCAGCAGATTTACGAAGGGCTTTCGCAACGCGCAATTCGCATTCTTTCGCAAGGTCATTCCGTTGTCGTCGACGCAGTTTTTGTCGACCAGAGGGAACGAACCGCGATCCACAATGTCGGGCGCGAGTTAGACGTTGGATTCGTCGGTCTCTATCTTCAGACCGACCTCGCGACGAGACAGCGCCGCATCGGTCACCGCAGCGACGACGCTTCCGACGCCACTCCTGAGATCGCAGCGCTTCAGGAACGATACGATATCGGCGCGTTGGACTGGACACTCATCGATGCGTCCGGCGAACCGGAGGAGACGCTGAAACTATGTCGGCCGGCTATTGCTCTTAGGTCCGCGACACGATGAACGGTTATCTTGTAAGGCCCACCACGACCGCCTCGATACTTCAAACTGATCTGGATCAAGACCGGCTCGAGGCGGCTGCATCAGAATGCCCGAGAGGCTAAGCAAGGACGACATGTCCGCCCTTGGCCGAGCGATTGTCTGGATCAAACATTCGCAGGCTCGAACATTCCACCTCGGACTCTGGGACGAAGATGAGATTGTTTGGTAAATCATCATGGATATGAGGGTCCAGCCCATCGAAGCGACGGAAGAAGCCGTCGGGCGAGTGGAAGGTGCTCCGCGCCGATATCCTTGGAAGCCAGGGATCACGATTGCGCTCGGACTAGGTTGGCAGTAGCGGCTTGGTGGCTGTGGCGCGGTCCGACTGTTACGGCCGTTCGAGTGACGTGCGGATCGGCTGCGGAAATCGTCTACCGCAACGGGGGCCGTTGAACCTGAGACCTGGTCACGCTCGAGCCCCCTTGTCCGGGGCCGCATTATCGAACGTTGCAGATGCGAAGGTGGAACCGTTCGCAAAGGGGATCTTCTTGCCCGTCTCGACGATAAAGAAGCGATTGCCACGCTGAATGACCTGAGAGCGCTCGAAGACTTTCAGCACCGCGAATTCGATCGCCAGGCCCAGCTGCTCGCCCGCGGGGTTGCGACCTCTCAGGCTTATCAGAAGGCGGAAAGCGATTTGGCGCGCATCCGGGCGCAAATCGCAGCACAGGCACAACGCCTGGAATACTACAAGTTGGTTGCGCCGATGGACGGAACCGTCCTGAAGGAAGACGGCGAAGTGGGCGATATGGTCGAGCCCGGTACGGTCTTGTACCGGATTGGCCTCGAGAAGCCGTTATGGGTCGTCGCGGAAGTCAATGAGGACATTCCCCGTGTTCAAGTCGGACAGAAGGCGTTGCTGCGCACCGATGCGTTCGCCGATCAGGTGTTGCCCGGCGTCGTCAAGCAGATCACGCCGGCTGGCGATCCCGTTGCAAAGACCTTCCGGGTCAGGATCGGCCTGCCCGAGGACACGCCGCTCCGGGTCGGGATGAGCGTCGAGGCGAATATCGTCAGCCGTGAAAAAAACTGGACGTTATCCTCGTCCCGGCAAATGCCGTCATCAACAGCAGCCTGCTGGTAATCGAGAACGAGCGCGCCCGCCTGCGCAAGGTCGAAATTGGCATACGGGGCACCGGCGTCGTGGAGGTTCTTGAGGGCGCAAGCGAAGGCGAACTGGTTGCGTCCCCCGCAACAACAAACATCAAGATTGGATCGAAGATACGTGCGCTAGTCGTGGAACCGGTGGCACCGTGAAGCTGATTCTCAAGATAGCCTCGATTCATGTCCGGCACCGAGCTCGCCAGACGTTGGTGGCCGTCGCAGGTGTAACCACCGGTGTTGGCATTTCGATAATGATGACAGCCATGATGGAGGGTTCGCAGAACGACTTCATCAAGACCCTGGTCGACGCGCTACCGCATATTTCCGTGGCAGACGAACTGCGCGCGCCGACCCGTCAGCCCGCCGACATCATTTATCGCGCCGCCGAGTTTCACGGCCTGATCCCCGAGGTGCGTCGGCCAGGCATCAAAAATCCCATGGCGACGATCGCTTCGCTGAGGTCCTGGGTCCCCGGCGCGCTGACTCCCTCCGTGCAGTCGAAAGCGGTGCTGCGCTTCGCAGGCCGCAATCTCACTATCTCGGTGATTGGAATAGATCCACACACCGAAGCCAATGTATCCAACCTGGCGACCCACATGCGCCACGGGACGTTGGAATCGCTCTATCGCTCCTCGAATGCAATCCTGCTGGGCGATCGGCTGGCAGACAAGATCGGCGCCCGGGTCAATTCCAGCATCACGCTTGTGTCCGCTGAGGGCGCCAACATGAGCGCCACCGTGGTCGGCACCTTCCACTCCGGCTTCCGCGCCACCGACGAGACCACCGGTTATGTCCTGCTCAAGACCGCGCAGATCCTCGAAAGACAAACCAGCGTCGTCAATGAGATCCGCGTGCGTACCCGCGATCCGATGGAAGCTCGGTTGATCAGCGAGCGGATCGGCGAGCAGACCGGCTATAGGTCGATTTCCTAGCAGGAGGCGCAAGAAAATCTGCTGGCGGCCATCACTCTGCGCAACGTGCTGATGTATACTATTGTCGGGGCCATTCTGCTGGTCGCCAGCTTCGGTACCTACAACATCATTTCCACCATCACGCACGAGAAGACGCGTGATATCGCGATCCTAAAATCACTCGGATTCCGGGACAAAACCATTCGCGCGATCTTCATTGTTGAAGCGATGCTGGTCGGACTTGTCGGAGCCATGCTCGGCTGGATCCTCGGATATCTCCTGACGCGGGGGCTGGCATCGCTGGAATTTAAGACACCGTTCTCCGACTACAACCACCTGCCGGTGCTCTACTCGGCGAAACACTACTTGCTCGCCACGGGCGTTGCCTTGGTTTCCAGCCTGATTTCCGGCGCGCGCAGCGGCACGGTTGCACCCCGTGGACATCATCAGGGGAGCAACATGAACGCCCTGATCGAGGCACGCGAGGTGACCAAGGTTCTCGGCGGGATCGTACCGGTCACCCTGGTACAGGGTATAAATCTCGCTATTATGCCGCGCGAGTTCGTCGCAATAACCGGCCCATCCGGCTCGGGCAAATCATCACTGCTGTATCTGTTAGGATTGCTTGACCTGCCGACTGCCGGCGACGTCTTGATCGATGGGCGGTCGACGACCCTCATGACGGAGGACGAGCGAGCGGAAGTTCGGCTTACCCGCATCGGGTTCGTCTTCCAATTCCACTTCTTGCTACCTGAATTCAGCATCACCGAGAATGTCGCGCTGCCGATACGCGCGCTCGGCAAACTGTCGCCTCGCGGCGCCAGAGCACGCGCCGAGGAACTGTTGGCCTCGTTCGGGCTTGGCGATCATCGGCACAAGACGCCCGATCAGTTGTCCGGGGGACAGCGGCAAGCTGGCCAACGACCCCCCGGTAATCCTTGCGGACGAGCCGACTGGCAGCCTCGACACTCTCGCAACCTCTCAAGTATTTGCCATCCTTCGCGATCTAGTGACGCTTCGCGGCAAGACTGTGGTCGCAGTCACACACGAACTCAGTCTCGCTTCGCAGATGCATCGACGGGTCCACGTGGTGGATGGCCGACTGGCGAAGGATGACACCTTGGTGTCCGCCCCAGTTCTTCATTGAAACATATGGCCAATCGGCTCGACAGGACGGAGGGATCGTCAGGCCGGTAGCCCGCGGTGCCGGCACCTTGACTCGGATCAAAGTCCATCCCCGCGGATGAGCAGACTATGTTTCCTCCCAACCTAACGATGGAGGCAAACGTGACAGACTCTGAGCTCCGGCAAGACATTATCGACGAGTTGGAATTTGACCCGAGTTTCGACGGCGAGCACATTGGCGTTGCCGTCGACAAAAATGTCGTCAGCCTTAGCGGGCACGTCAACAGCTACGCTCAAAAAGTCGCGGCCATCGCCGCTGTGCAACGTGTCAAAGGTGTCCACGCTATCGCCGAGAACATTGAGGTGCGCTATCCGTTTCAGAAACAGACCGCAGACGATCAGCTTGCCAAGCGCGCCACCGATATTCTGAATTGGGACGACCTCGTTCCAAAGGACACGGTAAATGTCCTAGTTCAAGATGGCTGGGTCACCTTAACCGGCCGCGTCGAATGGAACTATAATAGGACCGCGGCCGAAGACGATATCCGCAAGCTATCCGGAGTGCGCGGTGTAACAAACAAGATCACGATCAAGCAGTCCGACGTCGACGCTTCGAGCGTAAAAGGCAAGATCGAATCCGCCCTCAAACGCCACGCCGAGGTTGAAGCCAAGGCGATCCGCGTCACCGTAAAGGACGGCAATAAGGTCGTGCTCGAAGGGAAGGTCGACAATTGGGATGAGCGTCGGGCCGTTGAGAACGCGGCGTGGTCCGCGCCAGGCGTCGTATCCGTAGAGGATCGCCTGACGATTGCTTGAACAAACCCATGCTTGCGGCGTCCCGACTGGAGACGCCGCGGGCAGTTGACCTGGAATGCTCCCGCTATGAGCGCCGCAGATAGGTCACCACACCAACTACGAGCCGCCTATTATGAATATCAAAGATGTCCTTTTAGGTCTGACTACTTACCCGAAAATCATCGAATATTAATGCAATCAGATGGGCCGTATCGTACGCAGATTTGATGAATTGCCGGATCGCCGCGTTTGCCGCCGTTTTCGCGAATTCATTCTTGGCGGGGCAGCCAAATCAATGATGTCAAGGCCGCCGGTGCCAACATTCCTTTCGCATTGATTCTCTTCTGGAGTTGTCATGACGGATCCCGCAGACGATGCGCGAGGGAACTCTGGTTTGACCGAAAGCGGAAGCCGGAGCGTTCCGGCTTTGGGACGAATCTTGCAGAACCGATCAGATCAACTGCACAGTTAAGCCCTAACAAGACGAGCGCTCGATCCGAGCTTTCCATGCGACTTAAATTTCAATGTGAAATGAGCCTGCCGCCTAATCCTCGAACGTTTCTTTGTTTGATTGAGATCAAAGAGGCCTTCTTTGCCGGGCATATGCTTTTCCTTAACCACCTCAAAGGAGTAAAAGGAGTATTTGTCATGGCGGAAGCTGCCACCAAGCTACTCATCAAGACCCAAGCGACTTCAGCTCCGCAGGTCACGACCGCCTCGGGCTGGCAACCCTTCGATGCACTGCGCAATCAGATCGATCGGCTGTTTCATGACTTCCAGGCCGGCTTGCTGCAGGTTCCTTCTCGTTCGCTCCTGGACATCGAACCGTCCTGGCGTCGTGATTTCGGCTTCGAGGTGACACCGGCCGTCGACATCGAGAACGAGAAGGCCTTCGAAGTGACGGCCGAACTGCCGGGCCTCGATGTCAAGAACATCAACCTTCAGCTTTCCGACAACGTCCTGACGATCAAGGGCGAAAAGCAGGAAGAGAAGGAAGAGAAGACCAAGGACCGCTACGTCTCCGAACGCCAGTACGGCTCGTTCCGCCGTTCGCTGCGGGTACCCGGCACTGTAGACGCTGACAAGATTGAAGCGAGTTTCAAGGGCGGCATTCTGACTGTCACGCTGCCGAAATCGCCGGAAGCGCAGAAGAAGCAGAAGACGATCCCCGTAAGCGTCAAGTAAGCCAACTGCTGGCCTCGCCGCATCACGCTTGAACGGTGAGGCCGCTGCAAAGGTATCGCTACCCCATTTTTGTTGATTCCGAACCCAGGAGACACTGCGAAATGGCACACAAGCAAATCCTATTTCATTCAGCAGCCCGCGAGAAGATTCTGCGGGGTGCGACCCTTCTAGCCGACGCGGTGCGTGTCACGTTGGGACCGAAGTCGAAATCAGTCCTGATTCAAAAGAACTGGGGCGCGCCCATCGTCTGTAATGACGGGGTTACCATCGCCAAGGAATTCGATCTTAAGGATCCTGAAGAAAACCTCGGCGCCCAAGTGCTTCGTCAGGCTGCCGAGAGAACCGGCGACGTCGTCGGCGATGGCACCAGTACCTCGACCATCCTTGCGCACGCCATTCTCGCCGACGGCGTGCGCAACGTAGTGGCCGGCGCCAGCGCCATCGATCTCAAGCGCGGACTGGATCGGGCGGCGCGCGTTGCGACCGAAGCGCTGCATGCCATGTCTCGTCCGGTAAAGACCAAAGCGGAGAAGGCACAGGTCGCAACTATTTCAGCTCACAATGACGCGGCGATCGGCGCCTTGGTCGCCGACGCCATCGAAAAGGTCGGCGGCGACGGCGTGATTTCGGTTGAAGAGTCCAAGACGACAGAAACCACACTGGATGTCGTCGAAGGCATGAAGTTTGACCGCGGCTTCATATCACCCTACTTCGTCACCGACGCGGAGCGCATGGAAGCGGTTCTTGAGGACCCGTTTGTGCTGCTTTGCGACACCAAGATCGGAGCCTTGCCGGACCTTATTCCTGTCTTGGAGCAGGTTGCCAAATCGGGCCGGCCGTTGCTCATCATCGCCGAGGATATCGAGGGAGAAGCACTTGCGACCCTGGTGGTCAATCGGCTTCGCGGCGTTCTCAAGGGTCTCGCCGTCAAAGCGCCCGGGTTCGGAGACCGTCGCAAGGCAATCCTGGAAGACATCGCAATATTGACGGGTGCACAGGTAATCTCCTCAGATATCGGATTGAAGCTCGAGAGTGTGACGCTGCAACAGCTGGGGCGTGCCGCGCGCGTCGTCGCAGACAAGGAAAATACAACGTTGATCGGCAGCGGAGGCGATCGAGTGCAGATCGACGCCCGCATTCAGCAAATTCGAAGGGAAATGGAGAAGACCACCAGCGACTACGATCGCGAAAAACTCGAAGAGCGGCTTGCCAAGCTGTCCGGCGGCGTTGCTGTAATCCGCGTCGGCGCTCCAGCCGAAGCGGAGATGAAGGCAAAGAAGGAGGCCCTGGATGACGCTATCAGCTCCACCAAGGCCGCGGTAGCCGAAGGTATTGTACCCGGTGGCGGTCTCGCATTGCTTAGGTGTATCGAGGCCGTCGCGCGTGACGAAGCCTCCTGCGAAGGCGATGAGAAGACTGGCGTTCAGATCCTAAAGCGCGCACTTGAGGCGCCGGCGCGCCAAATTGCCGAGAACTCCGCAGTTGACGGCGGCGTGGTCGTTGCGCGCATGCTCGCGAGCCAGGGCAATTTTGGCTTTGATGCCGCGCGCAAGGAGTATGTCGACTTGGTCGAGGCGGGCATCGTCGATCCAGCCAAGGTGGTTCGTACCGCATTGGAGAATGCGGTTTCAGTCGCCAGCGTGCTACTGCTTACCGAGGCGACGATGACGGAAACTCCCGAGACGAAGAGAGAACGGCCGGCTGAGCCGGAGATGGCAATGTGATTGGCGCCAGCTGTCTGTCGCCTCAAAGGAGTATCGGTACATCGATCGAGGGAAGAAAGGCTATCAAGTATCTACGAAAGAGTTCCCGTCTACAGTCGCAGCAATTAAGCGCGCCGGTCGTCTGCAGGTCGTATCAAGGCTGCTGGTGATGACCGCTTCCATCCTGTTTGCCAGATGAGAATGCCAGCACTTGGTCCGTCACGTCTTCTACATGGTGCAACAGGAAGACTAGATGCCCATCCTGGTCGTGTATCGGCGTATTTATGGGTTGCCAGTGACGCTCGACAAACTCGTTGCTTCGGTCTCGTATATCATAGCGTTGGATCGCCATAGCGTGTGGTTGGCCAGTCTGCACCACAGTCCGTAGCGACGTGTACAAGTTGATTACTCCGTCGGCGAGTACGTCATCAGGATTATCCGGGAATACCTCGAACAGTGACCTTCCGACGACGTCGCTGCGGTTAATAAAAGTCGCTTCGGCGTAGGCATCATTTATATCGACGATATGCAAGCCGGGACCCGGATCCAAGAGCATATAAGGATGCGGTGAGTTGTCGAATTCGGATTGAAATTGCTGCCTGACCGCTTGTGCATCTATCAGCCATCTTCGACGATCCTCAAACGGCAACATTTCCGCGCCGGATAAGGTCGAATTCAAGATTGCAAATTCGCGTTTTGCTGAGGACAACAAAGCTTGAAGCGTGCGCTGGAGGCCCGCATCTGTCGTTTCGCTCAAAAGCTTCTGGAAATGAGCGATGTTTTGTTCGCAAACGAACTTACTCACCCGCCTTCTCCCTTGATGCAACTTGGGGAGGCTGGGGGCCGCCCCACGCCAAGGATCGGCTCCAGGAACTTACTTTGGCATACCCTTTTCCGGATTTAAAGGCCTTGGCGCGCCCCGGCGATCATCATAAAATCACGATCAAGGTCGGCCAGGAAATCCTATTGCCGCCAACGGCTTGGAATCTCAGTCTTCGAACAGCGGTGGGTCCGGCCGGTCGCCGCGCTCGGCTTGCTCGATCTCTTCGTTGTGTTCTGTGGGGATCTCGCGTTCGACATCGACCTGTTCCCGTCCCATCAGGCCCGAGGCTTCGTCGGTCTGTTCAGTAGGAGGCGTACGCCTTTTCCGTGGAGGCGATGCTGTTCCAGAGACATTCCCTAGATCTGAGTACTTCATGCGCCCTCTTAACTCGTCTCCTCAATGGGACATCAGGCAGCAGATCGGGCTCGAGCTTAGCAGATCACGCGTCATCCCACCAAAGACCCACTCGTTGAGCCGGCTATGGCCGTAGCCCGGTCACGAGCAAATCCGCCCCTTCGTCCTCGGCCAGTCCAATGATCTGATCCGCACCGGACCCATGGGCCTGCATCTCGACACGACGTTCTGCCTTTATCCTGTGCTGCGCCAGGTAGCGAACGACGTCATCAACATGATGGCGCGCGGTATCCATCTGGTCCGTCCCGCATATCTCCATGATGGTCACGCGTTTGGCCTCATGAAGGAACGGCAACGCATCCTGAACCCCTCGCCGGGCCTCCCGCGTATTCTTCCATCCGATCACGACATGGTCAGCGGCAAGGGATTTCACTGCCGGAGGTACCACCAGGAAAGGACGGCCGGCTCCCAGGATGGCGGCGCCAACGTCGACAGTCCGATAGATATCGCCCGATCTTGCTTTCTCGACCATGATCAAGTCAGCACGTCGCGCCTCGTCGATCAACGTCTGCGTGGGAGACTCAAGAGCTGACCGCCATTCGATCTGGCGGTCAGCTCCGGCGGCTGAAACTTGTGTCAGCTTCCGCCAGACTGGCCTTCATTTTGGCAATATCAAACTCCGTCGCGTTGTCGACGATCACGACACCATCGGCGACAAACGGCGGCATGATCGCAAGAGCCGATAACCCGAGCAGCTTGGCCGCGAGCTTGTCTGCTAGACCGGAAGCGATGCTGACCAGCTGTTTCGAGACGTGATCGACATTGACCCAGACCATCAGCGTTGCATAGGACATAGCAGTCTCCACCCTCGGTGATCACACATTACGTCCACGTCCGGGCGCGGGTACCTTGAGCCAGATCAACTTCTGGTGCGGCGAGCTTGGGGCCGCCGGCCGCATCACCAGGGTTCAAGACTCGCTGGTAAGATGCTTTTCAATTTCTCCGATCGAGTGCTTGGTCAGGTCCTTGTTTAACTCGGCGATAATGCAAGCCTTCACGTCGGGATGGAATGCGCTTCGCAATTCAGCCAATGTCTTTGGCGGCGCTACCACGATGAGCGCCTTCGTCTCGCTCGTTCGGACCATTTGCTCCATGGCGGCTGCCACCATTTGGGCGAAACGATGCTCCTCGATATCATGCCAATCGGTCGGCTCGACAGCGCTTCTGCGGCCGACCACGGCAGCCTCGCTGACCCGTCCTGGCCGATCGCTACCCTGCTCGTGGGTCGGTGGATTTTCCGCCTCAAACACCTTTTCAGTTTTGAGATTCGGAAATTTGTTGTCGCCCTCATTTCGCAGAAACAAAGCCTTCCGGCCGTCGCCGACAAACACCAAAGCGTTATGCGGAATTTTTACCATGTTCGTACGCTCCTCAGAAGCCGCGCGTCGAGGCTGGAATTCTCGACTATCGTCAATATTGCTTACGACCGTCACGCCCCAAATATGTTCCGCTGACAGGATCGAAAGACGATAGCGTGAGAAACAATAGGTCTCCCAGCCCGGTGCGCCGTAGCCGATCGGCCCGCCGATCGCGGAGCGTAATAGCCGCACTAGGGATACGGCTCATCGTAGTACCGCGGTGCCGTAAGCAAGCGCACCTCCGCCGCGATGACCACGCCAGCGGACTGGCACCCCATCAGGGACAGCCTCGGAGATTGCCGAGATGCGCGACGGGAGCCGCGGAGCCGCCGAAACAGCGCCCCCGGCCAACACGACAATAATCATCGCAGCGGCCGCAATTCGAATCCTGCCAAGCATATTCATTCCATCCTCCATTGGAGTTGAAGGTATCCACATCGCGGCCCCCGCAGTCTTGATCGAGATCAATGCGAGTATATCGGGCTCGACTACAAATGTCGCCAAGTTTGATTGGAAACAGAAATGGACGTCAGAGAAGCAATCTACGGTCGGCGAGCCGTGCGCGAGTTCACGACGGAGCCGGTGGAAGAAGGGGCATTGCGCGGGCTGATCGACGCAGCGGTCCAGGCTCCCAGCGCAGTGAATCAGCAGCCATGGCTGTTTACGGTCGTCAAGGACAGAGAGTTGCTGGGGCACATTTCGAATGAAGCCAAAGCCCATATGCTCACAACTTCTCAGGGCGCTGGCCTCGCACCACTTCCTGCACATCCTGAACGATCCGAAGTTCGATATCTTCTACGGCGCTCCCGGGCTGGTCGTGATCTCCGCAGCCGCAGGTCCTTGGGCCCTCGCAGATTTTTCGTTCGCAGCAGAGAACCTGATGCTCGCGGCGCACGCGGCTGGGCTCGGGACGTGCTGGATTGGGTTTGCGCAAGGTTGGCTCGGAACCTGCGAAGGCAAACCGGCCCTGAAGCTACCCGAGACCGACATCCCGCTTACCCCAATAATCGTCGGACATCCGAAGTCCGTTCCTCTCACGTTTCGAGGAAACTTCCGAGGATTGATTGGCTTTCGTAGGAACTGTGGCCTTTCCGGGATCAGACACCGCATGACAACAGCATCGCCAGAACCTCTGCATGCGACCAAAGCGCGTGAAACGTCATCGCCAGAGCGGACGAAGGAGGCGACGACTTCCAAACGCCAACGCCGGCGAAAAACCATCACCGTTTCCTGGTACGGCACGCTCTTGATCGTTGGCACGTTGTTGGTCGCGGCGGGATGGGAGATCTTCCGATGGATCCTCGCGATCATTACCCTGGACTGAACGTTACACTCCTCGACGCACTGCGAGTGCGTCGGCTTGAGGAGGATCAATTCTGAATCATGCGCAAATCCCAAGATACTGTCAGACCAACGAGGAGTTCTAGTCATGCAAGCGCGCGACGTGATGGTTTCACCCGTCATCACCGTCGGGGAACATGCGACCGTTCGAGAAGTAGCGCACATCTTCCTCAAGGAGCGCATAAGTGCGGTTCCCGTGGTCGACAATGCCGACAATATGGTCGGCATTGTAACTGAAAGCGATTTGATGCATCGCGCGGAAGCCGGAACTGAACGGCCCTATTCGTGGTGGCTGCATTTCCTGACCGATAACGCGACGATCGCGGCAGACTATGTCAAATCGCACGCCACAAAGGTTCAGGATGTCATGACATCCGACGTTGTAACGGCTGCCCCGGAAACGCCCCTACATGAAATCGCGACCTTGCTCGAGGAACGCCGGATCGAGCACGTTCCTATTGTCAACAAGGATGGCAATCTCGTCGGAATCGTTAGCCGCGCCAACCTGATCCAGGCAGTCGCCAGCGCCCGGCCAAAGCTCGAGGTGACCCTTCCCGACGCGACCATTCGACAGCAATTGCTTGGTGAACTGAAAAAGCATTCCTGGGCGCACACCCATAATTTGAGCGTGACCGTAACCAACGGAATTGTCGATCTCTGGGGCTATGCTGAGTCCGGCGAGGAACGGCAAGCGATCCGCGTGATTGCCGAGGCTATTCCGGGAGTCACGCTGGTCAATGACCACCTCGCCGTCAGTTCAACGTTTGTCTACTGACCCAAGGTAATTGTGCCTCAGGCTGCCGCCTGCCCGCTACCGGTGGCGCCTGAAGAGCGCAAGGGCGCGAATTGCTCAGCCGTCAGGGATTCATGCGCGATCAGAAGCTCGACCCCAGCCTCAAGATCTGCCCGCCGCTTCTCCAGAATCTGCTGGGCGCAGGCATCTCCGGCTTCGACTAACTGGCGCACGGCAAGATCAATTTCACGCCCTGTCGCTTCCGCTGCGCTGACCACGATGTCCTGCGTCGCGGACAAAAAGGTCTGCGGCCGGGATGCGTAGGTTCGCTGCCCGAGCCCGGGATCCATACCGTATTTTGTCACCATCTCGACTGCAATCTCCGTCGCCCGCTGCAGATCGTCGGCGGCCCCCGTCGACACGTCGCCGTCGAAGATCAGCCGTTCGGAGGCGCGGCCTCCCATCAATACAGCTATCCGGCTTTTCAACTCGCTGGCGGAAAGCAGAAACCGATCTTCCGTCGGTCGCTGCATCGTGTAGCCGAGCGCACCAACGCCGCGGGGAATGATGGATACTTTGTGAACGGGATCGACGCCGGGCAGACTTACAGCGACAAGCGCATGGCCCATCTCATGAAAGGCGACCCTACGGCGCTCCTCCTTGCTGAGTACCCTGCTTTTCTTTTCGATTCCGGCGACGATCCGCTCGATGGCAATCGTAAAATCATCGAAACAGACGTTTTCGGCCTTCCGCCTGGTTGCGGCGATGGCAGCCTCGTTGATCAGATTGGCGATGTCGGCGCCGGTGAAGCCGGTGGTGAGACCCGCAATCCTGTCCAGATCGACGTCGTTGCCGGCCCGGATTTTGCGAATGTGCACCTTGAGAATGGCAACGCGTCCATTCCTGTCCGGTCGATCCACCAGCACTTGTCGATCGAACCGGCCTGCGCGTAGCAGTGCGGGATCGAGAATTTCCGGCCGGTTCGTCGCCGCCAGCAATATCACGCCGACCCTGGGATCGAAGCCGTCAAGCTCGGCGAGCAACTGGTTCAAAGTCTGCTCCTTTTCGTCATAGCCACCGAACGCGCCGGGAGTTCGGCTGCGTCCAAGCGCATCGAGTTCGTCGACAAAAATGATGCAAGGTGCCGCCTGGCGGGCCTGCTCGAAAAGGTCGCGAACCCGTGCCGCGCCGACTCCAACGAACATTTCAACGAATTCCGAGCCGGAAATGGAAAAGAATGCGACGCCGGCTTCGCCCGCGACGGCTCGGGCGAGCAAGGTTTTACCAGTGCCTGGCGGGCCTACCAGCAGGATCCCTTTGGGAACATGAGCTCCTAGCCGGCCGTAACTCTTGGGGTCCTTGAGAAAGGATACGACCTCCTGCAGTTCGAATTTTGCCTCATCGACGCCGGCCACGTCGGCAAATGTGACTTTGGTGTCCTTTTCGACATAGACCTTGGCTCGCGACTTGCCGATCGACATCAATCCGCCGAAGCCTTGCTGACCTCCAAGGCGGCGGCTAATGAAAACCCACCCCAGATAGAACATCAGAGCGGGCATGATCCATAACAGGACGCTCTGAAGCAGCCCGCCCGACGGCACACCTGTCACGATCACGCCTTTCGCCTCCAATTTCTCGGCGAGCGCCGCATCGACGCGGGCAGTTATGAATGCCGATTTTCCGCTCGGCAGCTTGTCCTTCAGCTTGCCCTGGATCGTATCCGAACTGACGGCCACCTCAGCAACACTGCCCGCAGCCACCAGTTGTTCGAACTGACTGAAGGGAATTGTGTCGATCTCGGCGTAGGAGACCCACACCCATTGCAGCGCAAGCGAAACGAGGGCAGCAGCGGCCATAATGGCAATTGCGATTTTTTGTTTTCGTGATGCGTGATCGGGAGCCATGTCATTTTCCGAATTCGCCTTAACGACGCTGCCACCTCTCTAGCTGGCTTCAGACATCGCGGCTTGTTCTGGATCAATTTGGCTTCATCGGTCAGCTCTATGGTTTCTCGGCATCTGTCCTGAAGGCGGAGGAACAGCGCTTGCCATATCCATCGATTGAAGATCTCCCGGCCCCTGTTCGGGCACATCTGCCAACGCACGCCCAGGAAATCTACGCAGCCGCCTTCAATAACGCCTCGACCGAGTACCAAGCGCGAGGTCCCGAACAGCGCGAACGGATCGCCCATAGTGTCGCCTGGGCGGCCGTGAAGCATAAATACAAAAAATCTGGCGACCGCTGGGTTCCACGTCAGCGTCGCTGACGCAGATCGTACTGGCCCACAGTCAGCGAAGTTGCGATTGATCCCGATCAATATCGGCTTTGGGGAACGATGCCACTAAGGGGATCATCAAGGAGGCGAGGCCATGATCGGCATTACGTTGAGTTCGGAGCAAATTCGCAATGCACCTGCGGATGTTCGCCGCTGGATCGAGCGGGAAGTGATGATGTCCGTGGGTCCGCAAGCCGCGCCTGAAAACGGCAGCAAGAGCCACGGCGAGCATCTGGCGGCCTGCAGCGAACAGGACGTCGCGGCAATTCTCTCACAGATTCAGGGCGTGTTACCCGCCGTGAACGTATTTTTTGAATTCGGTCGCCAGGGCGCTGTCTTTGGCCAGCCCGATGTCGAGGCGTTCCGGTTGCTCGATATCGCTCACCACGCTCGGCTCCAAAACGTAGGTCAAGTCATTGCCTGCCTCGATGTGATTAGTCAGGCGTTTAGTCGGGTGGGCGACGATGCGGAGGCGACGTTCTGCGGCTTTGACCGCGAAGGACATTGTTTCATAACGCGGATAACCCAGCAGAATATTCTTAAGCTTTGGCGAAAAGTCATCGCAGGCCAGCAACTCACGGCAGAACCGGCCCCCCTTTTGGGCGAAGAAACCTCCGGCGCGCCCAGCCCGACGGGGGAAGCCAGTTCGCCAAATCAGGGCATGAACGGCACCGAACCAGTCGCCGGCTTGTGAGAACAATGTCTATTCCATATGCGTTACCAATCGTCGCAAGCGTGAACAATCAGCTTTGACCTCGGCCCAGGAACGGGAGCTGGGCTAAAGAACATGGGTGACTTCATGCCCGAACGCTGGGACGGAGAAGCGAAATGCCGCCGAAGGATTCCATCAACTGGATGCTTTCCGACGCCATCGAAACGATCGCCCGTGCCGAGCGGTTGCACCAGCAATTCTTGAATCTGAAGCCGCTGGCCGGAACGCGTGAGCCGAGCTGGGAGCCGCCCATCGACGTTCTGGAGACCGATCGGGAGATACTCATCTTCATCGCCTTGCCGGGCGTCGATCCCAATGAGGTCGAAGCCAAACTCGAAAATGGAATCCTTGTAGTGAGCGGACGCCGGACGTTGCCCACCGAACTCCGCGACGCGCGCATTCTCCGCCTCGAACTGCCGCAAGGCCGTTTCGAGCGTCGCATTGCTCTACCGTCCGGCCGGTACGCCATAAGCCGCTTCGCCACAAACGGTTGCGTCGGATTGCGGCTTGCCAAATCCAACTGAGGAGACGGCCATGTCACCGGACAGTGAAACGCCCGCCCAGGGGCCAGCCTCTGCCTCGTCATCTGATTCACCGGTTCAGATTCCGAACGACGCCCTCATCATTGTGCCGGTACGTAATACGGTTTTGTTTCCGGGCGTCGTCATCCCGATCACCATAGGGCGGGCGAAGTCGATCGCTGCGGCACAACAGGCCGTCCGCGAGCAGCGGCAGATCGGCATCTTGCTTCAGCGTGATGGCGAGTTGAGTGAACCCGGACCCGACGATTTATACCGCATCGGCACTGTCGCCAATATCGTGCGCTACATCACCGGGCCTGATGAGAGTCATCACCTCGTGTGTCAGGGAGTGCAGCGCATGCGGGTGCTCGACTATCTTCCGGGCACTCCGTTTCTAGCGGCCCGCGTTCTTCACATTCCGGAGCCGACAGCGACTTCTCCGGAAATTGAAGCTCGCTTTTTGAACTTGCAGCGGCAGGCCATTGAGGCTGCAGAGCTGCTTCCACAAGCTCCCCAGGAACTGATCGCTGTGCTGCAAGGCACCACCTCACCCTCGAACCTAGCCGACCTTACAACGTCCTACATGGACATTAAACCTCAGGAGAAACAGGAAATCCTTGAGACCGTCGATCTCGTGCTCCGTATGGACAAAGTTTCGCGCCATCTGGCCGAGCGCATCGAAGTGCTTCGGCTCAGCCATGAGATTGGACAGCAGACAAAGGCAACTTTTGATGAGCGTCAGCGGGAAGCGATTCTTCGGGAGCAGATGGCGACCATTCAGCGCCAGCTTGGAGAGGGGGACGGCAAGGCACAGGAGGTTGCGGAGCTGAACGAGGCCATCGCCAAGGCCGGGATGCCGGCCGAAGCGGAAAGCCAGGCGCGAAAGGAAGTTCGTCGCTATGAGCGCATGCCAGAGGCGGCCGCCGAGGCTGGCATGGTCCGAAGCTATCTCGATTGGCTGATTGAACTGCCCTGGAGCTTGCCGGAGGAGAAATCGATCGACATTTCTGAGGCCAGGCGAATCCTTGACGAGGATCACTATGGTCTGGAGAAGATCAAGAGCCGCATCATTGAATATCTGGCAGTCCGAAAGCTTGCGCCACAAGGCAAGGCGCCCATTCTTTGTTTCGTCGGTCCGCCCGGGGTTGGCAAGACTTCGTTGGGCCAATCCATTGCCCGCTCAATGGGACGACCATTCGTTCGGGTTAGCCTGGGTGGCGTACATGACGAAGCGGAAATCCGTGGCCACCGGCGCACCTACATCGGCGCGCTGCCCGGCAACATTATTCAGGCAATCAAGAAAGCGGGCGCGCGCAACTGCGTGATGATGCTCGACGAGATCGACAAGATGGGGCGCGGAATTCAGGGCGATCCATCGGCTGCGATGCTCGAGGTGCTCGATCCCGAGCAGAACGGGACCTTCCGCGACAACTACCTTGGGGTGCCATTCGACCTCTCACGGGTCGTGTTCGTGGCCACCGCCAACATGCTCGACACGGTCCCGGGTCCGTTGCTGGACCGGATGGAGATTATCAGTCTCGCCGGCTACACCGAGGATGAGAAGTCGGAGATCGCCCGGCGCTATCTGGTCCGCCGTCAGCTCGAGGCCAACGGCCTGAAGGCCGCGCAGGTTGAGATTGATGCTGATGCGCTCAAGCTCATCATCAGGGGGTATACCCGCGAAGCTGGCGTGCGGAATCTGGAGCGAGAGATTGGCAAGCTATTCCGCAACGTGGCGGTTCAGATCGCTGAAGGCAGTACAAGTCGCGTTGTTCTCACGACGAAGGACATAGGGTCTGTCCTTGGCCAACCCCGCTTCGAAAACGAGATCGCCATGCGCACCAGTGTTCCTGGGGTGGCAACGGGCCTCGCCTGGACGCCGGTCGGCGGCGATATTCTCTTCATCGAAGCCACGCGCACGCCCGGAAAGGGAACGCTGATCCTGACCGGCCAACTTGGCGAAGTGATGCGCGAGAGCGCGCAGGCCGCCCTGACCCTGGTGAAGAGCCGCGCCGCACAACTCGGTATCGATCCGTCGGTGTTCGAGAAAAGTGACATCCACGTCCATGTCCCGGCAGGCGCTACGCCGAAGGACGGACCGAGCGCGGGTGTCGCGATGTTCACCGCCCTCGCCTCCCTGCTCACGGATCGCACCGTGAGGAGCGACACTGCCATGACCGGCGAGATTTCGCTGCGGGGCCTGGTGCTGCCCGTCGGCGGCATCAAGGAAAAGGTCGTCGCCGCCGCTGCCGCTGGACTGACCCGCGTCATGCTGCCGGCAAGGAACCGTCGCGACTTCGACGAAATTCCCGTCGGTGCCCGCGACAGGCTGGAGTTCGTGTGGCTCGAGCGGGTTGATGATGCGATCTCGGCGGCGGTACTTGAGACACAGGCTACCACCGCCACCGCCGCTGCGGAATGATGAGGTGATTGGATTTCACACCATGCCGATCAACAGCGCTGGCATCCTGATGTACCGCCGCACGGGCGACGGGATCGAGGTTCTCCTCGTCCATCCGGGTGGGCCTTTCTGGCGCCAACGTGATTTGGGCGCCTGGTCCATGCCGAAGGGAGAACTGAACGACGGAGAGGACCCGAAGTCGCAGCTCGACGCGAATTCGAAGAAGAACTCGGCGTAAAAGGTCCCGGGCCACTGCAGCCGCTTGGCGAGGTGCGCCAGCGTGCCGGCAAGATTGTTCAAGGCTATGCATTGGAAGGCGATCTTGACATCAGTAACATTCACAGCAACGACGTCGCGATTGAATGGCCTCTCCGAAGCGGCCGGACCACTTATTTTCCCGAAATCGACCGCGCTACGTGGTTCAGTCTTCCCCTTGCGCGGGCGAAGATTCTTGCAAGCCAGCGCCCATTTCTCGATCGTCTCGAAATGCTCTGGAAGAGCGCATCCCGACCGCATGGTCAGAAAGCACCAATATGACTCCCGACCAAGCGCCGGCGACGCGCTCTGACGCCGGAACCGTTCTCCCCGGTCGCTCCACGTCGCTTCTCCGCGAGTTCGATCGCAGACGTCGCGGCCGCTTTGGAATACTTTTCGGCGGGCAGTCGCCCTGGGCCGCCTTGCAAGCCTGGGAGGATTGGGCTTTCCATCTGATGCTCTCAAGCGGCAAGCAGATTGAGCTTTGTGAACTTGCTTCGGGCGCGGTGTTGTCTCTCTATCGCGCGCTTCTGACAGGTGAAGCCCAGGGCGACGGCCTTGGACCAAATTCTGATGATCGCCGCTTCCGTGACCCCAGTTGGAAGCGTCCGCCATTCAATATTCTGGCTCAGGCTCAGCTGGCGGCTGAAGCGCAGTGGCGCGCCGCCACTCGCGATATCCCCGGCATGGGGCGCCATCACGCCAAACGCATCGACTTCCTCGGCAGTTTCATGCTGAACGCGCTCGCGCCCGTCAATTTCGCCTGGACCAACCCGGCAGTTCTGGATGCCGCCTGGCGGACAGCCGGCGCGAATTTTGCTGCCGGAGCGTCGCTCCTGGCTGAGGATATTGCTCGGCTCGCCCGGGGAAAACAATTGAAAGGACTGGAAGAGTTCAAGATCGGCGAGAACATTGCGCTGACCGAAGGCAAGGTGGTGTTTCGAAACGAACTGATGGAGCTAATCCAATATGCTCCGACGACACCGCAAGTGCACGAAGAACCGTTGCTCATCGTCCCGGCCTGGATCATGAAGTACTATGTTCTCGATCTCCGCCCGGCAGATTCCCTCGTTCGTTATCTGGTCGACCAGGGCTTCACGGTGTTCATGATATCATGGAAGAACCCCGGCGCAGAACTTAGAGACACATCATTCGATGACTACCGAAGCAGGGGGGTCATGACTGCCATGGACACGATCGGCGAGATCGTCCCCGGCAGGAAGCTGCACGCCGTGGGATACTGTCTGGGTGGTACCATTTTGGCTATCGCCGCGGCGGCCATGGATCGAGACCGCGATGACAGGCTTGCAAGTCTTAGTCTGCTCGCAGCCCAGACCGATTTCGAAGAAGCCGGCGAGCTGATGCTGTTCATCGACGAAAGCCAGCTCGCCTTGCTCGAGGACATAATGCACGTCCAGGGTTTTCTCGATACACGGCAAATGGCCGGCGCATTCTCCGTCCTTCGCGCCAATGAGATGATCTTCTCTCAATTTATTGAGCGCTACCTTCTCGGCCAGCCTCGTACCCCAACCGACCTCGATGCCTGGCTAGCCGATGCGACGCGCATGCCGGCGCGAATGCACAGCGAGTATCTGCGCCAGCTGTTCCTCGATAACAGCTTCGCTCACGGCAACTATCTCGTGGATGGCCGCGCCGTGGCGCTGAAGGATATCAAGACGCCCTTATTTGCGCTTGGAGCTGAAAGGGATCACATCGCGCCCTGGCGGTCGGTCTACAAGGTGGAGCTTTATAGCTCCGCGGACACCGAGTTCATTCTCACGGGCGGAGGCCATAACAGCTCCGTCGTGAGCCCGCCGGGAAAGTCCGGCGCGTACTATCGCATCAGCACTTCTGACGCTTCCGACAAATATGTCGATCCCGATACGTGGCTTGCTTCAGCCTCGCAAAAACAGGGATCATGGTGGCCGGAATGGCTCCGTTGGCTTGATGCCCACTCTTCGTCTGTGAGAGTTACTCCATCATACCTGTCAAACGCCGCTGGCGGCTTACCCTCTTATGGTCCGGCACCTGGGTCATATGTTTTTCAGGCCTGAATAGCACGATACCGGCGCGGCAATCGGCAGACGCCCTCAGATCCAGAACGTGATCCTTCGGACACTCTCGGGGTCGGCTTCTGCCTCCCCAGCAATTCGGCTCAATATCGTCCTCGCTATCAGTCAACTGCCCGAGGACCGCCTGTAGCTTCCCGAGTTGCTTAAGCATTCCTTCGACGCGATTGGGATTTACCTCGCACAGGCCTCTGGTAAATTCAATGGTATAGCGCATGCGCTTTGCACGCAGACGCAGCTTATGAAGACAACGCAGATCGAGCTTGTCAATTTGTCTTATGGCCATCATCTCGCGCGACGTTTTGGATAGCGTCTTGGATGCAATGTCCTTTGCCGATGGCTCACCCTTTCGCGATCTCGCCTTTCGCTCTTCGTTCCCGGTTTCGATCCACTCTGAGACATCAATAAGGAACGTACGGAATCGTTGCGAGGATAGCGCGGCATTAGCCTTTTCATACGCTTCTTCGCGTAACTGGACGCAGGCACGGTAAACCTTCGTCAGCGCAAGTTGGTCGGTTGTTTGCTCCTGAGCGGCACAAGGAAATCAGTCATGAACACGTCCAGCTAGCGCGCCCTTGCTAGTTCATCGCCAATCCATGCTCGCCAGCGACCTTCGTTGCCTTCTCGCTCTGGATCTTTCTGAAGAGCTTTACGGCGGCATCCAAATGCCTTAGCGCGACTCGTGCCTGGTGAAGCGCTTCTGCTATGTGGGCCCTCACTCCGGCCCGGTTCGCAATCAGTTGATGCAGGCATTCGCCACAGATAATTTGAAAAGCCTCGGCCGTGCTGGGAAATCGCGGTAAAACCGGATACCGCGCCATGGTACATCGGTCCTTGATTCCATCTACGAAGTCGTAACCCGCTCCGATTTGGACTTAAAGGAGATTTCAGCCGGTACAATCGCAGAAATCTGTCTCGCAAGAGCGAACAACTGTCCCCGGTCGCCGCTTTTCAGCTCCAACTCGATCTCGGCGATCGGAGTGGAGCGCCGGCCGGCGATTATCTCACCTTTGTCCAGGCAAACCTCAAATGCCTCCGATCGGGTAGGTTTCACGTTCAATTCTCGTCTTGAAGACGGGCCTTAGCGATGTCGGCAAATTTCCATCAAGGTGGCGCATAAACACCTCGACTGCACCAGGATGATCGTCACCATCGCCAGTGAACGGAGTTTCTCGCTCGCTGCGATCGAGAACTCCGCGATAAGGTCCTTTGATGGTCTGAAGAACCTTCTCACCCTTACGCCGAAGCCGAAACGATAGACCATGTCGGCGAAACACGCGGTCCTTGGTGTCTAAATAGATCGAAATACCTCGTCTTTTCAGCTCGATCTACTCTTGCGAAAAAGAGGGTGCTTCTTCAGAATGTCGAGATGTTCCGCGGCAGCATCGAGCTTCAGCTCTACTTCCAGCGCCGCCCGCTGAGGCGTCGCGCTCGACGCCCGTCTCCCGGGCGAAGGCTGAATGACTGCCCCGCCTTCACGCTGACAACAGACGCATTTGCTCGCATGGTGCCCTGTTGACGATCACAGTGGCAATTGATGGCTCGGACGCTCTTGAGTGTTTTAGCATCGTAGATATGTCACTCAGGATTAGGTCGCACAACTTCGCGCGCTCCGTGGTTTACCCTGGATCGGTTGCTATGCGCCCACAGACAACCGATTGTGGACGGCTATCACTCCTGGCGCTGACCATGCGGCAGTCTCGATAGCCTGGTGTTCATTCCAATTGTCCACAACGCCTTCAAGAGTAACCTCGCCGCCGTCCTCGACAGTAAGGCGTATCCCTCTTACTTCTGACTCAAGGCGCCGCCGCAGCGCGTCCTCAATCTTCTTCTTAATGTCTGTCGCTTGCACTCGAGGTTTGATCGCAACACGGTTTATAATGCCACGGACGCCCGAGAGCTTTCGAATGGCATCTTCGGCGGATTGCTTCTGAAAGTGCCAATCGACGTCGCCTGTTAATGTCACCCAGCCATTTCGGACGAGGACCTGGATCGCTCGATCGGGCACGACGCTATTCCAGCCCAAGACATCGACAGCCCGTTTGGCGATTTCCTCATCGTCAATTTTCTGCTCGAAAGGATAGCGCACCTCCATCTCGTCGGCGATCGCTCGAACGCCATGAATTCGTCGCACAGCGGCGATCGCCGCCTGCTTCTGTGCGAAGCTTGCGACATGGCCGGTCAATGTGACGACCCCCTTCTCTACGGCAACCCCGATATGAGTGGCATCGAGGCTGGGTTCATACTCCAGTTCCTCGAGGATGATTTGACGCAAGAAGGTCTCACTCATGCTTGAATCCCCCTCGTACACCCGAAACGCCACTGCATTAACCGGTCTTTGCCCCAGTCCTCATCTTCTGGCGACCGGAACGAAAGCCCGGACATCGCGTCGAACAGGTAGAGGTGATCGTGGACCAACTTGACCCCGTCGACATTCTCAGCGGCAACGATGGTCGCCCGCCGAAAGCGCTCATCCATGATCATACCGCTCAAATGGACGATCCCGTCTCGCACCGTGACACCAAGCTGCGCCGGCTGCCATTCGTTCTTCTCAATGGATGCGATCACGCGACCGCGGATGTGGTCGTCATCGGCAGTCGGATCCGGAATGTCTCGAGCAAGGCTTGCGACGGCCCGGAGCAGGTCAGCCCGCGTCACAATTCCAACCAAAGCGGTTTCGCGCACAACAGGCACACGCTTGACATTCTTTCGCTCCATCAACCGGACGAGATCCTCCAGTGGCGTGTCCTCTGTCACGGTGTAGAGATCGTCTTGCGTCATAATCTCGCTAACCTTGCGACCGTGCTCACGCACGAAATCGACGGCCGATTTCCCGGAACCCATGAGAAAGTCGAGCCATCGGATGCGCGGTGTTTGCGTGCCGATCTCGCTGCGGCAAAGAAAGTCTCCTTCCGAGACAATACCGATCAACCGGCCAGCCTCGTCGACCACAGGGAGTCCGCTGATATGGTTTTGCAGCATTAGATTTGCAGCGTCCCGTATTGAGGTATCGGCTTTCACCGTGATGACCTTGCGGGTCATGATTTGATGCGCGCGCATTCACAGCCTCCAATTTTGGATCAAGGCTATCCACATTGAGCGCCTTACCATTGACGCAGATCAAGCGCGACCGCCGGCTTGGAGCAGAATTATCGCGCTTGATCTGCATCAAACGAGACCGGAACGAATGGATGATAGTTGCTTGGCAGGTTGAAAGAACCATTCAGATGAGCACGCAGCGACAGGCATTTACGCCAAATGTTCTTTCAATATTTATTGTTTCAAGCATCGCCATGAGCTTTCCCGCACTTGCCGACATAGAAAGTGTCCGGCGCGGAAGGGCCTTTGCGCAAGCCAATTGTTCGCGTTGTCATTCGATCGACAGAACGACCCGAAGCCCTCGCGTCGCCGCGCTCCCATTTCGAACTCTTCACAAGCGATATCCGGTCGAAACGCTGGAGGACGCACTCGGCGAAGGGTTGTCGACAGGCCACCCAAGGATGCCGGAGTTTCGGCTGGATCCCGGTCAGGTCGGTGATTTCATCAGCTTTCTGAAGTCACTCGAATAAGGCGTCGCGCTAGTTTTTGATCTCTCGCCCAGATTGCCCATCTGCCGTGTCCAGGTGCCCGCGTGGCTGGACTTGCTCACACGATTGTCGGGAACGAGAGACCAACAACGCAAGGGGATATTTGATCTATCGCATGGTCGGTGCCTTCGCAGTGATCTATTGGACGCAAGCGTAAAGGAGGCCCGCGGCCAAACGATACTGAGCACGCTTCTCTGGACGTCAGATTCGCGGATGTTCATGAGGCCTCATCGGCTTCAAGAGCATCCGCTCAAACCGTGACGATTATACAGGAACCATTCATGCCAACATTTTACTTTGACAGGAAAGACGGCATCCCGATCAGGGATAGAGCTGGACTGGAGTTTCCTGAGGTCGCGGATGCAATCGAGCATAGCAAAGAGCTTGCACGGCGGTTAAGCAACGAGCAGCCTCGCAAAGACCCCATGCTTTCTATAGTTGTCATCAACGAGTCGGGTGCGGAGGTACATCGAGAGCGCGTCTACCCCGACGTTCAGGAACCGACCTGATATTCCGGACCCAAGCAGTCTCTTTGAGAAAGCGAGAACGATCCGCGCAATCATGATCTCAAGAGAGGACACCGGATACCAATCGCTCAGCGGTCGGACCGGCGCAAGCGCCAAGCTATCGCGGCCTGAGGCTTCAAATGATGAGCGAGCGAGCGACTGAAGCCTTTGTGCCCTTGCGCCGCCGTCTTGGATTGCCTCTACTTGTTTTATACGGGACAGGAATCACGCTCGGCGCAGGCATCTATGTACTGATCGGTGCGGTTGCCGGCCATGCAGGTATTTATGCTCCATGGTCATTCGTCCTTGCGGCGGTGGTGATGGGTCTGACCGTTGCCTCCTACGCGGATTTATCAACACGCTTTCCGGTCAGCGCCGGCGAAGCGGCTTACGTCAGGGCAGCCTTTCGATCGCGTGGATTCTCGACGACCGTCGGTCTGCTGACCGTTGCTACCGGGGTGATTTCCTCGGCAGCCGTAACGCTTGGATCCGCCGGTTATATCCAGCAATTCGTCAGCCTTCCCAAATCTGCAATCGCGATCGCGGTTCTGGCGGTTCTTGGAGGCGTGGCATGCTGGGGAATTCTGGAATCCGTTGTCCTGGCGAGTATCTTTACGCTGATCGAGGTCGGTGGTCTTGTTATCGTTGTCGTCGCTGCCGTTTACACAGACCTTCCCGTTGTCGCAACGACTGCACACACACCACCATTGAATGCAACCGGGCTGTCAGGAATCGCCTTCGGTAGTCTGCTCGCATTTTTTGCTTTTATCGGCTTCGAGGACCTTGCGAATGTTGTCGAGGAAGCGAAGGTTCCGCACCGCGACATCCCGCGTGCCATGATACTGACGTTGCTCATCTCGACAGCTCTGTATGTAGTCGTCGCCGCTGTCGCGGTGACCGCCGTGCCGATTGACCGCCTATCGTCCTCGTCGGCACCGCTGAGTCTGGTCTTTCGTGAAGTCGCCGGGGGCGGCCCCGCGACGATCAGCGCTATCGCCATTGTCGCAACGCTGAACACGATACTTGCGCAGATGACGATGGCGGCGCGGGTTATCTACGGCGTCGCGCGGGAGCGCCAGTTGCCTGCCGTCCTCGCGCAGGTGAGCCCGCGAACTGGAGCTCCCTTGGTCGCGACAGTGCTGATTGTAGCGATGGTCGTCCCCCTTGCGCTGTTCGTACCACTGGCATCGCTTGCAGAAGGTACTTCTCTGGCAACCCTTGTAGTCTTTGCGCTTGTCAATCTATCATTGCTCCGGCTTCGCTATCGCGGTGTGCGGTCCAAAACGCAACATGTAACCATCCCCGTTCTCGTCCCGGCGGCCGGATTTGCGACCTGCATTGCCATGATGGCGTTCGCCTTTTTGAAGTAGGTACGCCAATGTCCACTAGTGGTATCGTACCATCCATCGAGCAGGCCCCGCCGCTATCAACACGAAGCGAAATGCCGGATCAGGTTTACGTTGCTCCGGACGAAGGGCAGTTGCTCTCTCGCTTCTGGCAAAGTGCCTCCGGCTTCTGGAGCGGCCGTTCAGCGTGGCGCGCATGGCCGCTGGTCGTCCTGCTGGTCGCCACGGTGCTCCTGCAACTATGGGTGCAGTACGGGCTGAATTTCTGGAATCGCGATTTCTTCGATGCAATCGGCCGCAGGGATGCGACGGGTCTCTGGGAGCAGGCGCTGCGGTTCATTCCGTTGGCCGCCGCCAGCATTTTTCTCGCCATCGTTTCGGTCTGGGGCCGGATGACCATGCAGCGCACATGGCGAGAGTGGCTGAGCAACCATCTCTACGATTATTGGCTGGAAAAGGATCACTATGTCCGGCTGAGGTTCGTACCCGGGGACCATCAAACTCCCGAATTTCGGATCGCCGAGGACGTGAGGATCGCGACTGATCTTCCCATTGACCTCACGATCGGACTATTCTCGTCGTTCCTCACGGCGATTACGTTTATCGGCGTGCTCTGGTCCGTTGGAGATGGCCTCATCGTAAGCTTCGCCAGCCTTACGCTCAACATTCCCGGCTACCTTGTCGTGTCGGTTGTCGTCTATTCCATCCTGCTTTCGGCCGCTACCTTGCTGATTGCCCGGCACCTGGTCCACGTGCTGGAAGAGAACAAACGAAGCGAAGCCGAACTGAGATCGATCGGGACCCATCTGCGCGAAATCGGTGAAGGTACCGCACTCAAGGATAGCAAGAAGGATGGGCGCCAGGCTGTTGGCTCGGCTTTGAAGGCGGTGATCGCCATTTGGCGAACCTATTGTTGGCAGCTGATGCGGTTGACACTGATCACACACGCCAGCGTCCTGATGACACCCATCGTCGGCTTGCTGCTGTGCACCCCGAAATATCTTGCAGGTGCGATGAGTCTCGGGGAAGTGGTTCAGGCCGCAGCCGCCTTCGTCATCGTGACAAGCGCGTTCAATTGGTTCACCGACAATTATGCACGCCTTGCGGAATGGGCCTCCTCCGCCAATCGGGTCGCATCGCTGCTGCTTGGGTTGGATCACATTGATCGCGCGCGGGCTGATTTGAAGGGATCGGAAGAATGAAAGACCCTTACGAGACGCTCGGCGTAGCCCGATCTGCGACCGACAAGGAGATCAAGGACGCCTTCAAGAAACTGGCGCACAGATTTCATCCCGATCTTCACCCGGGCGACAAGGAGGCGGAGGCAAAATTCAAGGACATATCGGCTGCCAACGATCTGCTCAAGGACAAGGAGAAGCGGCGGAAGTTTGATGCGGGTGAGATCGACGCCAGCGGTGCGGAGCGGCCGCAGGAACGATTCTATCGCGACTTCGCCGACGGGCCCGCCTACACCTCGCATGCCGCGCAGGACGGTTTCGACAACAACGAGGAACTGGAGGAATTCCTGGCAAAAGCATTTGCCGGCAGGGGGCAACAGAGGACGTTTCGGGCGCGCGGGCAGGATGTGAGCTATGTGCTTCCTGTGGCCTTCCTGGACGCTGCCAATGGCGCCACCCACACCATCACCTTGCCCGAGGGCAAGACCTTGCAGGTGATCGTTCCCGAAGGCGCCGAGGACCGGCAGATGCTGCGGCTGAAAGAACAGGGAATGCCCGGTTATGGCGGAGGGCCGCCGGGCGATGCCTATGTCGAGCTGCACATCCAGCCGCATCCGTTCTTTCGCCGCAAGGACGACAACATCCATGTCGAGGTTCCAGTGACCCTGAGGGAAGCGATGCTCGGTGGCCGGATCCAGGTGCCGACAATAGGTCAATCAGTGACGATGACCGTCCCGAAGGGATCGAATACGGGCACCACCTTGCGGCTGCGTGAAATGGGCATTCGCAACCGCAAAACCGGACAGCGCGGGCATCAACTGATCGCCCTCAAGGTGGTGCTGCCCACAGCCGAAGAACCCGAACTGGTCGAATTTCTGGAGACATGGCAACCGAAAAACGAGCAGAATCCGCGCAGGGAGATGTGAGCAATGATGGCAATCGATGACCTGCTGGCGACCGTACCCTCGCTGCAACGGGGCGATCTCGAAGGCTGGATCCGCGACGAGCTGGTCATTGCAGAGCGGGACGCGGGTTTGTCGTTCTCGGACATGGAATGTGCCCGGATCCGTCTCATCTGCACCCTGACCTACGAACTCGAGATTGATCGCAGCGCGCTTCCGGTGGTGCTGTCCCTGCTCGATCAGCTCTATGACACCCGCCGGCGCCTCCTGTCGCTGACCCGTGCCATAAGGTTGCAGGACAAGACCATTCAAGCCGCGATTGTCGCAGCCATGTCGCCGGGTGACAATTTCACCGGCACCGACCAACTGTAGCCTGCATTCTTAATGGCGCCTGACGCCCGCGCTGACCTATATCGACCTCGTTGGACTTCAGAAGTTGGTTAAGGGTCGTATCCTCATTTGCTTCCAGGAGGGTTTTTGAAGGCTGGAGACCTCCGGTAAACTACTTAGGGATCCGCCCTTAAGAAAAGAAACGAAATTTCGCGACGCAGTGACCTAAACTAACAATTGGCCATCAGTCCGCTCAGGAGATGGCACATGCTCACTCAATCGATCAGCGTTCCCGTCGCAAATCCCAAAGTCGGCACTGCCAGCAGCCGTCCCGACCAATTCCATACAATCACCGGTCATGCGGGCCTTGTCGCCACGGAATTCTCCTACAAGAAGGATGAGGAAATCTATGGGGAGGATGAGCCTTCGGACTACGTCTATCAGGTCATTAGCGGCTCGGTCCGGAGTTACAAACTGCTTTCCGACGGACGGCGCCAGATTGGCGCATTCCACCTTCCAGGCGATGTCTTCGGGCTGGAGTCCGGACCGGTCCATCGGCTGACCGCCGAAGCGATTGTCGACACCACGGTTCGCCTGGTGAAACGCCGCAGCCTCGAACAGGCAGCCGGCATGACCGCCCATGTTGCCCGGAGCCTCTGGACCATCACGGCCGGCGAACTTCGACATGCCGAAGACCACATGCTGCTTCTGGGCCGCAAGAACGCGATGGAGCGCGTAGCAAGCTTCCTGCTTGAGATGGATCGTCGTTTGGCCGGGACTGGCATGATGGCGCTTCCAATGTGCCGCAGGGACATCGGAGACTATCTGGGGCTCACGCTTGAAACAGTCTCCCGCGCCCTATCACAACTTCACAATGATGGCGTGCTTGGCTTTTCCGGCGCTCGCCAGATCATGCTTCGTAACAGACAGCGCCTGCACAATATGGATGCGTGAGGGCACACATCTCTCGTCCACCCGATCGCAGTCGCATAAGGCAGGAAATACGACTTCAAGAATCGCCACTTTTGGAGGTCCGCGATGAACCACTCGATCTATACCGCAGATCGCACGACCCACATGAAAATCGTGGTCGCTGCACTGGTGGCGGGTATCGGAGTCGCGGGCTTCGGGATCGCGGTCCGCGTCAACACTGACAACGAATATTCGCAGACGGCCCATGTCATCAAGGCCAAGGCGCGACTTGAGGACAGACGGCTTGCACTTGCGTTACCGACGCCATGAACCGTCCGCAAGGGTCTGGTTAGCTCTGCTGCACACCTCACACTGCTTCCTACCGGCAGCATGGCTTTCAGCTGAACCAAGTGTCAACCGATCGCCTTGATGCCGATCAGCTGCCTCGGTCACCAGCGGGCTAGATTTAACAACTATTCCGTGAGGTTTAGGCGAGATGAACAAGCAGTCGGGCCCTGGCGAAACCGGCAGCAAAGATGCGCTGCAAATGTACCCCTCCCTTCAGCGGCGGCACCGCGGGAATATCGTCGGCGCGACACTCGCCATTTCTGCCTCACCGGCTGCGCGGCGCCGATATCGCTCGCCGCCATTGCGGGCGGGTTCCTGTTCTCGGCAGCCGTTGGCATCTTTTTCGGCTACTACCCTGCTCGGAAGGCCGCCCGGCTCGATCCAATCGAAGCATTACGCTACGAGTGAACGGGCCGCATAAACCCCGCGGGGTTACGCCACGAAAGCACGGCCAAGATAGTTGGCCACATCCAGGAAGTGTCGCTATGGCTTTGACTTCCTGGAACGCTGAACGGATTTGAGATAGTTGACTGCAGCATCAGCATCACGCCGGCTAAATTTGAAAGTTGGCATGTCACGGTGGATGGTGCTTAAGCCGTCTTGTAGTCGTTTTCCAAAATCATTGTCGTAAAGCTTGTCTTCTCCGAAAGTTCGAAACGGTGGTGCGTCGGTGTGCGGGCTCTGTCCGGTTGGACCCACAGCGTGACATCGTCCACACATCGTTTCGAGCATGCTCCTTGCCCGCTGGTGTCCGCGATCTATTGCATAACTGGCCTCACCCCAGGCGCACGTCATGAGAAATGCGAGACAGAATCTCGTCATGGAAAGTCTCTCTGATGTCCCACTACAAGCGCATAGGACATGTAGCATTGGCCGACAAGAGCACCACTCAGATCTTTCGGCTTTCAAGAAACACCTCGGGGTCTGCAACGATGCGGATCGCATCGGAAACGTATCAGTTGGACGACAAAGTAGAGTAATAAATTACCAGTTGATCAATCTCCCGGTCTGACAAATCCCGGGCGATCGATTTCATGTCGGGATGTTTGCGCTTGCCTGATCGGAAGGCCAAAAGTTGCTCGCGAATATAGATGCTCTTTTGTCCGGCGAGATTTGGCTTTTCAACATCACCCCCGGTGCCATCCACACCATGACAGGGCCTACATACCTCGACAATTGCAGGCGGATTATTTGCTTGAGCGTTCGCGATCCTGACGTGCGCGCCAAGGCAGAGCCATGCGACCAGCGCCGCTGCGATCCTGTAATACGGCTCTCGATAGGCCAACCGCACGGATCTACCCTACATCGTAATGCAGTGGCGCCTTTCGCCACTGCGACTAATCCCGCCAAGGACCGCCAGGCTGGAAAGGCCAGCTATCTTGATCAGGCAGATCGCTTGAACTGCTCCCGCAACGCCCGATTGGCGCGATCGAAGGTAGCGCGTGTTTCCGTTAGAGCGGCCGTCAGTACCGACCAGGACTGGGTTCCCGCCTCACTCAGCTTCAGGAGCTTCGCCTCCGCTGCGACGGCATCAGCGTTCATACGCTTCAGCGCCGCGTCGATTTCGTTCCGACGGTCGGCAGCGAAATCGTTGGCAGCGGAGCCAAGTTTGTCGGCCGCTTCGCGCCAGGCGTTCAGTTGGGCGGCGGCCTGAAGTTTAAACGTTGCCTGCTGTTGCTCGACCTGCTTGACGAAGCTCTCGACATATTTTCTTGATTCGGTCTCGAAGGAACCCCATTCAGACTCCAATTGCGCCTGAGCAGTGATCCAGCCGGCCTCATTCGCTTCCGCCTGTTTCTTGACGATGTTCCTAAATTCATCGCGTTTCTCGCGCATTGCTGAAAGAACCTTGTCTGCCCTATCGCGGGCATCGGCTTGCACTTCAGCGACTTTGTTCTCAAATGACGTCAGCGTGGCGTCCATTTCATCGAGGCGCTCTTTAGCCCAATTTACGTAGAAGTGGATGTTGCTTTGCATAGGCATTTGCGCATCTCCGCAGGTTTCCAAGCGATTATCGCCCATGTTGTCAATTACCATGGTGCCCCGCACCATTGCTTGACGTGCGTCAAGTACAATTCTTCTCCACCTTCCCGATACCCCGAGGGACGGCCTGGTTAACGGCCAATTTTGGCCCTTCACGACCCCATCAGGCACTCCGCTGCGGACGTGCGAGATGATTGACCTTCGTCAATACCGGCCGAATCCAGCCTGATTTATTGGTTGCATGGCAAAATATATCAGATCATTCCTCGAACTCGGATTGAACGACGTCGGGCTTGTCGGCGGCAAGACCGCCTCGCTTGGCGAATTGTATTCCGTTTTGTCGTCACAAGGGGTTGCTGTCCCCAACGGCTTTGCCATCACGGCAGACGCTTATCGCGATGCGCTGTCGCAGGGCGATGTCGCGGACGAACTTCACCAGCTTCTGGACGGTCTCGACAAGCGCAAGATCAAGCAGCTTGCGAGCAAGGCCGCCAAGGCCCGCGAGATCATATACAGGGCAATGGACACGCCGCTTCTCCGCGAACAGATCGTGGAAGCTTATCGGCAGCTTGAGCGGGAATCCGGGACCGGCGTCGCCGTTGCGGTACGAAGTTCTGCGACGGCGGAAGATCTGCCGACCGCAAGCTTTGCCGGCCAGCACGAAAGCTTCCTTAATGTGCGTGGCGCGAAGGACTTGTTCGAGGCCTGCCGGCGCTGCTTTGCCTCAATCTTTACCGATCGCGCGATTTCTTACCGCCTCGACAAGGGTTTCGACCACTTCAAGGTCGCCCTCTCCGTCGCCGTGATGAAAATGGTTCGTTCGGATATTGGCGCCAGCGGCGTCATCTTCACGCTCGATACCGAATCCGGGTTTCGCGATGTTGTTTTCATCACGGGCTGTTACGGCCTCGGCGAAACCATCGTCCAGGGCAAGGTCGATCCTGACGAGTTCTACGTTCACAAGCCGACCCTGAAGCAAGGATTTCGCTGCGTCCTGCGGCGGCGGCTCGGTGGCAAGCAAATTCGCATGATCTACGGCACGGGCGGCGGCAGCCGGGCGACGCTTGTTCGAACGGTGCCCAGCGCCGAGCGGCAAAGGTTTTGCATCTCCGATACCGAAGTGTTGAGCCTTGCGGACATTGCCGTGCACATCGAGGAGCACTATTCAAAGCATGCTGGCATTGCCATGCCCATGGATATCGAATGGGCCAAGGACGGTGCCGATGGCAAGCTCTACATCATTCAGGCGCGGCCCGAGACGGTTGCTTCGCAGCGCTCGCCGGACGTTTACGAAACCTACGATCTCAAGGAAACCGGAACCGTAATCGTTACCGGTCGCGCGGTGGGGGAAAAGATCGTATCGGGATCCACCCGCCGGATTGCCACAGCCCGAGACCTCGCCGCCTTCAAGCCCGGCGAGATTTTGGTCGCGCCGTCGACCAGTCCGGATTGGGAGCCGGTCATGAAAATCGCGGCCGGGGTCATCACCGACAAAGGCGGCCGGACCTGTCATGCGGCGATTGTGGCTCGGGAACTGGGCATCCCCGCAGTAGTGGGCGCGACGCATGCGACGGAGAAGCTCAAGACGGGGACAAACGTCACGATCTCCTGCGCCCAAGGCGACATTGGAAGCGTCTATCAAGGAAAGGTCGCCTTCCACGTCACCCGGACGCCCGTGAACGAACTCCGGCAGCCGCACACCGCAATCATGGTCAATGTCGGCACGCCTGAAATGGCTTTCCGGGTGGCGATGCAACCACAAGCCGGGGTCGGCCTCGCGCGTATGGAATTCATCATCAGCGAACATATCGGCGTCCACCCGATGGCGCTTCTCAAGCCGCAGATGATCGCCTCGGCCAAAGCGAAAGCTGCCATCGCTCGTCTTGTCAAAGGCTACAAGAGCCCTTCCGATTTCTTCATTCAGACGCTAGCGGAAGGCGTCGGCACGATTGCCGCGGCATTCTATCCCAAGCCCGTGATTGTCCGGCTTTCCGACTTCAAGACCAACGAATACGCCAGTCTGCTCGGCGGCGAAGCGTTCGAGCCGAAAGAGGAGAATCCGATGCTGGGATTCCGGGGGGCTTCGCGTTACAGCCACCCCGCTTACGCCGATGGCTTTAAGCTGGAGTGTGCAGCGCTCCGCCGGGTGCGCGAGGAGATGGGTCTTTCCAATTTGCGCATCATGGTGCCCTTCTGCCGAACCGTCGGGGAAGGGCGACGTGTGATCGCGACGATGACCGCCAACGGACTCAAGCGCGGCGAAGGCGGGCTTGAGATCTACGTGATGTGCGAGATTCCGAACAATGTCATCCAGATCGACGCGTTTTCGGAACTGTTCGACGGCTTTTCCATTGGCTCGAATGATCTCACCCAGCTTACGCTCGGCGTCGACCGGGATTCCGATATCGTCGCCTTTGATTTCGATGAGCGCGATCCGGGAATGCTGGAGATGTTTCGGCAGGCTGTGACGGGCGCCAAGCGAAACGGACGTCACGTCGGCATCTGCGGAGAAGCTCCAGCAAATTACCCGGAAATCGCGCGCTACCTGACCCAGCTTGGTATCGATTCGATCAGCGTCAATCCCTCAAGCGTGTTTCGCACCATGACTGTGGTGATCGAGGCCGAAGCCAATGCAGCAAAAATCGAGGCGTGACGGCCGCCATTGTCGCGGGATGCTTGTAACCCAATCCACTATGCGCTGGTTGGCGCGGAAGACAAGCAACGCTCATTTTGTCGCATCTCCAAATTCCCGACACTTGATCTTGCGCGCCCCGGACTGAAGTAAATGAGCGATCCATGCCTTGATACTCCCTACTGGAGCCAGGACGCAGCTGCGCTGATGACCACGTTGGGATCGGGTCCTGGCGGCCTTTGCTCGGAGAAAGCCACCGCGTTGCTTCGCCTGGTGGGTCCCAACGTCGTCGAAGACTCATCGCGCCTAAGCGCACTTCGTTTGCTTCTGCGGCAATTCGAAAGCCCCCTCGTTCTCATTCTGATATTCGCCGCGGCGATCTCCTTAGTGCTGCAACAGTGGATGGACTCGACCATCGTTCTGGCGATTGTTCTTGGAAGCACCCTACTCGGCTTTTTTCAGGAGTACCGCGCGTCGGCGGCGGTCGAGGAGCTGAAACGCAGCTTGGCGCTGACATGTCGCGTCGTACGCGACGGCGTGGAACGGGTAGTGCCTGTTAGCACAATCGTGCCCGGCGATATCATCCAGCTGTCGGCGGGGAATTTGATCCCGGCCGATGGCCTTGTAATCGAGGCCGTGGACTTCCTAGTCAGCGAAGCGGGCATGACAGGCGAATCCTTTCCGGTCGAGAAACAGCCTGGGATCATAAAGGCGGAGGCGGCAGTTTCTGCTCGGACAAATGCAGTCTTTCTGGGTGCCTCGGTCCAAAGCGGCACGGCGAGGATTCTTGTCGTCAAAACCGGTCTCCGGACTGTCTTTGGCACAATCGCGGCTCGGCTTGGAGCCCGCGAGCCCGAGACGGATTTCGGGCGCGGCGTGCGTCAGTTCGGATATCTTCTACTTCGCGCGATGGTCATCATCGTTCTGTTCGTCCTGACAATGAATCTGCTTCTCGGTCGTCCAGCGGTCGAGTCCCTGCTGTTTGCCGTGGCGCTTGCGGTCGGCCTATCGCCAGAGCTGTTGCCTGCGATCGTCAGTGTGACCCTGGCCGCGGGCGCCCGAGATATGGGCCGGCGGGGCGTCCTCGTCCGCCGCCTGGAAGCCATCGAGAACCTTGGCAGCATGGATATCCTGTGCACCGACAAGACCGGTACCCTGACCGAAGGTACCATCGTTCTCAATGGTGCGTTGGATGCGGACAATCGGTCTTCCACCGAAATCAGCCAGCTTGCCTTCCTCAACGCGGCGTTCGAGAACGGCATCGAAAATCCGCTCGATGCCGCGATCATGGCCGCGGGCAGCGGCGCAGGCTTGACGACGCACGGCTTCACCAAGATCGACGAAATTCCGTACGATTTTCTTCGCCGCCGGCTGACCATCGTCGTGGCGGAAGACGGCAATCAGACAGAGCATCTCGTTGTTACCAAGGGCGCATTTTCCAGCGTACTCGGTATCTGCTCGTCGTTCCAGCGCAACACCGCCGATATCCCCCTGACGCCTGCATTGCGTACCGAACTCAATAGGGTTTTTGAGGCGAAGGGGACCGAGGGGTTTAGGGTCCTGGCTCTGGCTACGCGCAAAATCGCGGCCAAGTCGCAATATGGACGAGATCAAGAGCAAGACATGACGTTTCGTGGCTTTCTGATCTTCTCCGACCCTCCCAAAGCGGACGCGCAGCGGACGATCCACGATCTCGCCCAGCTCGGGATAAGCATCAAAGTGATCAGCGGGGACAACCGCCATGTAACGGCACATTTGGCCACAGCCGTCGGTCTCAATCCGAAGTCGATGCTGACCGGCGACGACTTGGGGAAGCTCAGAGATGAGGCATTATGGCACCTCGCGCCACGCACCGACCTTTTCGTTGAAATCGATCCTCAACAGAAGGAGCGGGTCGTCCGCGCCTTGCAGAAGACCGGGCACTCGGTCGGATATCTCGGCGACGGCATCAACGACGCACCGGCCCTGCATGCGGCCGATGTCGGCATCTCGGTTGAGCAGGCCGTGGATGTCGCGCGCGGGAGTGCCGACATCATCCTCCTGAGCCGCGATCTCGACTGCTTGCGCAGCGGCGTCGAGGATGGACGGCGAACCTTCGCCAACACGCTCAAATATATCTCGATCACCACCAGCGCGAACTTCGGAAACATGCTGAGCATGGCGCTGGCCGCGCCGCTGCTTCCGTTCCTGCCACTGGCGGCCAAGCAGATCCTGCTGAACAATTTTCTTTCCGACGTGCCGTCGATTGCGATCTCAAGCGACAATGTCGATCCTGACCGCTTGCGTCGGCCTCAGCGCTGGAACATCAAGGACATTCGCAGTTTCATGATCGTCTTTGGACTGATCAGCTCGGCCTTCGATCTCGTAACATTTGCAGCTTTGCTACTTGTTTTTCATGCCGACCAGCCGACGTTTCAAACGTTTTGGTTCATAGTCTCGCTTCTGACCGAACTCGCCGTCGTGCTTGTCCTGCGGACACAGCGACCCGCTTTTCGCAGCAGGCCCAGTCGCCTGCTATTATGGACCACGCTTGTCGTTGCAGCCGGGACGCTCGCGATTCCGTTCCTCGGACACTTGAGCTCGATTTTTGGCTTTGTGCCGCTATCAGCCCTACAGATGGGCACGATCGCCGCAATCCTCATTGGCTACATTGCAGCGACGGAGGGAGCCAAGGTCTTGTTCTACGGCCGAAAGTCAATGCGGAAGCGGCAATCCCAGCAAGGATGATGACCGCTGTTGACGCCATGGGCGGGCGGCTCTCCCTTGGCGAGGATCTTGATGTCTGTTTCCGCAGGGCTCGGCTCGGCATGGTGACCGGGCTCTCCCCAAATCATTGGGGAATAGTGCTCAGGAGCTCGAGCGTGACGGGATCGAACGTCCGCTTTTGCGCGAGAAAGCGACCATTCCCACAACGTCGGTTTTTGGCACAGAAGCGTCGTCCGCTTACTGGCCGGTCCGCAGCAGTCGAGCATCGCCTCCTCCTCGTGGAGATCGTCCGAGAACGACGCCTCCCTTGCTTGCGGGAGCTTCCCTGGGGAGGCCCGGATTGTTTTTGCTATGACCATTGAGAAGCGGAATAATCGGCGTGCCTAAAGCGCCACCTTACAGCTCAAATTGAACAAAGCGGTGTTTCGGGATTGGACAGCCGGAGGAATGAATGTCGAAATTGCTGGTTTCGACCGGCACCGAACCCCGAGCATTAGTGGCAGATGTGGAGCTTGGCGAAGCGATGTCGGCTTGGAACTGACACAATTCGCCAAGCGCAAATTCCCCGGCCCGAACGGCCGCGATTCACCCTACGTGCCGCAGGACGCTCGCCTTCATAATGAAACCCTATCAGCCAGCGGGCTACTTGATGCAGTGCTGAGACGAAGCTGCGCGACGACGCTTTGGGGTGGTATGACCTAACTGTCCGCAATTCCTCGGAAGAATTTTCGCGCATCATCACGGCGGATCTCGAACGGCGGCGAGCGGTTGCTCGCGCCGGCAGTATCAAGATAGCCCCATAATCTGGCGTACGTCGTGCATAGACCTCGCAACATCGTAGCTATCGTGCAGTCGGACCATTTCGAAATCAAGTCTTGCAGCGGCACGCACGATCGACGTCCGAGAACTATCTAGATGTGTAATACATCTGCTGAGTTGAGCTGCCGCCCTCTGTCGCCAATTTGGCATGATCCGATGACGCATTTATCGTTGGCTTCCAATCAAGCCGAAGCACGCAAGTTTTCGCGCGACGCCAAAATGCGATCCAGCACGCCAGAACCAGAGGTCGTCCGATCGAAGGCCCTCGCAGTATCCAGGGGCTAGCGAGATCCTGCGTTCCCTCGTGAAGGAGATCATCCTTCTCCCGAGGCTGGCGAATTGAAGATCGACGTCCGGGGCGATCTAGCCGGAATCTTGGCGATTTCCCTCAAAACAAAAACCCCGGCCGCTGGGACCGGGGTTTCGAGATGGGGCGCAACGGGGGGACCTTGCTTCGGCGCGGTCGCCACCCAATCAAACTGCACAACGCAATCCGACTGTCAGGGCGGCGGCTGGGTGTTGTATTATGATTCCTCGCCCGCCAAGCCCGACGAAGTTGGATTCCACTTCGAGGACGAGCGTTTCATCCCGGGTGAACTTTTCGAGCTCCGAGGGCAAGAATATGCACACCTACCGCAGGACGGACTGGTGCCCCGCATGGGCTCACCATGATCGTCCGCGACGGCATCGTGCACCCCAGCGGCGTCGTCACCGGTCACCCGGCAGGCAGCGACTGTCGCCGCCGAGAACGCCCCCGGCGTCAAGACAGCTCATGACCATCTGTTCTGGGTCGATCCGATGTCGGGTTTGTACGTACTCTCGCCGGAAGACGGATTGGGCCAAGGCGAGCTGAGGCTCGCTCGTCCGATTTTTATGCAAGTTCCTCGATCAGGGTTGTGCCGCTTCCGACGCGGTGGAACTCTGCAGGGCACGCATTACATCCTCCCGGGAAATGATGCCGGCGAGCCGCTGGTCCGCTTCAAGCACTGGCATGCTGCGGAGGCGGTGATTGACCATCAGTTCGAGCACCCGCGTCAACCTGGTCTCCGGTACAACATAGATGAATTCCGACGTCATCACGTCAGCCACCTTACGCTGCATCAGATCGCGATAGCGCGGAATCATGCGCGCTGGCGTGAACACAAAACAGGACAGGTAGTCGAATTTCGAGACGATGCCGAGCACCTGCCCGCCGTCGGTGACGGGATAGGCGTTGAAGTCTTCCTTGTCGAAGAGCTCGCCGAGCTCACGCATCGTGATGTCGTGCGCGACCGTCCTGGGCTCACGCGTCATGTAGTCGGCAACGATTTGCTCGAGGAATTTGTACAAGGCAGACCCTCGCTTTCCTTGATAATCAATTCAAGCATGCCGTGCGGCAGAGATGTTGAGGAAGGTCAAGGATCGCCTCCCAACGGGACAACGGCGCGTGGAGGACGAGACTTGCGCCGCCGACTTGGAGCCTTGCGTGTGGGCGATCCTAGACGGGGTTGATCAGGAATTCGGCATGGGCCACCCGTTAATGCTGCGGTGCAGCGGTATGTGGACGCAGCCACCTCCCTTGAGCAAAACGGGACATTGGGACCATAATGGGGAACTCATCCTCGGCGGATTGCTGAACTGGATAATGCTTTGAGTGGCCGAGTTTCATCACCACTAGATTCCCGCACCCATGATCAGCGCTTTCGGCTGGGGGCGGAGGCCGCCGGCGTCGCTGGCTGGGATCTCGATTTCTCGAACCGGGAATTGGTCTGGTCGCAGACCGCGCGAAGGTTATTCGGGGTTCCCGCTGATGTCCCGGTCACGTACGACCTGTTCCTTTCGCTGCTTGAGCCTGACGACCGCGCGCGCACCAAACAGGCGATTGCGCGAGTGATCGAGAGCGGCGCGTCGTTCGACCTTTCCTGGCGCCTACAGCGGCAAGACGGCCGCAGCCATTGGATCCGCGCCCGCGGTAGCCTTACTAAAGACAAGGATGGCGCGGCGTCCCATCTCTCCGGCGTCGTGCTCGATATCGACGAGGAGAAGCGGCTAGAGGAGGATTTGCGTACGCGCGAACGGCACTTGCAGTCGATCCTGGAGACGATCCCGGACGCAATGATCGTCATCGACGGCCGCGGTATCATGCAGTTCTTCTCGAGCGCGGCGGAACGGCAGTTCGGCTATCTCAAGCATGAGGGCATCGGTCAGAACGTCAGCATGCTGATGCCGGAGCCCGACCGTTCGAGGCACGACGGCTACATGGCTCGCTATGCCGCCACCGGCGAGCCGCACATCATCGGCATCGGCCGCATCGTCACCGGCCAGCGCAAGGACGGCACTACCTTCCCGATGCATCTGTCGATCGGCGAGATGCAATCCGGAGGGATGCCCTATTTCACCGGCTTCGTCCGCGACCTCACCGAGCATCAACAGACCCAGGCGCGATTGCAGGAATTGCAATCGGAGCTCGTTCACATCTCGCGCCTGAGCGCAATGGGTGAGATGTCGTCTGCACTCGCGCATGAGCTCAACCAACCGCTTGCCGCCATCAGCAACTACATGAAGGGGTCGCGACGCCTGCTCGCGGCGAGCGACGATCCGAACCGCGCCAAAATCGAGAACGCGATGGACCACGCCTCGGAGCAGGCGATCCGCGCCGGGCAGATCATCCGGCGCTTGCGCGATTTCGTCGCCCGCGGCGAATCGGAGAAACGTGTCGTCAGCCTCTCGAAGATGATCGAGGAAGCCGGCGCGCTCGGCCTCGCTGGCGCGCGTGAGCAGGACGTGCGGACCCGCTTCAGCCTCGACCCGCATCATGATCTGCTGCTGGTCGACCGCGTCCAGATCCAGCAGGTCCTGGTCAATTTGTTCCGCAACGCGCTGGAAGCCATGGCCCAGTCAGCGCGGCGCGAACTGATCGCCTCAAACCGGCCGGTCGACGACGAGATGGTTGAGGTCTCAGTGTTCGATACCGGTCACGGATTTCCTGACGACGTCGAGAAAAACCTGTTC